>NZ_JBCHAA010000003.1:0-455637 GCF_053525655.1 Trinickia camelliae
CCCCGGTCCCGGGGAGGGACGGACTATACGGAACGGCGCGAAATCAAAGTTGCACAACAAACCCAAGCAAAAGAACCAAACGCCGTAGGCAAAACAAAAGCCCTAGCCGCCAATCAAATTAGCAACCTTAATCGTCCGCGTATCCGGCACTTCGGCATAAGAAAGCACCTTCAACTGCGGCAAGCTACGCCGCAAAAAGCGAGCAAGCATAGCCCGCAGCGCATGCTGCACAAGCAACACCGGCGGTAAGCCAGAATTCTGCTGCCGCATCATGGCCTTCTGCGTTTCGGTAAGCAGCGTATGCGCAAGACCAGGCTCGAGCCCAGGATTCGCGCTAGTAGAAAGCGCCTGCGAAAGCACACGCTCAAGCCCGGAATCAAGGCCCATAACCTGCATATCCCCATTCCCCGGATACCACTGCTGCGTAATCGCGCGCCCCAGCGCCAACCGCACCGCCGCGGTGAGATCATGCGCATCGGTAACCTTCACCGCATGCTCCGACAGCGACTCGAGAATCGTCCGCATATCGCGAATCGGCACGCCTTCATCGAGCAGGTTCTGCAGCACCTTCTGCAAGGTCGTGAGCGACAGCGTCTTCGGCACAAGGTCTTCGACAAGCGACGGCGCATCCTTACCCGTGCGCGTAATCAACGCCTGCACCTCCTGTCTGCCGAGCAACTCCGCCGCATGCTGCACGACGAGATGATTCAAGTGCGTCGCAACCACCGTGCTCGAATCGACAACCGTATACCCGTACACCTGCGCCTGCTCGCGCAGATTCGTATCGATCCACACGGCCGGCAGCCCGAATGCCGGATCCTGCGTCGGCGCACCCGGAATCGCCGCCGTGACCTGCCCCGGATTGATCGCGAGCCACTGCCCCGGAAACGCCTCGCCGATGCCCACTTCGACGCCCTTCAACGCAATCCGGTAAGCGTTCGGCCGCAGTTCGAGGTTGTCGCGGATATGAATGACCGGCGGCAAAAAGCCGATCTCCTGCGCGAACTTCTTGCGGATGCTCTTGATCCGCTTGAGCAGTTCGCCGTCGGCGTTCTTGTCGACGAGCGGGATCAGCCGGTAGCCGACTTCAAGGCCAAGGGCATCGATCAGCGTCACGTCGTCCCAGCTCGCCTCGTTGCTTTCCACGGGCGTGGCCGCCGCCGGCGCAACGTCGACGAGCGCCGAGCTCGTCTTCTTCGCCTCTTCGCGCTTCTTCATCACGCGCCCGAGCTGGATCGCGCCGCCGCCGAGCAGCAAGAACGCGAAGTGCGGCATGCTCGGAATCAGCCCCATCAGCACGATGATCGTGCCGGTGATCATCAAGACTTTCGGGTTCGTGAAAAGCTGGCCGGTGAGCTGGGTGCCGATGTCTTCGTCGGTGGCGACGCGCGACACGATTACGCCCGCCGCCGTCGAGATCACGAGCGACGGGATCTGCGCGACGAGGCCGTCGCCGATCGTCAGCAGCGTGTAGTTCTTGCCGGCCGCGGCGAAGCTCATGTCGTGCTGCACGACGCCGACGATCAGCCCGCCGATGATGTTGATCACCATGATGATCAAGCCCGCGATCGCGTCGCCGCGCACGAACTTCGACGCACCGTCCATCGAGCCGTAGAACTCGGCTTCCTGCGAGACCTGCAGGCGGCGCTTGCGCGCCTGGTCTTCGTTGATGAGGCCGGCGTTCAAGTCGGCGTCGATCGCCATCTGCTTGCCGGGCATCGCATCGAGCGTGAAGCGCGCGGACACTTCCGCGATCCGCCCCGCGCCCTTCGTGATCACCATGAAGTTGATGATCATCAGAATCACGAACACGACGATACCGACCGCGAAGTTGCCGCCCACGAGGAAGTGGCCGAACGATTCGATCACCTGGCCCGCCGCGTCGGGGCCGGTGTGGCCTTCGAGCAGCACGATCCGCGTCGAGGCGACGTTCAGCGACAGCCGCAACAGCGTCGAGAACAGCAGCACGCTCGGGAACGCAGCGAAATCGAGCGGCTTCATCGTGTACATGCTGACGAGCAGCACCATCACGGAAAGCGCGATGTTGAACGTGAACAGCAGATCCAGCAGAAACGGCGGCAGCGGCAGGATCATCATGCCGAGGATCATGCAGATCAGGATCGGCCCCGCGAGCGCGCGCAGGTTGTTGCCTGCGAGCATCTCCGGCCGCTTGCCGAACAGGGCGCCTACGCGTGCGTTCATGATGCCTCCCGCCGGGCCGCCCCAAGGGAGGCATCAGCCCCCTCGGGGGGCAGCGAACGGCAGTGAGCGTGGGGGCCGTTCATATTGAGGCTCCTTTATCTGCGCCCTTGGTTTTCTTTGTCGTGCCTGTGTTCAATGCTTCCTCGGCTTCTTCGTCAGCGTCGTCATCGGACACCGGGCCCTGGTCCAGATCGGACGGCACTTCGAGTTCGGTCGGCGTCGCCGGAATGTCGCCGCCTTCCGCCCTGAAGCGGCGCAGCTGATAGACCCATGCGAGCACCTGCGCGACCGCGTTGTAGAGCGTGGCAGGAATCTCGCGATTCAAATCGACGTTGTGATAGAGAGCGCGCGCGAGCGGCGGCGCTTCGAGCAGCGGCACGTTGTGCTCGGCCGCGATCTCGCGGATGCGCGCCGCGACGAGGTTCACGCCCTTCGCGACGACCTTCGGCGCGCGCATCTCGCCGTCGCTGTACTGCAGCGCGACCGCGAAGTGCGTCGGGTTGGTGACGACCACGTCCGCCTTCGGCACCGCCGACATCATCCGGCGCCGCGCCATCGCGCGCTGCTGCTGACGAATGCGATTTTTTACGTGCGGATCGCCTTCGTTTTCGCGGTTCTCGCGCTTCACTTCTTCCTTCGTCATGCGCAGCTTCTTGTGGAACTGCCAGAGCTGATACGGCACGTCGAGCGCGGCGACCAGGAACATCCCCGCCACCGTCATCCCGCAGCACACCGCGATCAGATGGAAGGTGCTGCCGATCGCCTCGTGAAGCGGCAGCGTCGCGAGCGCGACGATGTCGTCCTTGTGATTCATGATGGCCAGCGCGCCAATGACGCCGACGACAATCGTCTTCACCAGCGACAACCCGAGCTGGATCGGCCCGTTGATCGAAAACATCCGGCCGAGGCCCGTGATCGGATTCAGGCGGTCGAACTTCGGCTGGAGCGATTTCGACGAGATCAGCCAGCCGCCGAGCGCAATCGGCGCGAGAAGGGCGGCGAGGCCCGTCAGCGCGAGGATCGGCAGGAGCGCATGGAAGCCTTCCATGCCGGCGCTGCCCGCTCCGATCAGCATCTTGTGGGTATCGATCACGCGCGCGTGATCGAACGTGAACGCGCCGCGCATCATCGCCACCAGGTGGCTGCCGATCGTGCCGGACAAAGCCCAGGTGCCGTAGAAGCCCGCCGACAGCAGCGCAAACGACGTGAGCTCCCGCGACCGCGCGACCTGGCCTTCCTCCCGCGCCTTTTCCAAGCGCCTGGGGGTGGCTGATTCGGTCTTATCGAGGTCGCTATCCTCTGCCATGAGGCTCTCGGGCTTTCCAAACGGGCACGGCGGAATGCCGCTTTCCCACTGGCAGCGATTATTCCGTCAGACGTCAAGCCACGATCGGCGGATAAGGACGGGGAAAGGGGTGTATTTCGAGTGATGGGGCGGGAGGGGGATCCCGCCTCAAATCGCCGCCGCTCGCGCCATCCGCCGCCGGAGCCCGCGCAGGACCCACGCGGCCGGCCAGCGCCTCACCACGCCGGGCACGCACCGATAGAGCTTCGGCGCATAGCGGACGAACCACGCCCAGCGCCGCGCGTCGCGCTCAGTCCAGGGCAGGCCGAAGGCGTGGCGCAACTCGGCGGGCAGGAGCGCACGCGTGGCAAAGCCCTGCAGCGGCATCAGCGCGCGAATCCACCACGGCGCCCCTTCGGCGCGCAAAAGCGCGTGCACGTAGCGGCGTACGTCCTCGTTGACGGTGAAACCGGCGAGCGACTGGGCCCAATAGATGTCGAAGGCGGCGATGTCGCGCGGCCACAGGTCGGCGGGCATTTGCAGCGTCGTGCCGTAGACGGCCGCCTCGCGGCACAGCGCATCAGCATCGGCCGGCGTGAGCGGACGGTCGAAGATTTCGCACAGCGTGAGCGCGCCTTTGAAAAGCGTCGCCGCGACCCAGCGCTGCAACTCCGGATCGAACGCGTTGTACGAAGGCGAGCGCACCGGCCCGTGGGCTTTGTTGACGTAGCGGGCGACGTACTCCCGCTCTTCGGCCGTGCCGAGCGTCACGGCGTAGATGAAGGTCATCGTCGTGCGCAGCCGGTCGACGGGGCGCCGCAACGTATAGCTATGCTCGACGACGCCCTGGCCGACCCCGGGATGCGCAAGCTGCAGGACGACTGCCGCGCCTGCGCCGAGGTAGATGTAGGCTTCCTTCGTCACGTCGGCGAGGCGGATGGGCCCGGCGCGCGGCGTGCTAAGGCTTTCGATGGACATCGGGGGATTGAGTCGGGGCGAGCGCCGGACGAATGAACATCCGGCGCTCGCCTGCTTGAGGCTTAAGACTTAAAACGCGACGTACGGCGACTGACTACCTGAAGGGTAGCCATAAAAGACGCTGCGCCCGAAGAAGAACGGCAGGCCGATATCGAGCACATTTATGCCTATAGATCCGCCCAAATTGTTGTATGCGAAATTGTTGGTGGCAAAGAGGGAGCTGGCATTAGCGATACTCAATGTCAGCGTGGCACTTCCGCCGGTACCGTCGAAGTTTTGCGCAGTGGCGGAACGCGACAACGTGCTCGATGGGCAATAGAAACTTGAGTTCGAGCAAGTAGTCATCGCACTATCTGATCCGGCCTGGAAGTAGTAGGCGTTCGAGCCCGAGTCGAAGAATACCTCTCCCTGCGGTAGAGAAGTCCCGTTGTATGTGCCGCTCACGTCACCCAACGAGTTGGTCGTGAACTTGTTCGACGCGGTGTTCGTATTGTTGGACTGCGTACCGATGCCGAACACCAGCGTGCCGGTCGCCGACGAATTGCCCCCCGACGATACTGCCGGCAGCGTGAGTATCACGCCGTTGTTATCGGTCGCGAACTTCGTCACCGGATTGGTGACCTGCTGCGTGAGCGGAACCGTAGCGCCCGAACAACTCCCGCTGCTTGGGCATGCGTAGTACAGCGGGGTGGTATTGGTCGATGTCGTGCACGAAGGACAATCATAGGGAGCGACGCCGATGCCTAGAATCCCGTTCGAGCCAAGGTCTTGCGCGGTGTTTTGCGCGATCCCGTTGCAACCGGACGGCGCCGAACTCTGGTCGCCGATGATCTGGATCGGCACGCTGCTCGCCGTCTCGCCCGCAATCTGGACGTTGGCCGTACGAACCGAACCCAGCGTGTAGGTGCCGTCGAGGAAGACCGTGCACTCGACGAGGCCCGAGCCGTTGACCTGCTCCTGCGGCAGGCTGCCCCGCACCTGAGAGACCGCGCCGCTGACGACCCGCAGCCCGAACGATTCTGTATCGACCTGGATATTGTTGACGGTCTGGCAGTTCGTCGTGCTGCCCGGAGCACAGATAGTCACGCTGACCGTTGGGATGTTCGGCACGCCGCTGACGCCGGAATTCACCGTCACGGTCGTCGAGTTCGAGACCGACGGCGTCGAGCCGCCGCTGCTGCTACTGCCGCCGCCCCCACCTCCGCCTCCGCATCCCGCGAAGAGTGAAATCGCTGCGGCGAAACCGAGCACGCCGAGCCCCTGGATGAGTCTTGTCGTGAATCGCAAGGTTCTTCTCCCGTTCGTCGGTGGGTTACTGAATGTCGGAGCCGGTGACGCCGCTTGGCATCGCCTGCGGCAGATACGCCTGGCCGATGAACGCTCCCATGTGGCCGCCCGCATGGACGACCAGACCGCTCTGCTCGACCACCCCCGGCCCTCTCACGCCGGCGGCGCGCGCCGCCTGGACGCCCGAGGCGTACTGCGGAAAGTAGTCGCCGAGCAGCTGGGGCAGGTTCGGCATCTGCGGACCGCGCCACGCGATGCCGAACACCGTGCCGGACGTGGTCACGTATTCGCGGACCACCGTCCCCGAGGACAACGTGGTCTGTATCACCGAATAGGACGCGGACGTGGAAGAAGTGGTCTGCGTGGTGGACGAGGTGGACGAGCCTTGCGCGGCAGCGCGCGCAACGGCGGGCGAAACAGTCGAGGAACTGGCGCCCGTGGGCGTCTGCATGGGGTTGCCGCCGAGCACAGCATAGGCGGGAATCACGAAGAACAACGAACTAGGCACAGCGATCGACGCCTGCAAGACAGCGCGTCTAAAGCGACTCGACATCACGAAGCCTCCCTTGCAATCGGTTTCCCACGCTTGGTCGGCGCATGCGCCGCCAGCGCTTGGGGTTCAAGCACTACCGGCGGAATGCGGGATACGGGCGCCGGCGCGCATGCACCGTAGTATGCCTGTTGTTCGCGGCGCCGAGCGCTTTGGGGCGCAATCGTGATGCGCTCACGCGAACATGGAACGCGGCAGCGGCACGCCTGAAAGGGCGGCGTAAAAAAGGGAAAAAGAGGAAGGAGCAAGCGGCGGCTGAATCGCGCGCGACCTGCATAGCGAAAAGCCTCGCCGCCCGCGCCGCTCGATGCGGCGCGGACTGGCGATCCGTCCATCAGAACCCGAGGCTCGCCAACAGATCGTCGACCTGCTCTTGGCCCTGCACGACTTCCGCGTTGCCTTCCGGATTGATCTGCGGACCGTTCAAGAGACTGTCCGGATCGTGAGCGGAGAGCGTCGACGCTGACGCCGCGAACTGCTCGCGCCGCTCCGGCGCGATGTTCTCGACGAGCACCGAGAGCAGCTGCCGCTCGATGACGTGGATGACCTCGATGATCTTCTTGATCACCTGGCCGGTCAGATCCTGAAAGTCCTGCGCCATCATGATCTCGAGCAGCTGCGCGTTGGTCGCCGTCGTCACTTCCGACACGCTCGCGAAAAACGCGCGCGTGTCGGTGAGGAGCGACCCGACCTCCTGACGCTCGAGCGGCGCTTCGTACCACTGCGCCCAGCGCGCGTCGAGCTGGCTGGCCTCGCCGTTAATGCGGTCCTGCATCGGCTTCGACAGGTCGATGGCCGTCAGCACGCGCTCGGCCGCCTGCTCGGACAGCGTCGAGACGTAGCGCAACCGGTCGCGGGCGTCCGGCGCGGCCTTCACCGCCTCTTCGATCTGCTTGTCGAGACCGAGCTCGTGCATCGTGTCGTGCAGCGCGCGCGTGAGCGCTGCGATGCGGGCAAGAATGCGGTCGGCCGTCAGATCGGCGTCTTCAGTGCCCTCTTCGGGCAAATTGATCGACTGGTCCACGTTATCACCCGGCTTTCGCCATCTTCTCGAGGATCTTGTTGAGCTTTTCGTCCAGCGTCGCGGCGGTAAACGGTTTCACCACGTAGCCGCTCGCGCCGGCCTGCGCCGCCGCAATGATGTTTTCCTTCTTCGATTCGGCCGTCACCATCAGCACCGGCAGATGCTGGAGCGACGCGTCGGCGCGAATTTCCTTGAGCATCGCGAGGCCGTCGAGGTTCGGCATGTTCCAGTCGGAGATCACGAATTCGAAGCCGCCGCCGCGCAAGCGAGCCAAGCCCATCGCGCCGTCTTCCGCCTCTTCGACGTTCGAATAGCCGAGTTCCTTCAGCAAGTTGCGGACGATCCGGCGCATCGTCGGAAAGTCGTCCACGACCAGAATCTTCATTCCCTTGTCCATCATCTTGATTCCTTTATCTCAATTTTGCGGCGAGGACCGCTTATCTGTTCACCAGGGTCACACGCGCTGCACGCGGTCACCCATCGCCGCGAGGCGTGTCATCACCCGCCGGCTCATTTCCGATAAAGGCGCAACTTCGTCCGCGCCGCCCATCGCGATTGCCTCGCGCGGCATGCCGAACACGACACAGCTCGCTTCATCTTGCGCGAGAGTGTATGCGCCAGAATTTCTCATGTCTAACAATCCCGCAGCGCCGTCCTTACCCATGCCGGTCAGAATCACGCCGACGGCGTTCTTACCCGCATGTTGGGCAGCCGAGCGGAACAGCACGTCGACCGAAGGACGGTGCCGGTTCACCGGCGGATCGTCCGACAGGTGCGCGATGTAGTTCGCGCCGCTACGCGCCAGCAGCAGGTGAGCGTGGCCCGGTGCGATGTACGCATGGCCCGGCAGCACCCGCTCGCCGTGCTCCGCTTCCTTCACGCCGATCCGGCACAGGCCGTTCAAGCGCTGCGCAAAAGATTTCGTAAACCCGGGCGGCATGTGTTGGGCGATCAATACAGCGGGCGAGTCAGGCGGGAGCGGCACGAGCACTTCGCGGATCGCTTCGGTGCCCCCCGTCGACGCGCCGATGATGATCAGCTTCTCGGTACTGACGAGCGGATTGTTGAGCATCGGCGCATGCGCGGCCGCGGCGGCTGCGGCGCCCGCCGCCGCATGCTGCGCAGGCGCGGCCTGCCGCACGCGGGCGCGCGCCGCGGCGCGCACCTTGTCGGCGAGTTTTTCCGCGTAATCGAGCATGCCGTCGCGAATGCCGACCTTCGGCTTGGTCACGAAATCGACCGCGCCCAGCTCCAGCGCACGCAGCGTGATTTCCGAGCCGCGCTCGGTCAGCGACGACACCATCACGACCGGCATCGGCCGCAAGCGCATCAATTTCTCGAGGAAGTCGAGGCCGTCCATGCGCGGCATTTCGACGTCGAGCGTCAAGACATCCGGGTTGTGTTGCTTGATTAGGTCGCGCGCGACGAGCGGATCGGGCGCGGTCGCGACGACCGTCATGTCCGGCTGGCTGTTGATGATTTCGGTCATCAGGCTGCGGATCAGCGCTGAATCGTCGACACACAAAACTTTGATCTTCTGCACGGCTACTACGCCTCCTCTACAGTCCTGGGGCTGTTTTGACTAATCGGGCGCGTGCTCGAAGCCGCACTGGCGCCGAACAGCTCGATACGCGGTTTGCCCGTCGCGGGCGGCTTATTGGCCGGCTGAGTGGCCGAGTTATTGGCCGAACTCGCCGCCGCGCCTCCTCCCGGGCCACCGCCGAATAACTCGACGCGCGGCTTGCTCGCCGTCGACGCAAAGAGTTCGACGTGCTCGCGAGCGCGCGCGTGGCGCGCCGCGCGCAATTCCGCAGTCTGCTTGGCGAGGGCCTGCTCGCGCTCCGCGACGCTCGGCTCCTGCTGCAAACGCAATTTCTTCACCGCCGCCTGTCCCGTGTAGGGCATGAACGCGACTTTGCGCGGATGCTGGCCCTGCAGGTCCTCGGCGACGATGCGAATCTTTTCGAGGCCGAGATAGCGGCGCACGAACTCGGAGTTTCGATCGCCGATGTTGATGGTCGTCATGCCCGCGAGCACCGCCGCGCCGCCGAACACCTTCGCCTCGAAGCGCTCGCGCCGGCCGCCCATCTTGATCAGCTCGTTGATCAGCACTTCCATCGCGTACGCGCCGTAGCGCATCGAATCGGAGGCGGCCTGCGCGGGCTCGGTGCCGTCGTCGGGCAGCATGAAGTGGTTCATGCCGCCGATGCCCGCCGTGCGGTCGTGAATGCATGCCGCCACGCACGAGCCGAGCACCGTCACGAGCACCATGTCGTCGCCGGTCGTGTAGAACTCGTTCGGCAGCAGCTTCACGCCCTGACGGCGGAAGTGGTTGTCGTAGTAAAGGTTGGTGGCGATCGGAAGGCCGTTCATGCTGCCTCCCTTCGCGGCATCGAAGCGGCGGTTTTAGCTTGATCGTGGCTACGGCCGCGCGAATTGGCGCCCGCGCCCGCGTCGCGCGTCAGCTCGTAAACAGTCTGTCCGCGCAGCTTGAACGCCTGCGTCACATACGTGAAGTTCTCCGAGTGTCCGGCAAACAGCAGCCCGCCCGGCTTCACGAGCGGCTCGAAGCGCGAGAGCACCTGCGACTGCGTCGGCTTGTCGAAGTAGATCATCACGTTGCGGCAGAAGATCGCGTCGAACGTCGCGCCGAGGCGATAGTCCGCATCGGTCAGGTTCAACTGCTCGAAGCGGATCATCGCGCGCACTTCCGGACGCACCTTCACGTAGCCCGCGTGCGAGCCCGTGCCCTTCAGGAAGAAGCGCTTGAGACGCTCGGGGCTCAACTGCTTGACCTGGTCGAGCGAGTACACGCCCGCTTCGCCCTTGGCGAGCACTTGCGTGTCGAGATCGGTGGCGAGCACGGTGGCCTGGCGCGCGGCCGAATCGCCAAGCGCTTCGATCAGCGTCATCGCGATCGAATACGGTTCCTCGCCCGTCGACGCCGCCGAGCACCACACCGACACCGGCGCCTGCCGGCGCTTCACGAAATCCGCGAGGATCGGGAAATGGTGCGACTCGCGGAAGAACGCGGTCAGGTTCGTGGTCAGCGCGTTCGTGAACGCTTCCCACTCGGCCGGATCGTTCTCCGATTCGAGCAGGTCGAGGTAATGGCGAAAGCTGTCGAGCCCACGCGCGCGCAGGCGCCGGGCCAACCGGCTGTACGCCATGTCGCGCTTGTGGTCGGAAAGCGAAATGCCCGCGCGACGATGAATCAAATCGCGAATGCGCGCGAAATCCGCCGACGTGAAGTCGAAATCGCGCTCCATCTCGCTCGTTCTCACGGGCGGCTCGGAGCGGTCGATTCGTTGTGCGCGCGCTGTCGTCATGATGCTTGCTTAGAAGGTTTCCCAATCGTCGTCGGAAGCCTTGCTCGCGACCGTCGGCGCGGGCGCGGCAGGGCGCGGCGCGGGCGCCGGTGCCGAAGCGCGCGGTGCGGCAGGGGCCGCCGAACGTGGCGTGCCGGATGCCTCGGTGCGCGCGGACCTCGCGGGCTTGGCGCTCGTCGGCGCGGCCGGAGCGGAAGCTGCCGGAGACGCCGGTTGCGCCGGCGCCGTCAATTGCGGCTCGCGCGGCGCCGACAGCGCTTGCTGAGCGGACTGCGCCTTTTTAGGTGCAGGCAGCGCGCCTTTCGCCTTCGCCGCCGTGCCGCCAATCGCACGCGGCGCCGGACGAGCGGCTCGCGCCACCGGCTGCACCGCATGAACCGCCTCACCCGTGACGCGCCACGCGCCCACCACCATCTTGAGCTTGCGCGTCTGCTCTTCGAGCGACGCGGCGGCAGCCGCCGCCTCTTCGACGAGCGCCGCGTTCTGTTGCGTCACATCGTCCATCTGCGTCACGGCGCGATTGACCTGCTCGATCCCCGTCGACTGCTCTTCGGACGCCGCGCTGATCTCGCCCATGATGTCGGTCACGCGGCGCACGGCCTGCACGATCTCTTCCATCGTCGTGCCCGCGCGGCCCACGAGTTGCGTGCCGTTTTGCACCTTGTCGGCCGAGTCGCCGATCAACGACTTGATTTCCTTCGCCGCCGACGCGCTCCGCTGCGCAAGGCTGCGCACTTCGCCCGCGACCACCGCGAAGCCGCGCCCCTGCTCGCCCGCACGCGCCGCTTCGACGGCCGCGTTCAGCGCGAGGATGTTGGTCTGGAACGCGATCCCTTCGATCACGCCGATGATGTCGACGACCTTGTTCGAGCTCGTCGCGATGTCCTGCATCGTCTCGACGACCTGGCTCACCACTTCGCCGCCGCGCGTCGCGATATCGGATGCGTTGACGGCCAACTGGCTCGCCTGCCGCGCGTTCTCGGCGTTCTGGCGCACGGTGCCCGTCAGCTGCTCCATGCTCGCCGCGGTTTCCTGCAGCGAAGCCGCCTGCTGCTCGGTGCGCTGCGACAGATCCGTGTTGCCGACCGCGATCTCGCGCGCGCCGACGTCGATCGATTCGGTGCCGCCGTGCACGGCCCTCACCATCTCGGTGACAGCGTCCTGCATGCGCTTGATGCCGCCGAACAGGTGGCCAATCTCGTTCTTGCTGAACACGTGCACCGGATGCGTGAGATCGCCCCCGGCGACGCGGTCGAAGTGCGAGATCGCATCCTGCAGCGGCTGCACGATGAGGCCGCGCATCGCGAAGCGGATCAGCACGACGAGCACGAGCGCGACCGCCGTCACCGCGACGATCAGCATGCTCATCAGCGAGATGTGCGATTGCGAGCGCGCGTGCAGCGCTTCGGCATGCTGCTGGCGCGCCTTGATGACGAGCGCCGCGGCCTGGTCGAAGGCGACGAACATCGGGCTGATCTTGGTGTCGGCGATCGCGTGGTAGCCGGCCATGTCGCCCGCGCGCGCCGCCGCGAATTCCGGCTCGACGCCGTCGTGCAGGACGCTCGCGTGCTTCGCGCTCAGGTCGTCGAGCAGCGCGCCGTCCATGTCGACCTTCGGTGCGTCCTGGTAAGCCTGCCACGCCGTGTTCGACAGTGTCAGCAACTCCTGCGCGCGGTCGAGCACCTTCTTCGCTTCGTCGGCGTTGTTCGCCTCGGACAGCGCGCGGAAGCGGTCGAGCGCCACGCGCGAGCGCAGCAGGTAGGCGCCGGCATCGTCGAGCGAATGGATCGCGGGCAGATCGCCGCGCGCGAGCGTGTCGAGCGAGTGGCTCGCGCCGTTGAGCGCCGACAGACCGAGCGCGCCGACAGCGACGGTCAGCGCAAGAAGCACCACGCCTATCGCGGTCAGCGTCGTGCGGATCGACCAGTTGTGCAGCATCGTGAGTGTCTCCGTGGGCCGGGGATGCGTGGAAAAGGCTGGGTGCCGGAACGTTGCGCTATCAGTGCGCGAGGTTCTCGATCAGCGCCATCTCCTTGCTGCTCATCAGTTTTTCGATGTCCATCAGGATCAGCATGCGGCCGTCGACGGTGCCGAGGCCCGTCAGGTATTCGGCCGTGAGCGTCGCGCCGAATTCGGGCGCCGGCATGATCTGGTCGACGGTGAGCGTCAGCACGTCGGACACGCCGTCCACCACCATCCCGACCACGCGATGCGCGATGTTCAGGATGATCACGACGGTCTGATGGTCGTACTCGACGCGGCCCAAGTGGAACTTGATGCGCATGTCGACGATCGGCACGATGATCCCGCGCAGATTGATCACGCCCTTGATGAAGTCGGGCGCGTTGGCGATGCGCGTCACGCTGTCGTAGCCGCGGATCTCCTGCACTTTGAGGATGTCGATGCCGTACTCTTCCGCGCCGAGCGTGAAGACGAGGAACTCCTGCCCGGCTGCGTCGCCTTGCAGCGCATCGCGGCGGCCGGCGACGCCGGTCGATTGGTTGGATTGGACTTCTGCCACGTTAGCCCCCAAGCGGTTGGGAATTGCGAAAAATTGACGGTTAGAAACTCATGGCGCCGTGCGAAGCACGGGACTCGCGAAACAGTGCCGCCACGTCCACGATCAGCGCGACGCTGCCGTCGCCGAGGATGGTCGCGGCCGAAATGCCGTGCACCTTGCGGTAGTTCGTTTCGAGGTTCTTCACGACGACCTGCTGCTGCCCGACGAGTTCGTCGATCAGCATCGCGAAGCGCCGGCCCTCGGTCTGCATGATCGTGACGATGCCTTGCGTCGGTTCGGTGCGAGCATCTTCGACGGCGAACACTTCGTGCAGCGCCACGAGCGGCAGATACTCGCCGCGCACGCGCACGACACGCTCGCCGTTGGCGACGGTGTAGATGTCTTCGGCGTTGGGCTGCAGCGACTCCATCACGAAGTTCAGCGGCAGGATGAAGATCTCGTTGCCCACCTTCACCGACATGCCGTCGAGAATCGCGAGCGTGAGCGGCAGAACGATGCGCGTGGTGCTGCCCTTGCCCGCTTGCGACTGGATCTCGACGTGGCCACCCATCGACTGGATGTTGCGCTTGACGACGTCCATGCCGACGCCGCGGCCCGACACGTCGGTCACTTGCTCGGCGGTCGAGAAGCCCGGCAGGAAGATCAGGTTCCAGACTTCCTCGTCGGTCATCGACTCGCTGACCTGCATGCCCTGCTTGGCCGCCTTCGCGAGAATCTTTTCGCGGTTCAAGCCCGCGCCGTCGTCGCTGACCTCGATCACGATGTTGCCGCCGTGATGCGCGGCGGAAAGCACGAGCTGGCCGGTCGAATCCTTGCCTGCGGCGCGGCGCTTCTCGACGGTTTCGATGCCGTGGTCGAGGCTGTTGCGCACGAGGTGGGTGAGCGGATCGATGATGCGTTCGATGAGGCTCTTGTCGAGTTCGGTCGCTTGACCGAACGTGACGAGTTCGACTTCCTTGCCGAGCTTCGCGGCGAGATCGCGCACGAGCCGCGGGAAGCGGCTGAACACGTAATCCATCGGCATCATGCGGATCGACATCACCGCTTCCTGCAGATCGCGCGCGTTGCGCTCGAACTGGGCCATGCCGTTGTAAAGGCGGTCGTGCACCGCCGGGTCGAACGCGCTCGTGGTCTCGGCGAGCATCGCCTGCGTGATGACGAGTTCGCCGACGAGGTTGATCAGCTGGTCGACCTTTTCGACGCCGACGCGAATCGAGCTGCCTTCGGCCGTCGCGGCTGCGGCGGCGGGGCGGGGCTTCTTGTCTTCGGCAGCGGCCGGGGCGGCAGCGGGCTTCGGCGCGGCGGGCGGCGGCTCGGGTGCTTTCGGCGCGGCTGCCTGCGCCGGAGCGGGCGCAGCCGGTGCCGGTGCGCTTACCGGTTGCGGCGCCGCAGGCGCGGGCGCGGCGGCTTGAGCCGGCGCAGCCGCCGCACTCGGAGGCGCTGGCGGTTCTGCCGGCGCCTCCTCCCCAGCGGGCGCGGTGCCGCGGCCGATCACGATCTGGCTTTCGTCGATCACGAAGCAGCACACGGCAGTGATGTCGTCGGACGACACATCGGTCTCGAGGTACAGCGTCAAGTCGCCGCCGCTCTTCACCGTCCCGACGATCTGCCCCAGGTTCCCCAACTCTTCGGTCAGAAGTTCCTGGTCCTTCTCCCCCACCCCCCGTAGCGTAATTTTCAGGTGAGGTCCTGCATCGTTTCCGCCGGTGGCCGGCGCCGACGCAGCCGGTGCCGGTGCGGCGCCCGGTGCGTGCCCGAGCTCCTGCTCGGCCTGTGCGACGACGTGCTCAGGCGGATTCGCGCCCGTGCTTGCCGCGACCGGCGGCAGGTCGAACGCGATGTCCATCGCCGCCGCAGGCGCCGGCTCCGGCGCTGCGGGCGCCGCCGCGTCGCCGCTCTCGGCATTGAGGCGTTCGAGCTTCGCGCACACCTCCGCGGCCGCGGCCGCGTCGGGCTCGGCGCTCGCGCGGTAGGCGGCGAGCTGATCGGCGAGCACGTCCTTGGTCTCGAGGAACGTGTCGACCATGTCCTTGCGCAGCGTGATTTCGTTGTTGCGCGCGCGGTCGAGCAGCGATTCGAGGATGTGCGTCGTCTCCGTCAGCGCGGTAAAGCCGAAAGTCGCCGCGCCGCCCTTGATCGAGTGCGCCGCGCGAAAAATCGCGGCGAGGTCCTCGGGGTCCGGCGCGCCGATATCGAGGTTCAGCAGCAACTGCTCCATTTGCGCGAGCAGTTCATCCGCTTCATCGAAAAACGTCTGGTAGAACTGAGTGATGTCGAGAGTCATGCTGGGTCACCGCGAGGGGTCTTGTCCTTGGCTACTGCTGCGCTTCGCAAATCTGCTTGGTCAAATATCGCGCGTCCATCCGCGCGTCTTACGTATCGTTCCTTCTGTCGCGCCGCCGCTACGCACCGAGCGTCGCGACCAACTCGGTCAGCGTCTCCGGGTCGAGCGGCTTTTCGATCCAGCCCGTCGCGCCCGCCGCGCGCGCCGCATCCTTGAATGCCTCGCCGTCCTCGGTCGTGAGCACCAGAATCGGCGTCTCGACATAGGCCGGATTCGCGCGCAGCGCAGCGATCACATCGAGCCCGCTGCGCTTGGGCATGTATTGGTCCGTCAGCACGAGATCGAACGCCTGCGCGAGCGCGTTTTCGAGCCCTTCCTCGCCGTCGGCGGCGACCGTCACGCTGTAGCCCGCCTCGGTCAGCGTCGCGGAAAGGATTTCGCGCATCGCGGCCGAATCGTCGATCGCCAGAATGTTCCTGATCATCTATTCCTCACGGCGCCTGGCGGGCGCGGTGGACCGGCGCAGCCTTGCGCTGCGCGAAGGGCGCGCCGCTCATGGCTTGGCCGGCACGGTCACGGGTTGAGGAGCCACGGCGGGCGCCGGCGCGAGCGTGTTGCTAAGGGCTTTTGCGCCCGCCGCGTCGTCCGACAGCGTCGTCGTGGAGGTGTCGTCGCGCGTCAGCGCGTCTTCCGATTTCTTGTTCAGCACGATGATGCTGATGCGCCGGTTCTCCGGATCGAGCGGATCGGCCTTGTTCAGGTTCTGCGCGGAGGCGAGGCCGATCACGCGCAGCACTTTGTCTTCGTCCATGCCGCCCGCGATCAGCTCGCGGCGCGAGGCGTTCGCGCGATCCGCCGACAGTTCCCAATTGCTGTAGCCCTTCTCGCCGCCGGCATACGGCACGGCATCGGTGTGGCCCTGGACGACGATGCGGTTCGGCACGTCGTTCAGCGTCTGGCCGATCGCGCGCAGGATGTCGCGCATGTACGGCTCGACGTCGTCGCTCGCGGTCGCGAACATCGGCCGCTTTTGCGTATCGACGATTTCGATGCGCAGGCCGGTCAGCGTCGAGTCGACGCGGATCTGCTGCTTGAACTGGCGCAGGATGGGGTTCGCTTCGATCGCGGCCATCAGCTTGATTTGCAGATCGTGCAGACGGACCTGTTCGCGGCGCTCGAGCGAGCCTTGCTGCTGGTTGATTGCTTCGTCGTCGCTCTTCGAGGCGGTCCTCGTGGCCTTCGAGGTGTCGCCGTCGCTGCGGCGCGTGACGCCGTCCTTGTCGGTCGAGATGTCGCGGCCGCCGCCTTTGACGATGCTCGAATCCTCGGCGCTGCGGTCGCCGCCGAAGAGCGCGGCCTTGAGCGGCTGCTGGAAGTATTCGGCGATGCCCTTCAGCTGCACGGGCGTGACCGCGCTCAAGAGCCACATCAACAGGAAGAACGCCATCATCGCGGTCATGAAGTCCGCGTACGCGAGCTTCCACGCGCCGCCGTGGTGCGACTTCTTCGCTGCCGTCACGCGCTTGACGACGATTGCGCGCTCTTTTCCTTTGCTCATGGCCGAGTCCCCGATTCCGTTGGCGCGCTTACTTGGCTTTCACGCGGCGCACGTGCTCTTCGAGCTCGGCGAACGACGGACGCTCGGTCGAAAAGAGCACCTTGCGGCCGAACTCGACCGCGATCGCCGGCGCGTAGCCGTTCAGGCTCGCGAGGATCGTGACCTTGATGCACTGGAACATCTTGGTCGACTCGGCGACGCGCTGCTCGGCGAGGCTCGAGAGCGGCCCGATCAGACCGTAGGAAAGCAGAATGCCGAGGAAGGTGCCGACGAGCGCTTCCGCGATCATCGCGCCCAGCACGGCGGGCGGCTTGTCGGCCGAGGCCATCGTGTGCACCACGCCCATCACGGCCGCGACGATACCGAAGGCCGGCATCGCATCGCCGACGCGGCTCAACGCGTGCGCCGGACCTTCGCCTTCGGCGTGATGCGTCTCGATCTCCTCGTCCATGAGGCTTTCGATTTCGAACGCGTTCATGTTGCCGCCGACCATCAAGCGCAAATAGTCGGTAAGGAATTCGACGATGTGCTTGTCGGCGAGGATCTTCGGATACTGCGTGAAGATCGGGCTCTTCTCCGGATCGTCGATGTCGGCTTCGAGCGTCAGCGTGCCTTCCTTGCGCGCCTTCGCAAGCAGAACGTAAAGGAGCGCCATCAGCTCCATGTAGACGTCCTTGTTGTACTTCGAACCCTTGAACAGCGTCGGCAGCACACGCACCGTCGCCTTGATGTTCTTGATTCCGTTGCCGAGGACGAACGCACCCACGCCGGCTCCGACGATCATCAGAATTTCCGTCGGCTGAATCAGCGCACCCAGATGCCCGCCTGCCAGCGCATAACCGCCGAAGACGGACAACAGCGTAACGAACACTCCAATGAAAATCAGCACTGCCGGGCCCTCACAAAGAGCGACGGGGAGACCGTCGTTAATTGGTTTACGGCACTCGAGGCAAAAACTTTGAGGGGAAAAGCAGGCAGGGCGGGCCGTGTAAACCACGAGCCACCGAATCGGGCGGGGGCGCCGCCTTACGGCGCCTTACTACGCTAGGCGCGAGCGCGCCGTGGATCAGCGATCGAGTCGGCCTTCCGGTGTCCTTCCGGCGGCCTGCTCGCGCTTCTCACAGTCATCAAGCCGCCAGCTCGACCAGATCGGCCTTGGACGCGCCGGCCTTCTTCGTCTTGCCCGCGCGCGACGGCGGCTGACACAAGCCGCAGACGAAACCATGCTGCGGGTCGTGCGCATGCGCGACAAAGTGTCCACCGCAACGCGTGCAGGCGGTCATCTGCAGCATTCCCGAATCGAAGAAGCGCACGAGCGTCCAGGCGCGCGTGAGACTCAGAAGCGGCTCCTCGCTGTGCAGATGCACGTGCTCCAGATAGAGCCGGTAGCTCTTCACGATCGACTGGATCGTCTCGCAGCCGCCGTGCTCCACCATGAACCGGTAGGTGTTGTAAAACAGGGACGAATGGATGTTCGGCTGCCAGGTCATGAACCAGTCCGTCGAGAACGGCAGCATGCCCTTCGGCGGCGAAACGCCTTTCAGTTCCTTGTACAGCTTGATGAGCCGGTCGCGCGACAGGCTCGTTTCTGCTTCGAGCAATTGCAAACGTGCGCCAAGCTCGATCAACTCGATGGCCAAGGTGATTTCCTTGACTTCGAGCACCACGCTTTTTGTGGCCATCCGCGATGTGTCCTGCGTTCTTGACTGCTTGTTTTGCCCCGATACGGCATTACCCGTCAGCGGCATGGCCGCCAGGCGGCATGCTCGCTGTTACGGCAATGACGTCTATGCGCTATCAGCCGATGGCTTCGGCCGGCTGGCTCGCCATCAGGATGGCGGAATGCGCCTGCGCGACGGCGTTGGTTTTGCCCTTGTCGGCAAGCGAGGACAGGACGGCGTGATCATCGAATCGGAAGCGGCACAGCACTTGATTCGATGCGGCGAGTTTGACGGTTTGCGCCAGCGAGAGGTTGGCGAGCACATCCGCCAATTGATCGCTGATTCCCATGCGGAACATGCCCATCGCCTTGTCTTCGCGCAAAAGACGCTGCGCGAGCAATAGATACGACAGGTTTACTTCTTTGATCTCGCTGAGCATTTCGCTTGTGGCGCTCATAATTCCCCCGAGTCTTTCTAGCTGGTCAGGCTTACGGAAACGTTTGCTCGCCCGCGCGTAAAAAAGACGCACGATGAGCCCGCTTATGGTCCTGTCTGCATTGTCTCGGAAGGTGCAAGGGGGGGAAATCGGACGGACACCCCGTCTACTCGACGGAAAAGTCTATAAAACGTGTAGGAATTTTTCTGACAAGAACGACGCACCGGGGATTGACGCTGTCGTATTGAGCGGCCTTGTAATGGCGCGAAAAAAGAGACGTAAAGCGTTTGCCGAAATTATAGAGAGATTTCACGACGCCGCAACAAATGCCCTGACGACAGACCTTCCCTTTCCTTTCTCTCCTCAATTCAGATCGATCGCCTCGCTCGCCAAATCATTCGCCAAACCCATGCGGCCCGATTTCTGCTTAGGGAAGCGGGCGCGGAGATCCGGCTTGCGTTTTTCCCGGTATTGACTGGCGAGTCAGGCCGACCGCAAGGAACGGGCCGGTGTTTCGGCCTGTAACAAGCGGCAAGTGTTTGAAAAATGGCTCGAATCCGTGCGCTCGATCCCGATAATGATCTCCGTGGGACGGCCAAGCCTACCTAAGCCATTGTCGGCCATCCTTTGCCGGAGCGCGTAACCCGCGCGTTTCCGGCCGCCGGGCCGGGCCCTCGCTACGTCAGCGTGGCGGCCACCCGGCCCGAGAAGTTCTTGAATAAGGAGAGTTACGCATGCGAATCGCCCAAATTGCGCCGCTTTACGAAGCTGTACCCCCGAAGCTCTACGGCGGCACTGAGCGCGTCGTGTCCTACCTCACAGAAGCACTCGTCGACCTCGGCCACGACGTCACGCTCTTCGCAAGCGGCGACTCGGTCACCTCGGCGAACCTCGAAGCGGCTTGGCCGCGCGCGCTGCGACTCGATCCGTCGATCCGCGACGCGCTCGCGCCCCATATGCTGCTGCTCGAAAAGGTACGCCGTGTCGCACACGAGTTCGACGTGCTGCACTTTCACCTCGATTACCTGCCGTTCCCGCTCTTTTCCGGGCTCGACACGCCGTTCGTCACGACGCTGCACGGCCGTCTCGACCTGCCCGAGCTGCAACCGATGTTCGACACCTTCACCGATGCACCGGTCGTGTCGATTTCCGATTCGCAGCGGCTGCCTCTGCAGCAGGCCAACTGGCTCAATACGATTTACCACGGCCTGCCGGAAGGGCTTTTGACCCCGCAACCGCAGAAGAAGCCCGAATACCTCGCGTTCCTGGGACGCATCTGTCCGGAAAAACGCGTCGATACAGCCATCAAGATCGCCGCGCTGAGCGGTCTGCCGCTGAAGATCGCCGCCAAGGTGGACAAGGTCGACCAGGATTACTTCAAGACCGAGATCGAGCCGCTGCTGTCGCAGGCGCACGTCGAATTCGTCGGTGAAATCAACGAAGCGCAAAAACCGGAATTCCTTTCCGGCGCGAAAGCGCTGCTGTTCCCGATCGATTGGTCCGAGCCGTTCGGCCTCGTGATGATCGAATCGATGGCGTGCGGCACGCCCGTCATCGCATTCAACCGCGGGTCGGTGCCCGAGGTGATCGACCACGGCGTGACGGGCTATATCGTCGAAGACGTGCAGGGCGCGGTCGCCGCGCTGCAGCGGCTCGACGAACTGTCGCGCATCGAGATCCGCACGCAGTTCGAGAAGCGCTTTAGCTCAAAGACGATGGCGCAGAATTATGTCGACGGGTATACGGCGCTCGTGCAGCGCGCACGCCGCCCCGTCTTGCGTCGCGTGGCTGCCGGCTGAACGATCTCTTCAACTGAAGAATAGAAATGACGGGCGGCGCTTCAGTAATGAAGCGCCGCCCGTCGCATTTCAGGAGTGCCGCGGTAGCCCGACTCGCCGCCCCGATAAAGCCGCAGGAAAGTCCTGCCCGAGCGAGTAGGGAAATCCTCAATAAAATTGCCGAGAAATGCCTTTTTTCTTGTCGGCGCGCATAACCCCGATGCGCCTGCCAATTTAGGTATTTACCGCGACGCCCCGTTTACCTTCAATTCGCTTTCGCTTCAGCCGTTATCGTCATGGTTGAATCAGGAAGCGATCCCGATTCTTTCCGACGATCCATTTAGGCGGCTTGCCCCGGCCACTCCAGGTATTCCCTGACTTAGGATCCTGGTATTTCGGCGGCAGCGGCGCCTTCTTCGGCGGACGACCGCGGCGCGCGGCTTCCGCAAAACCCAGATCGTGCGCCGAAAGACCATATTCGGCGATCTTCTGGCGGATTTCAGCGATCACGTTTCCGACTTCAGTGCGCCGGGCATCATCTGCCTGGGCCTGCAACTTGGCGATTTGCGCCTTCAGATCCGCGTATTGAGACATGTTTGGCCTCCCTCTTTTGTACACGTCGTTTGCCCCGAGATTAGTCGTAAAGAACGCAATAAGCAATGCGCAATTTACCCAGTCTTACCACAAATCATCTGATAATTTATTAAAGATCGTTACACTACCGCAGAAGGCTCCTAATTAGGAAATTATCAGGATCAGCTCATTGTTATTTAACAATTGTTGACTACCGCGCAGACAAATTGCCGATAACGACCTGTCAATGCGCATTAGTGAATGGCGTTAATCGGACTCACATACCCGGCGCACTCATTAGGATACCGTATCGCTGACATTGGCCGATGACGGTTCTGTGGCGGGTTTCACGCGCTGCTAGAATCGTCCGACTTTGAATGGCTTGCCAAGGTGGTTGGAAATGAATCTTTCGCGTGGATACGTCACGGGTTTTCTATGTGCCGGCGTCGCCTTGTGCGCCGGCCTGCTCGCACCGGCCGCGAGCGCCGCAGAGGCCGCCGCCGGCGACATCGAGACGCTCGTCTTCGTGCGGCATGGAGAAAAACCCGCGCAAGGCTATGGGCAGCTCGATTGCCAAGGATTGAACCGCGCACTCGCACTGCCCGCGGTGATCGCCGCGAAATACGGCAAGCCGGACGCGATTTACGCGCCAGACCCAGGCGAGCAGAAGAAAGACGGCGGCCACCTGTATTACTACGTTCGTCCGCTCGCGACCATCGAGCCGACGGCAATTCAATTCGGCATGCCCATTCAGACGCCGTATGGCCTGTCACAGATCGACAAGCTCGAACGCACGCTCGTCGCGCCCGACTATCGCGGCAAGCTCGTCGTGATCGCCTGGGAGCATAAGCTGATCGAAAAACTCGTGCGTGACATGCTGGCGGCGCACGGCGGCAACGCGAACGACGTCCCGCATTGGCAAAGCGCCGATTTCGACAGCATTTACATCGTGAAAGTCGACTGGCACAGCGGCACGCCGCGCGCAAGCTTCAGACATGAGCAGCAAGGGCTCGACGGACGCTCGAAGGACTGTCCCTGCGCGACGTTGCCTGCTGCTGCCGATACGGCATCGAGCCCGGCGGCAACGGCCGCAGCGTCGAATTGAATCGATGCGGGAGCTGGACGCCGCTACGACGCGATCTCGTCCTTCATCGAAAACAGCTTGCGCAACTGATGCGCGACGCCAGCTTCGAAGTTATTGCCGATGCGCGGCACTTGCGGCAAACGCGCGATCAGGTGCGGATTGGCGTTATTCATCATGAACGGGTGCCCGGCGGTTTCGAGCAGATCGATGTCGTTCATGTTGTCGCCGAACGCGACGCATTTCGACGCGTCGGCGCCGAGCCGCTCGAGCACGAATTGCAGCGCGCGCCCCTTTGAAACGTTCGACGTCATCACTTCGAGGCAATCGGGCAGCGAGTAGGTGACGTAGAGCGCGTCGCCGAATTCGCTTTCGAGCTTCGCCGCCACTTGCGCGAGATCGTCCGGTTCGCCGATGTAGAGCACCTTGGCGATATCGGCGCCGTCGTGCGCCAGCGTATCGATGACCTCGTAACGGAACCCCGAATCTTGATGGAACGCGAGCAGTTCGGGCGCGTCGCGGTCGATCAGCCAGGCTTTGTCGGCAAACAGGTTGACGATGATGCGGCCATGCGCGCCGGCGATATCCGGCTGAACGAGCCGGCGCACCGTAGCCGGAGGCAGATCCTGTGAGTGGATCATCGTGTCGTCGGGCGCATGCACGCGGGCGCCGTTCGAAGTAATCAAATGCGGCCGAATGCCCAGGATGTCGCGAATGCCGGCCACGTCGCAATAGTGGCGCCCCGTCGCTATGACGAAATGCACGCCGTCGTCCGCGAGCTTGCGAACCGTCGCCACCGTGAACGGGTCGAGCTGGTGATCGCTATTGAGCAGGGTTCCGTCGAGATCGGTGGCGATGACTTTGTACATGGGTAAGTGAGGGCGGCTTCGGCAAAAGTCCTATTTTATCGCCGCTTGGCGCGACGGCCCGATGACACCCGCCGATTGCGCCACTTTGGTCCCGCATTGGCTCATGGCTTGGCGGCCTGCGCGGCGCGCGCCGCTTCACGCTGCGCCAGACGCAGCGCCCCGTGCGCCGAATCCGAGAGCGGTACGCGCAGCCGCGCGCGATGCGATGGCGGCACGAACGGCGTCAAGGGTTCGGCAAGCCCGCCGCACAGCGCGACGGGCAACTGCGCAGCCGGATCGAGCGCGTCGATGAGGTTTGCGATGTCGGCGCCGGCCTGCGCGAGCAAAGCGGCGGCAAACGGATGCGTCCGATGCTCGAGCACGAGCGGCGCCAGGCTCGCGTAGGCCGTTTGATTCGCCGCGCAGAGCCAAACGACGAGGCTGTCGCGATCCTGCGCGCCGGTGCGCGCGAGCAACGCCTGCGAGAACGCATCCGGCTGCGTGCGGCCATCGAGCGAGCGCTGAGCGTGGACGATCGCGCGCACGCCGAGCCAGGCACCGCTCGCCTCGTCGCCCGACGGAAATCCATAGCCGCCCGCGATGCGGCAAGCGCCCTTTTCATCCAGCGCCGCCGCGATGCTGCCGGTGCCTAGCGCGACGATCACACCGGGCGCCCCGTCATGCGCGCCGACCAGCGTCGTGTACGCATCGCTCTCGATCACGAGCGCGGCGAGCTTGGGCGCTTGCGCGACGAAGGCGGCGAGCCAGTCGCGATTGTTCACGCCGGCAAGCCCACAGGCGAGCGCGCAACGCGACCAATCGAGCGCTGCGCCCGCTCGCTCGAACGCCTGCGTCACCGCAGCTTCGATCGATTGCCAGGCGCGCTCCACCCCGAGGCCCAGCCCTGACGAGCCGCCCGTGCCCTGCGCCATTTCGACGCCGTGCGCGTCCGCCAGCACGACACGCGTGCCTGTACCGCCGCCGTCGACGCCGATCAGAAAATCATGCCTGTCCATCATCTATTCGCTCGTGAAAAAACGTTGAGTGCGAGGTTATCCGCTTCGGCGCCGCGCGCCAATCGGCCGAATGGCCTAGTTGTCGGGCGGCACCGATACGCTATCCTTGGCGCGAGACTCTCGGCGCAAATCAAAGCAGAAATCAAATCGAGGCACGCAAATGACAGAAGAGACGCACCGTTGCCACTGGGTGAAAAGCGAAGCGGATCAGCACTATCACGATACCGAGTGGGGCGTGCCTTCGCGCGACGACCGGCACCTGTTCGAAATGCTCGTGCTCGAAGGCGCGCAAGCCGGGCTGTCATGGTCGACGATTCTCAACAAGCGGGAAGGGTACCGGCGCGCTTTCATGAACTTCGATGCCGATGCCGTCGCGCGCTTCACGCCGAAGAAGGTCGAAGCGCTCATGCAGGACACGAGCATCGTGCGCAACCGGGCGAAGATCGAATCCGCCATCCTCAATGCGCGTGCAGTCCAGCAGATTCGCGTCGAGCACGGCTCGCTCGCGAACTTCGTTTGGTCGTTCGTCGACGGCGTGCCGATTCAGAATCGTCACGCATCATATAAAGACGCGCCCGCTTCGACTGAAATCTCCGACGCGCTCAGCAAAGCGCTCAAGAAATACGGCTGCAAGTTCGTGGGATCGACGATTTGCTACGCGTTCATGCAGGCGGTGGGCATGGTGAACGACCACGAAATCGATTGCATCTGTCACGACCGGTGCGCGGCGCTTGGCAAAAAGGGACGCAAACGCGCGAGCGCCTAAGTCTGGCGGCGCTGGAGCGCCCGCGAAGCTGCTGCCGCGACAAAGTCCTCGCACCGCTTACGGTCCAACAGGCTTGTCCCCACCCGGTTTGCGTTTTCGCAACACCCGCCACGGCGCGCACCGCCGCTAGGGAAAGTCCTGAAACGCAGCCGCCGGACTTGGCGCAAGGCGGTGGCGAACCTTGTCGGGTAAGGTTCAACGCGCTTTCGATGCTCGTCTGCTACACCGCCGCACGCGGTCAAAACTGCGAACTCGTCTAGAAAATGTCTTCGTTTTTACCGATCGAAGCGTTATACCCGCACGTATAAGACAACAAACGGCCGCCGCACTTTCGCGCAAGCCGCCAAAACCATGAAGAACCTGAATTTCCTGACGCATCAGGCGTTGTTCGACCACGCCGTGGACCATCTTTTCGGCCAAGGGCGCGCCGCGCTGCTCCCGCGAGGCGGGGGCGCTTATCGGGGCTATTGCGGCGGCTGCCCGGTCGGCAGCCTCATCCAGCCGCGCGATTACATGACGGCGATGGAAGGCGTGCCGGTCCGCTACATCGGCAAGCGCCCCGACGAAGTGCCGGCCTACATGGATGCTGGCGTCGCCGCACTCAAGAAGGCGCTGCTCAGGTCACGCGTCAATATCTTCGACCCGACGACGGTGGAACTCCTCAGTTGCCTGCAAAACGTCCACGATGTGTTCGGCGTCTGGGAGTGGCACGAGCGGCTGACGTCGATCGCGCGCCAGTTCGGTCTTTCTGCAGAGCTCGTCAAGAAGCACGCCGCCTGAAACCCCGTCTCCAAAGCGCAACGGCGGTGTGTGCTTCTTTCGAAGCACACACCGCCGTCTTGACTGCTTTTCGTGCGGCTCTACGCCGCGCGCCGGGGAAGCTTAGTGGAGCTTCTTCGGCAGCATTTGGCTGCGCAGGCGCTTGTGCAGGCGCTTCACAGCGGCTGCCTTCTTGCGCTTACGAGCCGTCGTCGGCTTTTCGTAAGATTGGCGCTCACGCAGCTCGGCGATCAGGCCATTTTTTTCGATTGCGCGACGGAAGCGGCGGATCGCCACTTCGAACGGCTCGTTTTCCTTCAGAAGAATAGTGGTCATGTAATTCCTAAGTCGCTTGATACGGTCAAAATGCGTGGCACCTGCCCACTCACGGCAGTCCGCCTCGCGCCGGCCCTCCCGACGCTTGCCGCAAGCAGCAAAACGAGAGGCAATCGGCCCCGGGGGCCGGGGGAATTCGTGCGGAGTTCACCCGCGAACCAGCGATCATAACAGGTAAACGTCGCGTCGACCACAACTTTGACATTTGCCTTCAAGCACTTGCGTTGCCGAGCAGCCGGACGCCCTCGCCTCGGGGCTGCCAATGCGCTGTCACCAATTTCGTCTCCCTTCCCTAAAGTTTTCTCCACCCCCCGCCGACAACCAGGAAAGGCGGTCAGCGCCACTCGCGATAAGCGCGTCGCCGAACCTTGAAATAGCCGATCTCTAAGGCGTTTTCCAAACGAGGAAAAAAATGCTGAACATCAATACCAACATCATGTCGCTCGAAGCCCAGACGAATCTGTCGGGCTCGCAGAACGCGCTGTCGCAAGCAATCAACCGCCTGTCGTCGGGCAAGCGGATCAACTCGGCAGCCGACGACGCAGCAGGCCTCGCGATCTCCACGACGATGACGGCGTCGATCAACGCGCTGAACCAAGGCGTGTCGAACGCGAACGACGGCATCTCGATGCTGCAAACGGCTGGCGGCGCGATCACGTCGACGGTCGACAACCTGCAACGTATCCGCCAGCTGGCGGTCGAGTCGGGCGACGGCTCGCTGGGTACGGCAGCACAAGCCAACCTGCAGTCGGAAGTGACGACGCGTCTGGCTGAAATCGACCGCGTTGCCTCGCAAACGACGTTCAACGGCCAAACCGTTCTTGGCGGCGCGCTCGGCACGAGCGGCAGCGTGACCTTCCAGATCGGCGCTTCGGCCAACCAGAACCTGACGGCCAACTTCGGCACGACGAACTGGAACTCGGCCGGCATGAACCTGACGGGTCTCTCCGTTGCCTCGACCTCGGGTGCTCAAAACGCGATCACGGCGATCGATGCCGCGCTCACGCAAGTGAACAACTTCCAAGCCCAGCTCGGTGCTGCGCAGAACACGTTCGCGTCGGCCATCACCAACACGCAAACGGAATCGACCAACACGAGCTCGGCCATGTCGCAAATCACCGACGCGAACTTCGCGTCGGAAACGGCGAACCTGAGCAAGGCGCAAGTGCTGCAGCAAGCCGGTATCTCGGTGCTCGCGCAAGCGAACTCGCTGCCGCAGCAAGTGCTGAAGCTCCTGCAGTAAGCGTGACCGGCGCACAGCGAGTCGCGAGACACGCTGTGCCGCGCGGGGCCACCAACGACGCCGGATAGCGCGACACGCGGCGGCCCCGGTAAAGCAGCGCAACTCGAGCAACACCACAGGGAGGTCTTCCTCCCTGTAGTCATTGGCGGCACTTGCCCATCGGGCCAAACACCTCTACCAGCCTGCACTGGACCGAACCTCGCAACAACGAGCGAAACGAACGGAGCTACCCATGTCGACCACGGCAACGTCCACCTCCGCCAGCGCAGCAAGCAGCGCGCTGGCGCAAGCAGCCCAGTCCATCATCAGTGGATCGACCAAGTCGAGCCTCGACGTCAACTCGCTCGTCACGGCCCTTGTCAATGCGAAAACCGCCGGCCAGCAGGCCACGATCACCAACAAGCAGACGTCCGACAACACCATCCTGTCGGCGATCGGCTCGCTGCAATCGGCAATGTCGTCGCTGCAGACCTCACTGTCGGGACTCACGGACGGCAGCGCGCTCCAGCAGTTGAGCGCCACCGCGAGCGGCAGCGGCATCACGGCGACGGTCGCGACCGGCTCGGGCGCCGTTGCGGGTACCTATTCGGTCAACGTGACGCAGATCGCCCAGTCGAACGTGATTTCCTCTGGTGCGTATTCAAGCAGTGCCACGCTCGGCACCGGCAACCTGACGGTCGGCGTCGGCAGCAGCTCGATGACGATCGCCCTGAACTCATCGAACAACACGCTCGCCGGCGTCGCGGCGGCCATCAACGGCGCGTCGAACAACCCCGGCGTGTCGGCTACCGTCGTCACGGGGTCCGACGGTCAGCACCTCGTGCTCACCTCGACCTCGACCGGCGCGGCGAACACGGTGTCGATCTCCGCCGGCACCGGCGTGGACTCTGGCCTGAACACGGCCAGCTTCACGCAGGTCACGGCCGGCCAGGATGCAAAGCTCTCGATCGCAGGCAGCACGGTCACGAGCGCAAGCAACACCGTGACCGGCGCGCTCACCGGCGTGACGCTCAACCTCACGAGCGCCGCGGTCGGCACCACGCAAACGCTCACCGTCGCCGGGAACACGACCGCGGCGACCACCGCAATCAACAATTTCGTCACTGCGTACAATTCGTGGGTCACGACCGCGAGCGGGCTGTCGACGTACACCGCCGCGAGCGGCTCAACGAGTGCGACGGCCGGACCGCTCCTGGGCGACGCCATGCTCAACACGGCTACGAACGACATGGCCTCGATGGTCAGTAGCGGCATCACCGTGGGCGGCAAGACGTACAGCTTGTCGTCGATTGGCCTGAACCTGCAGCCGGACGGCACGATCAGCGTCGACAGCACGGCGCTGCAAACGGCGCTTACCACGAACTCAAGCGCCGTGTCGGCCATCTTCAACAGCACGAACGGTATCGGCGAGCAGCTCAATGCGTACACTCAGACATACACGGAGTCCGGCGGCCAATTCGCCCAGCGCACCCAGGCGCTCAACTCGGACCTCCAGAGCCTGACGCAGCAACAGAGCACCCTCACTGCCTATGCGGCGTCGCTGACGAGCCAGTACAACGCGCAGTTCACCGCGCTGAACAACCTGATGACGCAGATGCAGAACAACACAACGTACCTGGACCAGCTGTTCGGCGGCAACGGCAGCTCGGGCACGCTGAACAAGTCGGCCTGACGCTTGAGCTTCCCCTGACCAAGGATCGAGAACGATGACGCAAGAATCGCTGTCCCGCGCATACGAACTGACAAAGACGATCGCCACCGCCGTCGAGGCAGGCGACTGGCTGTTCGCGTCCGATCTGGCCGACGAGCGCTCCCCTCTTCTCATGACGCTCGGCCCAACGCAAACGCCCGAAGCGCTCGCCACGATTCGCGCGATCCAGGAGATGGACGCGACGATCACGCGCAAGACGCGAGACGAGCGCGAGGCGATGATGAGCCGGCAAAGCGAAGCGATGAAGCGGATCGCCGCCACGAGCCTCTACAACACGACGGGGAAGCTCTGACGACGGCCTCAAGCCCGGAATACGGATAACGAATAACAACCGCATGCCGTCAATGCGGGATTGGATTCACTCTCGAAGCCGCAGCAATGCGGCTTTTTTTATGCCGTGCTCGTCCAGCATCCTCGCGAACTCCCCTTCGAGCATGCGCGCAAAGCGCGGCGCGTCGCACAGCGAGGACGCCAGCACCCGTTCGCGCAGCCCGTCGCGCAGCGCCGAAAGCCGCTCGCGGTCGCGGGCGAATGCGACGGCTCGCGCGACGTAGTCGTCGTCATCCGATGCAATCCAGTCGGCGAGGCCCGCGCCGCGCAGCACGCTCTCGCACAAGTGCGCGAGGAAGCGGTCGCCGCGGCGACACAGCACCGGCACACCCATCCACAGGCTTTCGGCCGTCGTCGTGCCGCCAGGGTACGGAAACGGACTCAGCGTGATGTCCACGCGGTTGTGCGTGGCGAGATACTCCGCGTGCTGCGAAGGGCCTTCCATCACGAGCCGTTCGGCGCCGATACCGTGCGCCGCAAAGCGGGCGAGCGTCGCGTTGCGCACCTTTGCATCGGCCAGTTGCTTCGCCTTCAAGAAAAGACGCGAACCCGGCACGGCATGGAGGATGCGCGACCACACCGCCGCCACGCGGTCGTTCATCTTCACCAGATCGCTGAAGCAGCCGAACGTGAGCGGCCGGTCGGCCGGCAGCGGCTCGGCCTCGATCGGCACGGGCGGCTCGGGGGGCGTGAAGCACAGGTAGCTTTGCGGCATACGCCACGGCCGCTCGACGAAGTGATGCGCTTCGCCGGCCGGCAGCACGCAATCGTCGCCGAGCACGTAATCGATGGCCGCCAGCCCCGTCGACGCGAAATAGCCGATCCAGCTCACCTGGACCGGCGCCGGCTTCCAGGCGAATACGGGCAGACGGTTGCCGTCGGTGTGCCCAGCCATGTCGAAGAGGATATGGATGCCGTCGTCGCGAATCGCGCGCGCGGCGGCCTCGTCGTTCATGTCGACGATGCTGCGCCAGGCGGCAAAGCGCGGCTTGATGCGGGCGGTGAGCTCGTCTTCCTGAGGTCGGGTGGTGTACGCGAAGAGGCGGATGCGCGCGGGGTCGAACTGCGCGAGGACACTTTCCAGAAAGAACCCGACGGGATGAGCCCTGAGATCGCCCGACACGAAGCCGATCCGCAACGGCGCGCCTGCCGCCGTGTCGATGCGCCAGTCCGTGTAAGGGTGAACCTCGGCGCCGACGCGCCGCCCGAACTCGGCGGCCTCGGCGAGGTAGTCAGCCGGCGTGACGCCGGGCGCGAAGCTCAGGCTGAACAGCAGGTTGCTCCACGCGTGCGCCCACGACGGCCGCAGTGCGATGGCCTGTCTGAAACACGCGATCGCCGCATCGTGACGCCCTTCTTCGCGCCGCACGATGCCGAGATTGAGCGGGATCTGCGGCTCGTGCGGCGACAGGGCCAGCGCGCGCTCGTAGCACTGGGCCGCTTCGGTCAGCCTGCCTTGGTTCTTGAACGCGTTTCCGAGATTGTTGTGCGCCTCGCCCAGCGCGGGGTTGATCTCCAGAGCTCGGCGGCAATGCTCGACAGCGCCGTCGAGATCGCCGAGCTCGCGCAGCGCGTTGCCGAGATTGCAGTGGGCATCGGCGAAATCGGGCTTGAGGACCGTGGCCGTTCGAAAGCTCGTCGCGGCGGCCGCGTGAAGACGCATCTGCTGCAACACGTAGCCAAGGTTGTTGTGCGCGTTGACATTGCCCGCATCGAGCGCGATCGCTTGGCTGTAGCTCTCCGCAGCCGCGGCCAGCTTGCCCCAGCCGCGCATCGCCGAGCCGAGATTGTCGTAGTAGATCGATTGCGGGCTGATCTCGATGGCGCGCGCGATCAGGTCGAGCGCATCGGCATATCGGCCCTGCTGCATGGCGATCACACCGAGCAGATGCAGTGCGTCCGCATTGCGCGGTACGAGCTGCAACGCGTGCTCGTAGAGCACCTGCGCTTGCTCGAATCGGCCTGCCTGATGATGGCCGAGGCCGGCGTCCACGGCCTGCCGCGAGATCGTATCCGGTGCGATTGTGTTCATGGGTTGTCTACCTTGATAGCCGCGAGCCTGCGCTGCCACATTTGCGCGAAGGCGGCTTCGAGATTTCGGGCGAAGCGCGACGCATCGCAAAGCGGCGAGGCAATCACGCGCTCGCGCAAGCCGGCGCGCAGCGCCGCGAGGCCTCGCAGGTCGGCGGCGTACGCTGCAGCGCGCGCGACGTAGTCGTCATCGTCGCCGGCGATCCACTCGGGCAAGCCGGCCGTCTGCAGCACCATCTCGCCGAGGCGGGACAGGAACCGGTTGCCGCGGCGGCTCAAGACCGGCACGCCCATCCAGAGCCCTTCGACGCTCGTCGTGCCGCCCGGATAGGGGAACGGGTCCAGCGCGAGATCGACGCGCTGGTAGGCCGCGAAATACTCGTCGCGCGGCGATGGTCCCTCGAGCACGAGCCGCTCGCTGCCGATGCCGTGCGCGGCGAAGCGCGCCAGCGTATCGCGCCGCATGATCGGCTCGCCAAGCTGGAAGTTCTTCAACATCAGACGCGAATTCGGCACCGCATGCAGCACGCGCGACCAGACCGCGACGACCGCATCGTTGAGCTTCTTGTGATTGTTGAAGCACCCGAAGGTCACATGGCCGGCTTGCAGCGCGGGCAACGGGCCGACCGGCACCTGCCGCGTCGGCAGTGTGAAGCACAGGTAGCTGTCCGGCAGACGCCACGCGCGTTCGACATATTGCCCCTCGTCTTCCGCGGGCAGCACGTGCGGGTCGCCGAGCACGTAGTCGATCGCGTCGAGCCCCGTCGTCGCAAAGTAGCCGAGCCAGCTCACCTGCAGCGGAGCCGGCCGCCAGGCGAACAGCGGCAGCCGGTTGCGCGCGGTATGGCCCGACAGGTCGACGAGGATGTCGATGCGATCCTCGTGGATCATGCGCGCCGCCGCTTCGTCGCTCATGCCGGCGATGTGGCGCCATCCGGCGAAGCGCGGCTTCAGGCGCGCCGTGACATCGTCATGCTGCAAGCCGTTCGAATATGCGATCGCCTCGATCTTCGCGAGGTCGAGATGGGCGAGCGCGCTTTCCAGGAAATAGCCGGTGGGATGCGCGCGAAAGTCGGCCGTCACGAAGCCGACCCTGAGCGCACGCGTCGCGCGCGACGCCTCCGCCAGCGCCGGCCATTGCCTGTAGGGCGACGCCAGCGCGGCCATGCGCTGGCCGAAGTAGCGCGCATCGGCGAGGTGAGCGCCGGCCGACCATCCCGCGGCATAGGCCTGGCCGAACAGCACGGCGGTATGCGATTCCGCGAGATCGGGATCGAGCGCGAGCGCCTTGCGGTAGCGCTGGAGCGCGGCGTCGAACTGGTTCAGGTCGGCGAGGATCATGCCGAGGTTGTTGTGGAACGACGGCACATCATTGCGTAGTTCCACGGCGCGCTGCGCGAAGCCGAGCGCCTGCTCTGCGCGCCCCAGGCGTTTCAGCGCGTTGGCGAGATTGTGATGCGCATCGGCGAGATCGGGCTGCAAGGCAAGCGCGCGCTCGTAGGAGGCGATCGATTCGCCGGCTCGGCCGGCGCCGTTCAGCGCGTTGCCGAGGGCATTGTGCGCCGCGGCCTGTTCAGGCTGCAGCTCGGCCGCGCGCCGGTAGCTCTCGATGGCCGCATCGACGTCGCCGCGATCCATCAGCGCGGCGGCAAGCGCGTCGTGCGCCGCGGCGAGGTTCGGCGCGAGCGCGATGCCGGTCCGATAGGATTCGACCGCTGCATCGGCATGCCCTTGCTCCCTGAATAGATTGCCGAGATTGATGTGAGCAAGCGCGAAGTCGCGTCTTGCGGCAATCGCCTTGTTGTACGCGAGCAAGGCCGCGTCGATTTGGCCGAGATCCTTCAGCGCATTGCCGAGATTGTTGTAGCCCTCGGCGTAGCCGGGAAGCAATTCGACGGCCCGAGCGCAGCTTTGCAGCGACGCGGCCGCGTCGCCGGCCTCGCGCAGCGCATTGCCGAGATTGTTGTGGGCTTCGGCGTAGTCGCTCTTGAGCGCGATCGCGCGGCGATATTCAGCGATGGCTTCGGCCAGCAGGCCGTGGTCGCGCAACGCATTGCCGAGGTTGTTGTAGTAGATCGGGCTCGCATTGACGGCGATCGATTCGCGCATCAGCGCGATGCCCGCATCATGCTGCGCGATCTGGCAGGCGAGCAGCCCGAGAAAATGCAGCGCGTCCGAATGCCGCGGCTGTGCGTGCAGGATCTGTTGATAGAGGGTCCGCGCATCCGCGAGACGGCCCGCCTGATGATGCGCCAGCGCGGCGTTCAACGTCTCTCGAATGTCTTGCATGGATAGTCCGTGGATGAGGAAACGGCAGCGCAGCGAAGCATGCCGAGACGATCGCGCCGCGGCGCTCAGGCCGCGGGATCTCGCGGCGGCGCACCCAGTTGCGCAACGCGCTCGCGCCAGATCCCCTCGAACGCCGCTTCGAGATTGCGCGCATAGCGTGCGGCGTCGCACAGCGGCGAGGCGAGCAGCGTCGCGCGCAAGGAGCCGCGCAGCGCGGCGAGGCGCTCGGGGTCGCGTGCGAACGCGATGGCTTTCGCGACGTAGTCGTCGTTGTCGGCCGCGATCCACTCCTCGAGTCCGGCCGAGTGCAGCAGGCTCGTGCAGATGTTCGCGAGAAACCGGTCGCCGCGGCGGCACAGAACGGGCACGCCCATCCAGAGTCCTTCGACGCTCGTCGTCCCGCCCGGATAAGGGAACGGGCTCAGCGCGATGTCGACGCGGTTGTACGCTTCGAAGTATTCATGGCGCGGCGAGCGGCCCTCGAGAATCAGCCGTTCGGCGCCGATGCCCACGGCGGCGAAGCGCCTGAGCGTCTCGTTGCGCGTGGCGGCGTCGTCGAGCTGCTTGGCCTTCAGGAAAAGACGCGAGCCGGGCACCGCGTGGAGGATGCGCGCCCACACGGCGACCACCGTGTCGTTCATCTTCATCAGGTGGTTGAAGCAGCCGAACGTCACGTGCCCCCGCGCGGCAAGCGGCGGCGTCCCGACCGCCACGTTCTCTTCAGGCGGCGTGAAGCAGAGATAGCTGTCGGGCAGTCGCCAGAGCCGCTCGGAAAACTGGCTCTCGCTGGCGGCCGGCAGCACGTGCGCGTCGCCGATCACGTAGTCCATCGCGGGCAGCCCGGTGCTCGCGAAGTAGCCGAGCCAGCTCGCCTGCACCGGCGCCGGCCGCCATGCGAACAGCGGCAGGCGGTTGTGGTTCATGTGGCCGGACAGGTCGACGAGAATGTCGATCCGGTCGTCGCGAATCCGGCGGGCGGCCGCCTCGTCGGTGAGCGATGCGAGATTCGTCCACGCCGCGAAGCGCGGCTTGATGCGCGCGGTCAGCTCGTCTTCGATCCGCTGCGTCGGATACGCGACGAGCTCGATCCGTATCGTGTCGACATGCGCGAGGATGCTCTCGATAAAAATCCCGGTCGGATGGACCTTGAAATCGCCGGAAACGAGGCCTACGCGCAACGGCCCGTCACGCCGGCTTGCCAGCGGCACATGCCACCCCGACCACGGTCGCGCCTGGGCCGTCGCCACGCGGCCGAAGTCGAGCGCCTGCGCCAGGTAGTCGGACGGCGCGAGACTCTCGCGGTAGCTGAGGATGAACAGCAGATTGCTGCGCGTCGTGAGCAGGTCCGGCCGCAGCGCGATCGCCTTTCGGTAGGCGTCGATCGCGGCGTCGAGGTCGCCGAGATCGACCAGCACATTGGCCAGGTTGTTGTACGCCTCGGCATGATCGGGCTTCAGCGCGATGACGGTCTTGAGGCTCTGCACGGCCGCGTCGTACTGGCCGCACTCGCGCAGCATGTTGCCGAGGTTGTTGTGGGCGTGTATGTAGTCGGGCTTGAGCGCGATGGCGCAACGAAAGCACTCGGCAGCCGCCGCGTGCTTGCTGAGCGCGGCAAACGCATTGCCGAGGTTGCCGTAAAAGATCTCGCTCTCGCGATGGCCGAGCGCGCGCATGATGAGCTCGGTCGACGCCGCGTAGTTGCCTTCGAGATAGGCGACGAGCCCGAGCAGATGCAGCGCGTCGGGATGATTCGGCTGGACGGCGAGAATTTGCTTGTAGACGGCCGCCGCCTCGGCGAGGCGCCCGGCTTGCTGATGCGCGAGGCCGACTTCGATCGGCTGGGGAAGCCGGCCCGCCGCCGGCATCGGATTACTCGCCATATTTGCGCAGATAACGCTCGTAGGCCGCGCGCCACGACGGCGAGCCGAACGCACCGCCGCTTTCGTGGACGACGCTGATCGGCCAAGTGCCCATCGTCAGGCCCTTCAGCTCGGCCTGGCGACAGAAGTCCAGGTCGTAGAAATGGAAGTCGAACTGCTCGTCGAAGCGCAGGCCGCTTTCGATGAGCCGCTCGCTGTCGGCCACGAGCATGAGGCCGTCGAGCAGCTTGCACGCTTGGCCCGATGGGCCGAAGCGCGAAACGACGTCACACGGAAAGCCCTTGCCGTGCCCGACGACGCCGCTCAGGAACTCGCGGCGGTCCCATTGCATCTCGGGCGTGAACGCCCAGGACGGCTGGCGCGGCACGCGGCGCGTGTTGCCGGCGAGGCCCACGACGTCGAAGTGCTTGACGGCTTCGTCGATCCGATCGGCCCAGAAGAAGTCGCAGATCGAGATGTCGTCATGGATGAAGACGAGAATCGCAGGGTTCTCCCGGGCGTGCTCGATCGCGCGGTTGTAGATCGTCGACAGGCCTTTGCTGTTGTTGTCGAACAGCACCAACTGCTGCGGCGGCTGGTGATCGTACAGCTTCAGCGAGCGGCCGAGCGCGGATTGCGCGGCGAAGGTCGCGTCGGAATGCCGGGTGCCACATACGAGTCGGATCGGCTTCATCGGTGGGGATAGGAAATCAATTCGGGCTGATACAGCGCGTTCACGCCGCATCTGACAAGAGACCGCAGCATAGCCTTGCCGTACGTTCTTCAATCTCAGGAACAGCACGTCGTTTCCCGTTCAATTTCAGAACTGCGCCGCGCCACTGGCGCCCTGGCCGGCGAGAGGCCGGCTTTCGCCGACTCGAACATCGGGAATTGAGCCTGAAACCACACCTTGTTCGATCGATACAACCTGGCGCGCCACCGTCAAACTCTCGCTATCCTGCGGTTTCTCACGCGCGGCGCTTGCCGCGCATGAGAGGCACTCAATCACCGGAGCCAATCCCTTGCTTGAACTTTCGAAGCCATCGTCCGGCGGACGGTCGGTCGAAATTCGCCAGATCTACTACTCCGACGAAACGCGCCTTCAACTCGATCCGGGCTTCATCCCGCTCGACAATTGCGGAGAGCGGCCCGACTGGCGCGAATACTGGCCCATCCGCAAGTTCCTGCTCGGGCATGCGCTCGACGAAAACACGCTCTACGGCTTCTTCTCACCGAAGTTCGGCCAAAAGACCACGCTCCGCTCGAGCGCCGTCAACGCATTCATCGCAAGCGTGCAAAGCGATGCCGACGTCATCTCGTTCTCGCCGTTCTTCGACCAGAGCGCCGTATATCTGAACACGTTCGAGCAGGCAGCGACGAATCAGCCCGGCATTTGGCCAGTCTTCGAGCAAAGCGTCGCGCTCATCGCGCCGGGCATCGATCCGCACGCGGCGCCAATGGATTCGCGCCACAGCATCTTTTGCAATTACTTTGTGGCCACACCGGCGTTTTGGCGCCGTTGGCTCGAAATGTGCGAAACGCTCTTTGCGATCGCGGAAACCGGCAACAGCGCGCTCAGCGGCCAACTGAACGCGCCGGCCGTCTATGGAAGCGGCTTCGCTCCGTCGAAAGTGTTCATCATCGAGCGCGTCGTGTCGCTGCTCCTCGCCGCAGAGCGCCATTGGCGCGTGAAGCAATATGACCCGATTCAGCTGCCGATGTCGGGGTCGATGGTCAGTCCGTACCCTGTCGATCTGTCGGTGCTCGACGCATTGAAGACTGCAGCGATCGAAACGGGCCGCGCAAGTTACTTGCAGATATTCCTGCAAATTCGCGAGACGCTCATTCAGACCGCGCGCAGAGCGCGCAACGCGGCGGCGGCGCAAACGCCGCGAACGTGAGGAATAGCGGAGAAACTCCGGTCTTTTTGGCCGATTGAAGCTTCACGGGCGACGCTAAGCTCTCGAACATTGCAAAGTGCCGTGCGGCAAAGGTGCGCCGCAAGCATCCGGACACCGGCACCGAAAATAAGGATTTGCCGCCATGGCTTTGGTCAGCATTCTGATTCCCGCGTATAAGGCGAAGTATCTCCGGCAGGCGATCATCAGCGCCTTGGGCCAGACGTTGCAGGACATCGAAATCCTCATCGGAGACGACACGCCCAATGCCGCTCTCGCGCCGCTCGTCGAGCGGTTCGACGATCCGCGCATCCGCTATTTCCATCACGGCTTCCAGAAGGGCACGCTGAATTTCCAGGCGCTGTGGCGCCGGGCGAGCGGCAAGTACGTCAAGTGGCTGTGCGACGACGACGTCCTGATGCCTGCCTCGGCCGAGGTGCTATCGGCAGCGCTGGCCGCCAACCCCGCTTCGTTGCTTGCGTTTCACGACCGCGTGATCATCGACAGCAACGACAAGGTCGTCGAGACGCCGATGCCGCTTTTGCAGCCGGGTCAAACGGCACTCGTCGATCGCACGTATCTCGTGCAGGCCCTGGTCGCAGACCTGAACAACTTCGTCGGCGAGCCGAGCAACGTGATGCTCGATCGGGAACGCGTCGATGTCGAGCGAATCGTCGATTACCGCGGCCTGCAGCTCGACTTTCTCGGCAGCGACGTAGCCATGTTCCTGAACATTGCCGAGCGCGCCCCGCTCGTGGCGGTGGGCGGCTATCTGAGCGCGTTTCGCAAGCACGACACGCAGGCCTCGGGGCTGATGAGCTCGAACTTCAGTGCGGGCCTCTACGAATGGGAGCTGATCGTGCGCTCCGAGGCCGCCGCTGGCAACCTGCACGGCGCTCGCCTCGAAAACGCGAAGCTGCGCCTGCAAAGGTTTTACGGCGTTTTCGCCAACGCGCTGCCCGAGATAGCGCGCCTCGGCACAAACCTGGAGGAACTGACGACGCGAGCGCCCGCCGAACTGCTGACTTCGGAACGGTTCCAGGCCGACTTTGCCTTCGCACGCGCGAGCGTCGCATCGCGCATCGCGCAGCGCAAGCAGCAAGCCGCACAAGCACAAGCACACGCCGCAACCTCCGCCTGAAACGGATACCTCCCGCATGGAATACCCGAAATCCGACTACAAGGAATATCCGAAGACTCTGCCGCCCGACGACCTCTGGGGGCAAGTGCGCCGGACGGTCTACGGCAAGCCCATCTCCGACGACCAGATCCGTTTGATCGTCGATTCGATGCGCGCGGGCCTCGCCCTCGACGGCAGCGAGCACTTGCTGGAGCTCGGCTGCGGTAACGGCGCGCTCTCGCATTTCCTGTTCGACGGCTGCGCCGAATACCTCGGCGTGGACTTTTCCGAGTACCTGATCTCCGTGGCGCAGCGCGAATTTCAGCGCCCGGGGTTTTCGTTCATCGTCGACAATGTCTGTTCATACTTGCGCAGCGAGCCCGAGCCGGCACGCTTCACCAAGGCTGTTTGCTTTGCAGTGCTGTCGTATCTGAACGACGACGAGGCGGGTGAGGTGCTAAGCGAGCTCGCGACCCGCTTCACGAGTATCACGACGGTCTTTCTCGGCAACCTCCCCGACCGCGACCGCGCGCATCTTTTCTTCCCCGCGGATAAGGACTTTCGCGCCGAACTCGACGATCCGGCCTCCCAGATCGGCAAGTGGCGCTCGCCGGCGCAGCTCGAAGCGCTGGCTGCGAAAAGCGGATGGCTCACGCACGTCTCGTTCATGCCCGAGTCGTTCTATCAAGCCCATTACCGCTACAACGCAGTGCTCAAACGGGCACCCTGACGTATTCAACGAATCGGGAGCGACGTTTCCCATGTTTAGCAAGACACAGCCAACCGACCTCGCCGTGTTCGGCGGGCAGCCGGTATTCGATACGATCCGGTCGATCTCGAACCTCGTGCAGCCCGATGTCGAACGCTTTCTCGACTACTCGAAAGTCTTTCACGAGGCGCGCCAGTACACCGATCACGGCGCCGTGGAACGCGAGCTCGAAGCGCGGCTCGCGAAGTTTCACGACGTCGCGCACTGTGTCTCGTTCGCGGGCGGCTTCTGGGGCCTTGTGCTGTCGATGAAGTGTCTCGCGCTGCCGGGCAAGACCGAAGTCGTGATGCCGTCGCTGACGTACCGGCGCCTTGCCGACATCGTCGCGTGGGCCGGGCTCGTGCCGCACTATTGCGAAGTCGATCCGCTCACGCTTTCGATCACGGCCGAAACGGCCGCGCCATGCATCAACGAGAACACGGCGCTGATCCTCGGCGTGCATCCGATCGTGAACTGCTGCGATGTCGAAGGGCTCGAGGCGCTGTCGGCGCAAACGGGCATTCCGCTCGTGTTCGATGCGGTGGAATCGGTCTATGAGTCATACCGCGGACGCAAGGTCGGCTCGTGCGGCCGCGCCGAATGCTTCTCGATGCAATCGAGCAAGCTCTTCAATGCATTCGAAGGCGGCTATGTCACGACGAACGACGCCGAGCTCGCCGCGCGCCTGCGCGACATGCGCCACTTCGGTCTCAAGGATGACGACACACTCGACGCGATCGGCATCGACGCCAAGCAAAACGAGATTCACGCCGCGATGGCGCTTGCGGCAATCGACGATGTCGACGATCAGGTGCTGCGCAATCGCAACCGCTACTACGCCTACAAGCGGCTGATCCCGACGGTGCCCGACATGCGGCTTGTCACGTTCGACGAAACCGAGCGCTGCGGCTTCAAAAACATCGTCGTCGAACTGCTGGACGGCTGGCCGGTAAAGCGCGAACGCGTGCTCGCGATTCTGCATTCCGAGCACATGCTGTCGCGCCCGTATTACTTCCCTGCGCTGCACCAGAAGCGCACCGAGTACCCGACCGTTGCCGGCGACCTGAGCGCGACCGAGCGTCTCGCAGAACGCTTCCTGATGCTTCCGTGCGGCCATTTCGTCGACGAGGCCGACATCGAATCGATCGTCGCGCTGCTGCGCTTCATTCACTCGCACGCCGATGCGATCAACGAGCGTTTCCCGACATGAACACACACACTCTCGCGTCGCCCGGCCTTGCCCTGTTCGGCGCCGAACCGGCGCTGCCGCGGCCCGTCAGCGTCGGCCAGCACAACTTTCCGAGCTGGGAGCGCTATGAAGCGGCGTTTCGCGACATCTTCGCGCGCCAGTACTACACGAATCACGGCCCGCTCGCGCAGCGGCTCGAAGCGCGGCTCGCCGAGCGGCTCAACGTGCGGCACGCGATGTGCGTGACGAATGCGACGATCGCCCTTGCGCTGGCCGCGCAAGCCCTTGGCGTCAAAGGCAAGGTCGTCGTGCCCGCGTTCAGCTTTGTCAACACGGCGCAATCGCTAGCCTGGGCCGGCGCCGAACCTGCTTTCTGCGATGTATCGATCGAGACCGGACACCTGACACCCGAGACGGTCGAGCCGCATCTGCGCGACGGCGTGAGCGGCATCCTCGGCGTGAATCTCTGGGGCGGCGCGGCCGACGTGCAAGGCTTGCAGCAGCTCGCCGAACGCCGCGGCGTCTCGCTCTACTTCGATTCCGCACACGCGTTTGCATGCGAGATCGGCGGCAAGCCGATCGGCGGGTTCGGCCGTCTCGAAGTCATTTCGTTCCATTCGAGCCAGATCCTGAGCGCAACCGAAGGCGCCGTCATCTGCACCGATGACGACGATCTCGCCGCGCACGTGCGCAACATCCGCAGCAACTACGGCATGGGGCGGCCGGTGCCCGTCGGCAAGACAGGCAACGGCCGGCTCTCCGAGGCGCAGGCGGCGATCGCGCTGATGAACCTCGACGACCTGCCCGCGTTCATCGCACGCAACCGCCGGCTATTCGACGCGTACCGCACGCAGCTTGCCGGCATTCCGGGGCTGCGCGTCATGACGCCTGCGGGCGTGAGCGCGAGCAATCACCAGAATCTGGTCTGCCTGATAGAGGCGCAGACGTTCGGACTCTCCCGCGACGCGCTGATCGGGATTCTCGCTGCCGAGAACATCGAAGCGCTCGGAGCGCGCGGCCTCGGCGCGCAGCGCCGCGCAGCGGCGGCTGGCGGCACTGCGCTACCGAACACTGACCTCTTGTGCGAATCGGTCCTGCAACTCCCGCTTGGCGCGCAAGTCGATACCGTTGTCGTCGAGCAGATCTCGGAGCGCATCCGCTTCGTCCAGCGCCATGCGGCCGAGATTGCCGGGAAGCTCGGAGCGTAATGTGAAGCTGGGCATCATGCAGCCGTATTTTTTCCCGTATCTCGGGCATTTCGCATTGATCGCCCATACCGACGCCTGGGTGGTGTTCGACATCACCCAATACACGCCGAAGACGTGGATGAACCGCAACCGCGTCCTGCACCCGAAGGAGGGGTGGAATTACATCGGCGTGCCTCTCGTGAATTCGACGATCTCGATCAAGACGAGCGAAGCGCGGCTCTCGAACCTGGCCGACGCGCGCCGCAGCGTGCTCGGCAAGCTCACGCACTACCGCAAAGCCCCTTACTACCGAGCCGTCGAAGCGTTGGTGCAGGAGGCGATGAGCGGAGACGACACTTCGCTCGTCAATCTGAACGTGCGCGGCTTGCGCGCGGTTTGCGAGTACCTGGGACTTGCCTTCGACTATCGGATCTGCTCCGAACTCGACCTGCCGCTGCCCGAGAAGCTGCCGCCCGGCGGCTGGGCGCCGGCCATCAGCTCGATGCTTGGCGCAACGGGCTACGTGAACCCGGCAGGCGGACGCGAATTGTTCGATCCCGCCGACTTCGCCTCGCGCGGCGTCGAGTTGCAATTCCTCTCTTTCGAGCACCCCGTCTATGACGTCGGCGCCTACCGGTTCGAAGCGGGCCTGTCGATTCTCGACGTCCTGATGTGGAACGCGCCGCACACGGTCGTCGACATGTTGCGCACGGGCACGACGCTGGTTTCTCCGGAAAGCTGAAGCGCCAGCCGCACGCCTCAGCGCGCGGCGATTGCCTCGCGCAGCGCGGCGACAACCCGCTCGATCGCTTCGTCACCGTAGCGTTGATCGCACGGCAGCGCGAGACATTCCGTCGACAGACGGTACTCGAGATCCTCCGGCGTGCCGCTCGCGCCACGAATGTTCGGCCAATATCTGGCGACGAAAATGCGCTTGGCGGCGAGCGCCGCATGCAGATCCGAGCGGTGATTCCAGAATGGATAGCAAAGCGGCGCCTGCGCAGGTGCGGCCGGCACGGGCAACGCGTTATCGTCGCCGAGCAGGCTGTGATAGCGCGCGTAGTTGCGATTGCGCCGTTCAATCGCCGAGGGATAGTCGATGTGCGCCAGCAGATGGCGCGTCAGCGGCGACATCCGCTTCGGCCGCTGGCCGCGCAGTGTGGCGCGTGCGGCGCGAATGCCCTCATACCCCGCCTCCGGCCCGCGATCGATGCGCACGAGAAGCGGCTCGAAGCGCGCGATCGACTCCGTATCCTGCTCCTCGGGCTCAGGTACGTCGTATTCGGTGATCAGATAGCCGCCGTCTGGAATGCCGAAGAACTTGCGCGGCGAATAGAGCGTCGCGAGGCAATCGCGCGGCGGCGAAAAGAGCGCCTGCGAGTTGTCGACGACAACGCGCCCGCGCCCAAAACGCTCGAACACCCGATCGAGTTTCGCGTCGCAAACGCCGAAGTAATTGACCCAAACTAGCCACTCGTTTTCGCCGAGCGTGAAGTCGTCCGCGATATCGAGTTGCGCATCGATGCGGTAATGCTGAACAGGCACGCCTGCCATCGCAGGCGGCTCGAGCATCGTTTCGCAGTTGTACCAGGGCATCCAGACACGCCGCGGCCGGCCCGCGCCGAGCAGCGCCAGAAAGGCCGCTCGCGCCGATTGAAAGCGCCGCGCGGCGGGATACAGCTCGCCACGGCCAGGCGGCAATTCCAGCTCGAAATAGCCGCCGATCGCCTCTTGCATCATCGATTGGCCTTCGAGCACGACAGCACGACATCGATGATGCGCTGCTGGTCGTGTGCTTCGAGCGCCGGGAAAATCGGCAGGCACAGCACCTGCCGCGAAATTTCCGTCGCGACGGGCAGGTTCGCCGGCACCGCCGACGGCAAGCCGCGATAGGTCGGGAACTCGCTGATGAGCGGGAAGAAATAGCGGCGGGCGGCGATGTCGTTGGCGCGCAGCGCTTGATAGAGCGCGTCCCGGTCGACCGGGAATTCCGGTGTGACGAGCACGGGGAAATAGGCGTAATTGCGGCTGCAATGCGCGGGCACGTCGTGCATGACAAGACCGCGCACGCCGGCGAACGCGTCGCGGTAGCGCGCATCGATGCGCTCGCGCCCGGCGCTCACGCGGTCCATGTGCTCAAGCTGAAGCAGTCCGAACGCCGCTTGCACCTCGTTCATCTTGCCGTTGATGCCGGGCGCCGCCACCGTCGTTTCGTCGACGAAGCCGAAGTTCTTGAGGTTGTCGATGCGGCGCTTGGTTTTCGCGTCGCGGCAGATGATCGCGCCGCCTTCGAAGGTGTTGAAGACCTTCGTCCCGTGAAAGCTCAGCACCGACATGTCGCCGTAATCGAGCACCGAGCGCTCGCGCACGCGCACGCCGAACGCGTGCGCCGCGTCGTAGATCACGCGCAGGCCGTAGGTATCGGCAATCGCATCGATGCGCTCGACGTCGCAAGGATTCGCGTAGACGTGAACGGGCAGGATCGCCGTCGTCTGCGGCGTGATCGCCGCTTCGATCTTGCTCGCGTCGAGATTCATGCTGACAGGATCGATGTCGACGAAGACGGGCTTGATCCCGTTCCAGTGCAGCGCGTGCGTCGTCGCGACGAAGCTGAACGGCGTCGTGATGACCTCGCCCGCGATCTTCAGCGCCTGCAAGGCGGTGATCAGCGCGAGCGTGCCGTTGGAGAACAGAGACAGATGCTCGACGCCGAGATAGTCGCAAAGCGCCGCTTCGAGCCGCTGGTGAAACACGCCGTTGTTGGTCACCCACTTGCGCCGCCAGATTTCCTCCAGATACGGCTGAAATTCGGCCAGCGGCGGCAGGTACGGCTGCGTGACGGGGACGAAACCTTGCTTCGGGTCGAGTATGTGCTCCGAGCGCGTATTGGTCGCGCGCGGGGCAGTGGCGGGCGCATCGTGCGCGGGCGTTGCGGGCCTGTCGTCGCTCGTGGCGGAGATGGGTTGCGGCTCGGCGTTGGTCAGCATGGCGCCCCCGTTAGTTCGCGAACGCCGGTGCGGCGCCCTTCGCGAACAGGAAGAACGGCTCCCGCCCGTTGCAGCCGTAGGTGTCCGGATCGATCTCGCCGAGAACCGTCGTATGCGGATACAAGTCGCCCTTGAACCCCGCGTTGCGGAAGTGGTCGACGAGGTCGGCGCCGAACATGCGGACGTGGTCGTTTTGCCCGAAGTAGTTCGTCGCGAAGGCTTCGTCGACGGGCTTGGTCAATTCGAACGTATTGCGCAGCACAGGCGAGTAGGGCGTCTGCGCGACCAAGTGACCGCCGGGCGCAAGGCACCGGTTGAACTCGGCGAGCGCCGCAGCCGGGTTGTCCACGTGCTCCAGCACGTGGTTGCAGATGATCAGGTCGAAGTAGCCGTCGGGGAAGTCGAGCTTTTCGACGTTGATTTCGCGGTGATGCGCGAGGCGCGGCGAGAGATCGCCAACGACGTATTCGCGCGGCTGGAGCCTGCGGATGCGCGGCTCGAGCCCGGCTTCCGGCGCGACGTGGAGAATGCGCTTCGCGCCCGCGTCTTCGAGAATCCGCGAAAAGGCAAGATAGAGCCACAGATGGCGCTCGCGGTCGTTGCAGCCGCACTTCGGGCACGAGTGGTTCTGGAGCGTCGAACCCACCGTTTCGATTTGCCGCATGAAGGTCCTGCCGGGGTTGCCGTTCTCAGGGTGCGGCAGCCAGCCGGATACGGGCTGCTCGCAGACCACGCAGAACTTTTGCTGCGGCGCCTGCGGCCCTCTACTGCTCACACCGACGCGCGCGGCAACGGCCGCGCGGGCATTCGCGAGATCGGCTTGAAAGCGCTCTGACGTGTAGAGCTCACGTGCAGGCCGGCGATCGAATTCGTCGAGGTTGGCGAGCAGCGGGGCGATTTCCGGCAGCGTCGCGGACCAGTTGCCGTAGAGCCGGCGCAGCGCGCGCTGCGCATTCCGGAGGAGGTCTCCCGTGAGATTGCCGGCCGCGGCTTCGCCGCGCACGATCAGTTCCCACTCGTAGAGCCCCGCACTGAAGTTCGCGCTGCCGGTTTCCGGCGCCTGGGCCGAATGCCGGCGGGACGCGCTCAGATAGCCGCCCACTGCGAGCAGCGGCGCCTTTTCGGCACAGTTCAGATAGACCGCCACGTCGCCGGCGAAGTCGAGCACCGACGAGCGGTAATTCCAGACGGCCGAAATGTCGACCCGGTCGCGCACGAGCATGATGTTGCTCGGTTCGCCGATGAAGTTGTTCAGCCCGGCGACCATGTGCTCGATCAGGAATGGACGATCGATGAGCGCGGTATTGCCCGGCGCGAGCAGCGGGCCCGGCGTGGCGACGACGTTGTCCGTCTCGTCGACGATCACGCGCTCGTGGAACGCCAGGACCACCTCCGGGTTGGCGCGCAGCTCGCCGACGAGCGTCTGAACCGAGGTCGGCATCAGCATGTCGTCGCCGGACAGGAACTTCACGTACTGGCCGCGCGCGAGCTCCCACAATGCTTGCGAATTGCGCGTGCCGTTTTGAAAACCGTGGTGGAAGTAGCGGATGCGGGGATCGTCGAACCTGCTGACGACTTCCTGCAGCGTGGCATCGGGAGTGCCGTCGCCGACGAGGATTTCGATGTCCTCGAAAGTCTGGCGTTGCGCGCTGAGGATCGCCCGGCCGAGGTATTCGGCCTTGCAGGCGGGGATCAGAATGCTGACAGTGGGCATTGAAGCGGTCCTTCCGTGGGAGCAGGCGGCGCTTGGCGGCGTTCGCGCCCAGGGGGCGAGTTGGCCGGCGCAACGCACGCGGTCTTGGCGATGGTGGAAGGTTAGCGGCGGGCGATGCTGTTCGATCGGGCGAACAGACCGGGGTTTCGGCGCCATTTTGATTTATGCGCCGAGCGGAGCGGGGCGACGAGCCTCCCTGGGACCAGATGGAACAGCACTCGGGGTTCGGCAACCTGACAATATTGTCATCTTCGGGTCAGGATTGGGACATGGTCCGCTCTTTACAATCGATCGTAATGGGTGACGCCGCATGAGAGGGCCGAAGGGAGTATCGCCATGGATCATTTGCAATCGGTGCGGATATTCGTCAAGGTGGCGGATATCGGCAGTTTTGTCGGCGCGGCGAACGCGCTCGATGTCTCCAACGCCGTCGTGACGCGCCACGTCGCCGACCTCGAAGGCCGGCTCGGCACCCGGCTCCTTCATCGCACGACACGCAGCCTCTCGCTGACCGAATCCGGTCAGGTCTACCTCGAACGCGCGCGGCAGATTCTCGACGAACTCGAAGACGTCGAGCAGATGGTGACCGCGCGCAATCACGAACCCATCGGCACGCTGCGCATCGTTGCGCCTGTCGTGTTCGGGCTGCATACGCTCGCACCCGTGCTGCAGAGCTACGCAAAGAGTTATCCGAAGGTCGTGCCGGACGTGACGCTCGTCGACCGTACTGTCGATCTTGTGGAAGAGGGGTATGACGTCGGCATTCTGATTGCGCGGCAGATGCGGACCGGAAGCATCGTCACGCGACGCCTGACGACCGATTGCATGATGGTGTGCGCCACGCCCGACTATCTCGCCGAACACGGCACGCCGACACGGCCCGAGCACCTGATGGATCATGCTTGCCTGAGTCCGCCGTCCGAATACTGGGGCGATGAGCACGTATTCAGCGGAGCGTACGACGAAGTGCGCGTGCGGCCAACGAATGTGATCGCGGCGAACAACACGGAAATGCTGCGGCAGTTCACGCTGCTTGGCATGGGGGTGGCGATTCTGCCGAGCTATTTGATCAGCCGGGATGTGGCGCAGGGGCGGTTAGTGCGGCTGCTCGCGGATTACCGGTTGCCGCAGGTGGAGATCAATGTCGCGTATCCGAGCCGGCGGCATTTGCCGGTGAAGGTGCGGACGTTTATTGATCACCTCGTTGAGTATTTTGCGCGGAAGGCGGATGAGGTGGTGGCGTTTCCGGAGGGGCTTGGGAAAGCCGAGATGGTTGGGCGGAAGTCGGCGACGGTGCATGCGATTGATGCTTTCGAGCGGCCGTCGCCTGTGGGGGCAGGGCACTATGCGCGAGTAATGCCGCAGTAGAACTTTCTTACCGGAACTTGATACACGCAAACGAGACCTGGTGCGCTCTAACAACCTTCACTTTGACAGGTTGCGCCGGCTGCCCTTCGCTATCCAACTCCGTCACAGCAACGACGCACTGACGCTCCTCCTGGCGCCCTATCAGCTGAAAAAAGTTGAGATCCTTGTCAGGTGCCTTAGGCCCCTCCAACGCTATCAGCCGGTAGTGCCCATCCTTCTGCGGTGTAAAGGTGCTCGGCATCATGCACACGTTCTCCTCGTAGGAAATCACGAGGGGTTTGTCCGGCACGACTTTGACCGGCATCGCGCCCGGGCCGCCATCGACGTGCGTTTTGCCCGTGTAACAACCTTTTTGGTTGAACGTCAGCAGATAGACGGACCTACCTTGAATCTGCAGTTCCGCGGATGGTTCGCCATCCTGCGGGAAGGGATAGGGGTGACCGACAGTGGTACAACCCGCTGCCAGGGCGAGCGTGAACGTTATTGCGAGAGTGCTGATTGGTCTCATCGTGCTTTTCATAGTTGCGAACTTGTGTGGGTCGCCGCTCACTGGATGTCCCTATACCGGATGGCTCTTGGCGTGACGATCCAGATGCGATTACCGACGACGTCTACGATGTCGTGAAAGCGACCCCGAAGCGGCCAAACTTCTCAGGTGAGTTTCAGCGTGCGATTGTCGAGACGATGCGTGAGCTTCACGCGACCATGGACAGGCACGGTGCTAGCGGTAACCGGAAGGCTCTCAGTTCGGGGAGTGCAGCTGGGCAACGCTGTCCGGTGCCTTACTAAAAAATGAAACGTACTTAAGGCACGCGTTGTCGTCCGTGAAGATGAACATCGAGGAATTCTTTAAGGATTCGCCCGCCGGCGGATAAATTCCGACTAGCTTTTTCAATTTCTCACCACCTCGATAACGCTCAGGAATTGCAGCGCTTATCTCAGACGGTGAAAGGCAAAACGCTCGGTCAGGGTAAAGCGTCAGGTCGGCGCTCTGGAGCCGATTTCCGTGAACCCAGCGCCATGTGTATTGAGATTTCCCCGTAAAGACAGACGACCCGTTTTGATGAACCCTGTACCACTCTGTCCTCTCCTGACTCAACATGCCCCAATACTTATCGCTTAGATAAAATGTCGCGTTAAAAAATTTGCCTGTTGCCGTAGCATCACTCACGTCGCCTTCGAGACCAAATTTTACAAGTGCATCAATCACTGCCTGACGCTGCTCAGGTGATGCCTCGTTAGATGCAACGGTTGGCGGCAACTGACATGCCGCAAGCACGGTGAGAAAACTTGCTCCTACGAGTGCGCGAAGGTAAGGCATCTTAATTAATTTCATATGGAAGCTCGTTTTTAAAATAAACACCAATTTCAAATCACAATGCCATCGCCCCGGTCTCAGGCGGACCATTCGGTGACCAAGCCGCAGCCTTCTACATTCGCCACAAAGGCGCAGGTCTCGCCGCTCTATCCGAGGATGGAGCTCCCCCGATCGATGGCTCGAACTCGCATGCTTCCAGCCTCAGCAGTGCGTCAGGATTAAGGTCGAGCGCGGCAGGCTTGTCACCACGCACTCTTGAACCAACCGCAAGCAAGGAGTCCAGATTTGGTTCGACTCCACCCTCGGACCATCATTGCTTTCTGGGCTTGTAGCTAGAGCACCAACCCGCCATGGGCGGCGCTGTATTCACAAATGCGTCGCGCAACTTTCGCTCCGAGCGCACAAAATCGGCAGCAACGCAGTTGTTTTGTTCTGTCGTTCTTCGATCCACTGGAGAATCAACCCCGTCCCAAATGCAATCGAGCCTGGCCTCGAAGCCGGGGTTGTGCCAGATACCCCCAGCAACAACCAACCCGTGCTCGGCCGCAGCAACGCAAATGGCGATCAACGCATCGGCAGAAACCTTCATCACGACGCTTCCGCCCAAGACAAAGAAGTCGTCCGGAGATTCGTAACGTCTTTGATGATCAATGTTCACTGCAACTCACTTCCAGTTGATTCGACTATCCGGCACCCAACCTGGGTCGCTCTTGCCACTTTTTCACTAAGCCATCAGATCCATCAATCTACACGTGCCTCTTAGTTTGATTTCGTCCTTGGCGATATGTCCTCACGGCCACCACGCCCCATCCGACGGCTTCGATTGAAAGCGCAATGATGAATGCAACCCTGTAAATCGACACGATCGTGCCGTGGCTTGCTACTTGGCGTGCAGACATAGGCGTTAAGCCCCAATGTTTGGAGCCCAAAGCGATAGCATCCGGAAGGTGCACAAGTCCGAGATAGACGAGGACTACCAGAGTTACTCGAGCACAAGCTCCTTTCCAGCTCTTGCTCTGCAAGAGTCTGTCAATTCGTGATTGCTTCATTTCGGTTCTGGTTACTTTTCAAACAACCGAGTTTCAGTGCCGTGTAGGAAATGTAGCAGCGCATCCTTATTTCATGCGCAGTAGCGTTCAACCATTAACTCAACTTCCCTAGATTTTCTTGGATACTCACCGGCAAGCGCATTCAATGTGTCTCGTATGGCTCGGCGCATGTCTTCATCACTATATGTCGCCTCTGATGGCTCTATTCCACTCATTTCAGGATCCGCCCAAACACGAAAGCAGGCTTGGCTGCCGGTAACCATATGATCAATGCTCCAGCCTGGATCGCCACTCATCCCCCCTCCGTCTTTGCAAATGTCCTTCAACCAATGATCGATGGCACTATCGAAGTACGGTTGGAGCAGGAATATCAAAACCCAGTAAAGCAGCTTATCGCCGCTAGCAACATCTTGAATACAACCCCACTTCATTTCGAAACTCCTATTGGAAAGGCAGTCGGCACATACGGGACTCCATTCTGCATTTTAATTGGCACCGAAAATTGCACACCGTCCACAACAACAGTCTGGACCGTACTTCCCGTCATTTGATACTGCACTAATGCTTTTCCGGCAGCCGTACTAGCCATGTCTGCCATGTTGGGGTAGACCGAAGGATCGAAAATAGTTTTCGTTGCCGGCTTGGTCGCATTCGGCAAACCCAGCGCAAGGCTGGGTTTGCACATTAGGCAGACGACTCAATCTCCGTTCAATAATCTGTAACGAGCCTCGTACTTATCAAAATCCTCAAAAATTTCTTGCATATTCGCAACAAGAAAATTCAATTGATTCTGCAGAGAAGGCTTCTTGTCTTCGTCGAACACTTGCATCAGCAAACGGAGGTTGAATACGCGACTTGGTGACGTTGGCCACTCGTGTGCGATTCCAAGACCGAATGCCCCACGCACATACCGCTCTCCCTCCAGTACCACAAAGCAGTCTGGCCGACCGAACACACATAGGGACTCCTCATTTTTCATGAGTTTGAATTCATGAGGCTCCAGGGCTTCAGCAATCGATGAAAGAATTTCCGAGTATTCCGGCACCATTTAATGGCCCACCTTGATCATGGTCGACGTTGCATTGTCATAAGTGTAGCCGTGCTGCATTAAGTAATCGTATTCCCGGCCAAACCCGCTTCTTACTATCGTTCCATCTGATAACGTTCGATTGAGGACCGAATCCGTGGGTCGCGTAGCCGAACGTCTGCGTCGACAGCGAGTTCTTGTCCGCGCTCGCCGTGCTCGCGATCACGCCTCCATCGAGCTGCGTATGGTTGCCGACGTTGATGTTGAATCCGCCGTTGCCCGCATAAATGCCGCTTTGCTGATTGACCGATTGGTAGTTGTCCCTGATCGACTGCTGGCTCACGCTCGCGCTGCCGCTCACCGTCGTGCCGTAGCAGATCGGCGGGATGCAAAGGCTCGCCTGGAACCCCGCGCTCGACTGCTTGCTGTTGTAGGTGTTCGTGTCCTGCGGGCTCTGGATGTTCAAGTCGCGCCCGACGTTCGCATCCACCGTGCCGCCTGACACCTCCGCGCCGCGCAGGTTCGTGTCGCGTCCGCTCGTGATCGACAGCGTGTTGCTCGCCGCGATCGTCGTGTCGCGATTCGTCACGCTGTTTGCGATTACCGACGACGTCTACGATGTTCTGACAACGGCCCCGAAACGGCCAAACCTCTAAGATGAGTTTCAGCGTGTGATTGTCCAGACGCTGCGCGAGCTTCGCCCGACTATGGACAGGTGTAATGCCAACGGTAACCGGAAGCTCTCAGCTCGGGGAGTGCGGTTTGGCAACGCTCTCATGTGCCGCACTATAAAATGAAACGTACTTAAGGCATGCGTTGTCGTCTGTGAAGATAAACATCGAGGAATTCTTTAGGGATTCGCCCGCCGGTGAATAAATTTCGACTAGCTTTATAAATTTCTCACCAACTCAGAAGTGCTCAGGAATTGCAGCGCTTATCTGACGCCCGAGTAGTTCGCCCGGACGCACCAAGCAACTCAGCAGTTTTTTATCTCGGACTCTAATGCGGCCCGGGCTAATACCGGCGGCAGGTCATTCGCCCTTCGACGGCCGACACTCCAAATATCGCAGCTTTTCAGCAATATCAATCCGTAGCGAAAGCGCACGCATCGACGCCTCGCGCTATCGCAGTTGGCGCAACAAGTACCGAAGGTGCGCATTCTCGACAACTACCAGTACCGCTCGCGTGGTCACGTCTTCGGTTCCGCGCGCCACCAACTTGCGAACGGGCTCGTCGATGAAGACCAGCGGCAACCTCCGGCAACACTACTTCGCCGTTCCACCGGAAAGTTTCACTTCAGTTCCAATGGGGACGCCGTTCAGTTTCGAAATAAGCCGCCCAGAGATGGTCCAATAAACATCGATGTCCACCAATTCCAGGTTTTCGAGCGTATCGCCTCCTCCTAGGAACAATGGCCGCTTATAGCCAACACACTGATTGAAAGATGGCCGCGCTCCTCCAGCTTGTAGCCATCTCCGGTAAAAATCGTCCGCCAGTGCTGCGTCCGAGTACTCGCACAGTTCCTCGTCATGAAATGAACTAAGATTGCAAGGTATTTCTAGAGCTTGCCCACTGCCGGGTTCAAACATCACCACGCCAAGACCATCTCCTGCCCGTCGCTGACTGTCTAGAGCAAACACCCGACCGAGCCAATCCAAAGCAAAGCAATGAGCACGGCCTTTGAATGCCGGAAAGGTTGCCTCCATCGCGTGGTTCCAGGACTGCGCACCACTCGCATCCAGCACCCTCTACATGCCTCCATTGAATGATTGCCCTCCGAAACGTTGGACTACCTCGACGACGTACGGATCATCGGAAGTAACACGATGTTCATTGTTAGCCAGCGAATCCGGCAAGAACAATGATTCAAATTGCTCAAACATGGCTAGAGTAGCTATCGACCCCGCAGTCGCATCATGTATGAAATGATCAAGGCTTCGACCAGCTCTCCGGCCACTCGTTGAAATGAATGATTTCGACGTCGTCAATCAATAGCGTATAAAGAAACTCATCCGGAAAATCGTTCACCCTTATTCGCCCCTTGGACTGTTCGACGCTTGCCTCATACACGATACCAAGCTCATTAAAGCAACTGGCCCGCCAGGCGATCGACATAGCTTTATACTGGCTAGCATCTTTGCTGTTGTCTTGTTTCTCAAAGTTCATGGCTTCCTCCCTGGAAGAACGACTCCGAGCGACTGGTTGACTGAATCATTCGAACACTGCGACGCCCAAATTATTTGCTGCCACATCTCATCGCTAGAGTATTGATCGGAATATTTCTGAACAGTCTTGGTACTTGTTGAGCAGCCTTTGAATTACCGCGCTCAAGGCGGGGCCCTTCGATTATCCTCCCCGGCGAGTACGTTGCGATCTACTACCTGTCGGATCGAGTCCTGGCTAATACAGATAACCTCAACATCCGCGCGCAAATGACTTACTTCACCTCCAACGGAACAAGGACGTCCCACCCGCGCGGAATGGCCTCGCCCAAATACCACTGCCAGTACGCTCGCCTGTTTTCCTCCCCGCCCTTGAGCTCCCATATTGCACTGCCGGATGCAGCCAGTGACCCGTAGTAGCTCACATCCCAATCGTCTGGCGGCACATTTTTCTCATTCTCGCCAACCAGATCAAAATTCGTATCGTACAGAATGGTATTGATCGCGGCAAAAACAGCCATTCCGGCATAGGCCGAAACGAAAGCCGTCTCTCCGTGCTCGAACAAACCAATCACTGTGGTATGGAAATCTCCACACTCCTTCTGCAATCGACTCAAGTCGTATTTCCCGGAGATTGCCATCACGTCTTTTTCAAGCATCGTCCGAGCATCCGCCAAAACATTGGAATATGGCTTGATGCGCTCAAACACCTCATGCGCGCAAACGATCGCGAGCCGGGCACGGCGTAAGTACCCAGCGCTGGCATGCTCAGTAGAAGACAACGCTTCGATCAGCCGAAGAATGTTCATTCGACTGATTGCACGAAGCTCACCGTCCTGACCAATCGAACTCGATGCAGCGGCCAGTTCGACAGCCAGCTGTTGAGGAATAGCCATATATGCAAGTTAATTCAATTTAATAGCCTCACTGTCGCTTATTCTTAAGAAGCTCCGCCACTCGAGCCTTCAGCGTTTCAGACAACTCCGCTTTCACAAACTTGGGTTGAGCTGCAACTGGCTCTTCCTTCAATTCGCGAAGCAAATCTATGAACTCCGAAAAACTCACGGCGATAGCATAGAGACCGTGACGAGCATCCTCTAAATACTCACGATCCCATAGATAAATCGCGCCAAACAATTCTTCGCTCAGGTTAATGCAGACAAAATTCGCCCCGGTGACCTGGCCAATTGCGAGCATATTCACCGGCAACTGCTCCAGGAGTTGCGCACGGACCGCCATTAGATCGCTGCTTGCAATTGAGCATTGGCCATACAAGCATTCGAGCACTTCGACGCCATCAGAAGCCCAGGGCGATTTCTCCTTACCCGCGAACCCTATTTTCTTATCGAACACACCAGTAAGCGGGTATCTCTTGAAAAAGTCCTTGTAATCCGCAGGAAGATTGCATCCGACCTTTCCCAACGCATCGAGGTAATCGGCATCAATCTCGTTGCCATCATTTACTAAGGGTCGATACTCAAGACCCTGAAGTTTCTCATCAACATTCATCATTTCAATTACCATTTCTCGGTTTAGACGCATCGCCAATATGTGGAACATTCCCGTTCAAGTCTGACGAAGCCAACTGGATCGTTGCCTCATCTTCGAAATGTTGAGAAGTTGCTCACTTGCCCCGCGTAGGCTATGGATGGCCGTGAAGACTGGCGTAATCCTCTTCATATGCGTCAGGGTCCGCAAACACCCTATCCCGGCACGCAATCAAGAACGTAGCCGGGTTACATCCATTATTAATCGACGCCAAAACCCTTCAAGAATTCTCGCTCCAATTCTCGGTAACGGCCTTCTACGCGCAAAGGAAAGTCAACAAACTCGTCAGCGTTACTCTTAATAAATGAAACGAGATCATCTAGACAGATCCTCGCGTACTCACTCATCACCACCTCACTACGCTTCTCGCTCTCATTCAAGGACATGAGCCGCTGCAGCTCTTGTTGCTTCCTTGCCAGACGAGCAGGCTCGATCACCTTCTCGAGAAGCGAAACATCAAATACTCGACCACTTCTATCCAATAAAGCGATCAGAATCGTTGGTTCCAGTTGACTTTCGATGGCGAACCGAATCCCAACGATGCCATTGCTTGCCTCGAGAACAAAGTCGTCATTGCGCACAATCGCAAGTGTCGGCTCAGGAAATGCATCGATCGCGCGAAGAACGTGGGTAAAAAACGGTTCCAGCATAATGTCACCTTCTCGTCATCTTTCCGGTTGATCCGTCGTAGCTATAGCCTTGCTGCTGCAAGTACTGCATTTCTCGACCAAATCCAGTGAGGCTACCATCCGGTCTCGTTAGCACGTCAGGGGTAGGTTTGGTCACAATGTAAATATCGTCCCCGCGACTGACCGCTTGGTCCAAAAACGGGCGGTTCACTTCATTCCAGAACTGATCGGGTGTCTTGTACATATTATCCGGCACGTTCAACACGTTGAAGCCACCGGATTTGTCACCAAAATTTGTCGTCTTGGGGTAGCCCAATTGGTCGTTGATGACATTGTTCATGTCTAAAGCAAAGCTACCCAGCACGGTTGTTGTTTTGGTTGGGTCGGCCTTAACGATAACTCCACTTGGCGAGCCGATAGGATCAAGGTACGGACTACCGTCTCTATAAAAATTGTTTGATGTGTATGCCTCAGCCGAACTTGTATTTTTCCCGGCGCTCGCGGATTGACTCGCCCCCTGCCCAGATAGTGCGACCGTTCCGACCGCTGAACCAAGATTGATTGCCCCATACGTCAGCCCGGCCGCATATGGACTCATCCCCAGACTTTGCAGCACCTGCTGGCCATACGTCGACGTCGAGTTACCGCTCAGCATCTGCGTGAAACCCGCCTTCGAATAGTCAACGCTCGTGCCCGCTGCCGTCAGTGCCACCCCGCATGCGACCACCGTCTCGCAACCTGCGGTAGCCACGCCCGCCGCTACTGCGACGCCCGTTACGCCCTGCACCGCCCCCACTGTACGGTTAAGCACTTGGTTGCGGTCGTACCAATCGTTGAATTTGTCAGCCGCCCCGTAGCCATCGAACGCACCGGCGCTCTTTAGCAGCCCTTGCTCGTATGTGTACGCCTGACCTTCGTTCTGCAACTGCACGAGCCCAGCCTTGGCTGGGTCAGTGTCCGGGACACCCGCTGCACACTGCACCAGCGCACATTCGGCTGCGGCCAGCTTATGCTGCTCTTCGGGGCTTTGGTCTTTCTGCAACTGCTTGAGCTTTTCCTCTTCGCTCTTATGCAACTGCCGATTGTAAAGATCCGCACTCAACGCCCCATTCGCGCCACTCAGCGCACCGGCCGAACCACCAAGCGCACCACCTGCCACCGCACCCGCCGCGCCCGAAACGATGTTCGACAGCAGCGTCCCGCCAAGCGTGTTGCCGAATGCGCTATTGGCGTAACTGCCCGCGACATCGCCCGCAACAGTGCCGCCCACCGCGCCCGCGACATTGCCCCCGCCCATCGCCGCGCCCAGCCCCGCCACCACCGCGTGCAAGCCGATACGCCCAGCACCGTCGTTGCTCCAGAAATCCTTGTCCGACGTGTGGTTCTCGAGATAGGTCCCCACATCCCCCGCCACCTGCATCCCGACCTGGCCCGTCTGCTGCTGAATCGCCATGCCGTCCTGCACGTTCTGCGCATTGAACGTGTTCTGCACAGAGCCATTCGCATCAGCTGTATCACGGCTCAACCCCGCGGTACTGTCATGCCCCGTGCCCGCATCGCCGCGCACCGTGATCGTGCCCGCGCTCACCGCCGCGTACGTCGTCCCCGACGCGCTGTTGCTCACCCCCGCCGCACCAAACCCGCTCGGCCCCAGCCCCTGCGAGTTCGTCGGTCCCGGCCCATTCGGCGTTGTCTGCTTGGCCGGCGTCCAGCTCACCGCGCCATCCTGTGAGGTCTGTCCAGCCGCCCCGCTCATGCTGAAGCCGACCGTCGAGCCCGAGTAGCTCGCCGTGTTCTGCAAGTTCGTATAGCCGAACGTCTGCGTCGAAAGCGAGTTCTTGTCCGCGCTCGCCGTGCTCGCGATCACGCCTCCATCGAGCTGCGTATGGTTGCCGACGTTGATGTTGAATCCGCCGTTGCCCGCATAAATGCCGCTTTGCTGATTGACCGATTGGTAGTTGTCCCTGATCGACTGCTGGCTCACGCTCGCGCTGCCGCTCACCGTCGTGCCGTAGCAGATCGGCGGGATGCAAAGGCTCGCCTGGAACCCCGCGCTCGACTGCTTGCTGTTGTAGGTGTTCGTGTCCTGCGGGCTCTGGATGTTCAAGTCGCGCCCGACGTTCGCATCCACCGTGCCGCCTGACACCTCCGCGCCGCGCAGGTTCGTGTCGCGTCCGCTCGTGATCGACAGCGTGTTGCTCGCCGCGATCGTCGTGTCGCGATTCGTCACGCTGTTGCCATTCGCGTTGCCCTTCGCGCCGCTTGCCGCCAACTCGATCGTGAAGCCGTTCTGCTGGCCGCCTAATGCCGCGCCCACGCCGATGCTCGCGTTGCTGCTGCTGTTGCTGCTCGTCTGCTGCGTCGTGTCATGCGCGCTCTGCAGATTGATGTCGCGCGCGGCGTTCAGCACGACATTGGTTCCGCTGATCTGCGTACCCACTGCGTTGATGTCGCCGTCGGTCGCCACGCCGTTCGCGTCTGTGGCGCCGCTGCCGGTCGCCACCAGCGACACCGTGCCGCCCGCCTTCAGCGTGCTGCCGTCGTTCGCCATCGAGCTGCTTTGCGATTCGCTATGGCTCGAGCCGCCGCCGATGCTGACCGTCGCCTTGATCAACGTCGGATTCGACGCGCCGCTAGCCGAGTCCATGACGGCCTGAACCGCACCGTAGACGGCAAGCGCCGCCTGCGCCTTGTCCAGCGCCGAGAGCCGCGAATTGTTCGTCTGGCTCGCCTGATTCATGCTCTGATTGACGGTCGCCACCGCGTTGCCAATAGCGCCCCCCAGCGCCAGCGACACCCCAAACTGGCTCGCGCTCTGGCTCATGCTGTTCTGCAGAGCGTCGCTGCCCGGGTCGAGGTTCAGGTTCTGGCCGATCAGCGTGAGGTCCTTGCCCGCCGCCACGTCCGAGCCCTTCACGGTGATGTCCTTGTTCGCGTCGAGCGTCACGTTGCCGTTGCCGCTCGCGATCTGGCTGCGAATCGTGCTTTGGGTCTGCGCGGCCGAATCCTGCACGGTATGACTGCTCGACACGCCGACGCTAAAGCCCGTACCGGTGCCGTTGCTGCCGAGATCGCCGATCTTGTGACTGCTCGATTCCTGATGGCTCGTGCTCGTATCGAGCCCGGCGAGCACGTTGATCGCGCCTTGGCTTGCGATCAAGTCGACACCTTGTGTGCCGCTGATGCCCGAACCGATCACATCGATGTCGCCGGTCTTGCTCTTGACCACGACGCTGTTGCCGGTCACCACCGTCGCGGTCTGCTGGCTCGATGTCGAATTGCCGTCCGCGCTGCTGCGGCTCGCGTTATACGGCGACGAGCTCACGCCGCCGCTGTTCGGCCCGCCGGTCACCCAGCGTGTCACGTCGCCGAGGCTCGGGCCCGCCAACTGAAAGCTTGTACTCGAGCTGCTCGACTGCGTGCTTTGCTGCAGCAGATCGGTCGAGGCCTGGAAGATCACGTTGCGATTCGCGGCGAAGGTCGCCGTGCCGCCCGCCGTGATCGTCGAGCCCGTCACCGTGATGTCGCCGTCGAGCGGGTTGCCGTTCGCGTCCTTCAGCGCGCCGCCCGTGGCGTTCAGCGTGACGTTGCCGCCGCCGCGGATCGTACTGCCCGCGTTGGTCGTACTCGACATGTCGGTCGTGCTCGAGCTGCTGCTGCGCCCGTACGAGATCGAGACAGACGGCGTGTCGGCCCCGTTCGCCGCGAGCTCGTTGTTGATGCTCTCTGAACGGTTGAACGCCGTGCCCGAGGAGCCTGCGGCCTTGAGGTTGCGCGCGGTATCGAGCGGCGTGCCGGTAATGCCCACGGAGATGCCGCTCGAATGCGACTCCTGCTGGTCGTGCGAGTTCGCCGTGTCCTGGCTCGGGTCGATCGTGATGTTCTGCGCCTGAATCGCGATGTTGCCGGTGGCGCCGGTCGTGTCGTTGGCGGCCTTGCCCGCGACGATGTCGCTGCCGCCGATGTGCACGTCCTGGCCCGCCGCAATCGACACGTTGCCCTGCACGCTGCCGATCGTGCTGCGCGACTGGCTTTCGGTGACGGAGTTGGCGTTGTATTGATCCTTCTGCTCGCTCGAGCCGTAGCTGATGCCGATGCCTCCCGTGCCGCCGAAACCCGAGTGCTTCTCGTCGTGATATTCGGAATCCTGGTAAGTGTCGGTTCCAGCGAGGATGTTCACGTTGCCTTTCGCAGCGAGCGCGACGGCGTTCGTGCCGACGATATTGCTGCCGGTCACGTTGATGTCCTTGCTGCTGACGATCGTGACGCCATCCGCCGAAATCGTGCTGCCGTCAGCCGTCGTCGTGGTCTGGTCGACATGGTTGACCGCGCTCGTGCTGCTCGCTACCCCGCTATGGCTATGCTGCTCGTCGAAGTCCGATACATGCGTCTCGGTCGCCGCGCCGATGTTCACGTTGCCCGCCGCCATCAGCGTCGCATTGCCCTGAGTCAGGTTCAGCGTGCTGCCGGTGACGTTGATGTCCTTGCCCGCCACGACGTTCAGGCTCTGCCCGCTTTGCAGCGTCGTGCCCGTCACGGCGTCGTCCGACGTGTAGATGTTTTCGGAGTAGCTGTGGCCGGCATAGTCGCCGGAGCTCGTGCTGTGCACGGTCGACGTCGCGGTGGCCGCGAGCAGCGACACGCTGCCGCCCGCCGCGATCGTGCCCCCGCCGCCCAGATTGATCTGCGCGCCCTGCGCGGTCAGGTCGCCGACGACTGCGATCGCCGATGTGCCGCCCACTTTGACGGTGCTGCCGACGGCGCTCACGATATCCGTATCCGACACGCCGCCGTCGCGATTCACCACCTTGTGCTCGCCGGTCAGCTGCGTGCCGAGCGTCCAATTACCACCGATCTGCATTCCAAGATTCCCGCCGACCGACAAGCTGCCCGCGTTCTGCTCGAAATTGCCGCCCGTCACGATCGCGGCATCGCCCTCGACGCTAATGCTCGCGACAGGGCCAAGCGTGGTGTTGATGCGTGTCGCTCCGTTGCCGTTGACCTGGTTCGTCGTGTTCGCAGCCGTGTCGAGAATCAGGTTCCCGCCGGTCTGCAACGCCAGGCTGCCTGCCTTGACCGTGGCCGACGTCAGGTTGATGTCGCCGGTCGTCGCGAGCGTCATCTGGCCGCCGCTTTGCAGCGTGCCGTTCGTGTTGTCGATGCTGTTGCCAGTGATCGTCAGGCTGTTCGTCGCCTTGATCGTGCCGCTGTTCGTGACCGACTGGGTGTTCTCGAGATCGATGTTGGTCGCGGCGATCACGGGCCCATTGCCCATGTTCTGCTGGCTCGCCTTCGCGAGATAGACGACCGGCACGAGCACCGACTGCCCGTCGACGACCGCCGTCTGCATGATGACGACGTTGCTCGTCAACTGCGAAACCTGCTGCGCGGAAAGGCCCATGCCCGGCGCCAGGCCGAGCGACTTCGCGAGCGACGCGCCTGAAGCCATCAGCGCCTGGAACTCGTCTTGCGTGTTCGCGTAGTTGGTCAGCACGGACTGGCCGGTGAGCGACATGATCTGGCTTTGCACCAGATGCTGCTCATAGAACCCGTCGCCGAGGCGTTCCTGAATCTGCCCCGGGTTCATGCCGAGCTGCTGGAAGTAGTAGTCGCTCGAGAGCCACGTATGCAGGCTCGTGAAAGCGGGATTCGTCTCGACCAGGTACGGTGCGCTCGGCGCCGTGTCAGGCTTGAAGAGGCCCCCTTGCGGCACGGTGAGGTTGCTCAGCACGCCCACGGCCGTGGCGCTTGCGATCACCGGATTGGTGAGGCCGGCGATGCCGCCGCCCATGACGTGCCCGCCGAGCGCCGACAGCGCCCCCGTGGATCGCTGCCCGCCGCTGCCGATACTGCCGTTCACCGCCCCCGTGTTGAGGCCGGGCAACGTCTGCCCGGGCACGAGCCCGAGCGGCGTGACGGACGCATTGCCCGCACCGTTGTTGATGCTCACGCCCGTGCCGCTAATGGTGCCGTGGGCGGTGAAGGTCGAATCGTAGCTTGGCAGCGAGTAGGTTTTGATGTCGGCGGGGCCGTCACATCCGCTCGGGCAGAATGAATGCGTCCAGTCCGGGACGCTGCCGTCATAGTTGCGGTAGTGGTAGTTGCCGGAGTACGTCACCTGCACCTCGGGTGCCGTCTGCCCTTTCCAGCTGTCCTGATCGACAACGTGAGGCGCCGCGAGGTTGCCCACGGCGGTCACTTGGCTCCAGTGGTCCTGAAACGTGTTCACCGTCGACGCCGACAAGTTGCCGCCCGCGATGATCTGCGCCTCAGGGCTGATCGACGTCACCGTGCTCGCCATCGCGGTGCCGGTATAGGTCGTGTACTGGTACGTGCTGTTGTACTGGCCGCCGTGGGGCGGCTCGATGTACACACCGCCGATGCTGTCTTTATTCTTGACGCCAACCTGGCCAGTACGGCCGTTCAGGCTGATGCCCTGGCTCGCGAGCAAGTTCGAATCGAACGACGACGTCAAACCCGACGTCGTCACGACGCGCCGCGTGTTGGTCACCAGGTCAGCAGCGACCACCATGTCGCCCTCCGATTGGATCAGCGCGGACTGGTTCTTGATCAGGCTGGCGTTCGTATAGTTGCCATTGCTGTCCTTGCCGCCCGCGAGCACGACGCGGCCGAGGCCGTAGATCGCGGTCTGCGCTTGCGTATCGGTGGCCGTGGTGTCGTCGCGATTCTCGATGTCGGGGGCGAGCAGCTCGAGCGTGCCGTTGCTGTCGGTCGCGCCAATCACCGCCGACGTGCCGAGGTTCGACAGCGTCTGCGAGGCCTTTAGCGAGACGCTCGCGCCGACCAGCGTGCCCGTGTTGGTGAGCGTGCTCGAGCTCGTGCTCAGCAATCCGCCCGCGGCGATCGAGCCTGAGTTGGCGATGTTGCCGGCGTTGACGCTCAGGTTGTTCACGGCCAGCATGCCGCCGCCGTTGTAGAACGTGCCCGGGAGATTGAACGTCAGATTGTGCCCGGCGTTGAACTGGTAGCCGGGATCATTGCTGAAGTCGCCTTGCAGGTTCAGCGTGACGTCGCCGGCTGCGTTGTAGCTGCCGCCGCCCGCCAGCGTGCTCGCGGTCACCGAGAGATTGCGCGACGCGCTGATTTGTCCGTTCGTGTTGTCCAACGCGGCGCCGCTCGAAATGCCGACGTCGCCGCTCACGTTCGCAACGTTGCCGATCTGTCCGCCGTTGTTGTTCACGCGGCCCGCATTGATCTGGAGGCTCGCGCCGCTCAACTGACCGCCTTGTGTGTTGTAGAGCACTGCGGTCGTTAGCGTGACGGCGCCGTTGCCGCTGATGCTGCCCATGCCCGATGCGCCGCCGGCGTTCGAGTTCGCGATCTGGCTCGCGCCGTTGATCGTGGTCGCTCCGCCGTAGGCGTTGCTGATCGAGCCGCCCGTGTTGTCGATCGATGCCGCGTTGACACTCAAGGTGCCGACGTTGTTGGCCGCGCCGCCGCCGACGGCGATCTTGCCGCCTGCATTCGTCAACGCACCGCCGCTCGACGCGGCGAGCGACGTGTTCGAGCGCAGCACACCGTTCGTGTTGTTCAGCGCACCGCCAATCGATGCCGACAGCGCGCCTTGTCCTGCCAGCGTGCCGCCCGTGTTGTCGAAGCTGCCCGCCGTGACGGTGACTTGGCCGTTGCTCGCGATCTTGCCGCCGGCGTTGGTGAGCGACCCTGCGCCGTTGCCCGGCGTGATCGTCAACGTGCCCGTGCCCGCGTGCGTGATCGTGCCGCTGTTGTTGTTCAGGCTCGCTGGCGTCAGCGCGAGGTCTTGGCTGTTGGTCTGGAGTACGCCGCCATTGGAGTTGTCGATCGCGTTGCTCACGCCGAGGGCCATGGCGCCCGTGCCGAGCTGCGTCAGCGTGCCGTGCTCGTTGGTCAGATTCGTTGCGTTAACCGTGAGCTGATTCGTCGTGATCTGGCCGCTGCTGTTGTCCAGCTGCGGGACTGTCAAGTTCACGGCATTGCCGCTGATCGCGCCGCTCACGTTCTTCAGCGACGCGGCGCTGGCCGTGAGCGTCGTTGCGTTCAGCGTGCCGCCGCCGTTGTCGAGCGTGCCGGCAATCGTCGCGTTGAGGTTTTGCGTAGCGCTGATGCTGCCGCCATTCGTCAACGAAGCGGCTTGAATCGCGGCACTTCCTCCTGCGCCGATCGCGCCGCCGGTGTTGGTCAACGTCCCGGTGGTCGACGCGCTCAAGTTCGCGTTGGAAATCAGCTTGCCGTTCGTATTGTTGAGCGGGCCGCCGATCGTCGCCGTGAGCCCGGTTTGTCCGCCGACCGCGCCGCCCGTGTTGTCGAGACTGCCGGCTGTGACGGCGACTTGGCCGTTGCTCGCGATCTTGCCGCCGGCGTTGGTCAGCGATCCCGCGCCGTTGCCGGGCGTGATCGTCAACGTGCCCGTGCCCGCGTGCGTGATTGTGCCGCCGTTGTTGTTCAGGCTCGCCGGCGTGAGCGCCAGGTCCTGGCTGTTGGTCTGGAGCACGCCGCCGTTGGCGTTGTCGATCGCATTGCTCACGCCGAGGGCCATAGCGCCCGTGCCGAGCTGCGTCAGCGTGCCGTGCTCGTTGGTCAGATTCGTTGCGTTGACCGTGAGCTGATTCGTCGTGATCTGGCCGCCGCTGTTATCCAGCTGCGGGACCGTCAAGTTCACGGCATTGCCGCTGATCGCGCCGTTCACGTTTTTCAGCGACGCGGCGCTGGCCGTCAGCGTCGTCGCGTTCAGCGTGCCGCCGCTGTTGTCGAGCGTGCCGGTAATCGTCGCGTTCAGGTTTTGCGAAGCGGTGATGCTGCCACTGTTCGACAGCGACGCCGCTTGAATCGCGGCACTGCCATTGCCTCCGATCAAGCCGCCTGCCGCGCCTTGCGCGGTCGTTCCCGCAGCGTTCGTGATTTGCCCGCTCGCCGAAAGCGCGAGGCCGTCGCCATTGAGCGAGACGATGCGCCCCGCGCTATTCGTCACGTTCGCGGCGGTCACGCCGAGGGCGCCGCCCGCCTCGACATTGCCTGCCGTGTTGTCGACGTTCCCGCCGGTCTTGACGGTCAACGCCTGCGCCGCGGTGATCGAGCCCGAGCCGTTGGCAACGCTGGCTGCCGTGATCGTGGCTTGCCCGTTCGTGCCGATGGTGCCGCCGTGGCTGTTGTCCAACGCGCCGGTCTGGAGGCTCAGCGCGCCCGTCCCGGCGTGGCTGATCTGGCCGCCTTCGTTGCTCAGGCTGCCGGATTGGACCGTGAGGTTTTGGGCATTGGTTTCGATGACGCCGCTGGTGTTGTCGATGCCGCCCGTCACCGCGAGATTCGTGTTGCCGGAGCCGGTTTGCGTCAGCGTGCCGCCGCGGTTGGAGACTGACGCCGCGGCCACACCGACGAGCGAGCCGCTCATCTTTCCTTGATCGTTCACGACGGCGCCTGCCGCCTGCAACGCGAGATTGCCGCCCGCGCCCAGCGTGGCGCCGGTGTGAACGATGTTGCCGGTATCGCCGCCCGCGCCCGTTGCCGTCAACGATGCTGAACCGTTGACGAGCGTTTGCGCACCAGCCAGATTCAAGCTGCTTCCCGACACGGCGAGATTGCCGCCCGCCAGGTTTTGTCCGACGGCGCTCACTGCGCCCGTTGCGGTGACCGTGAGGCTGCCGGTCCCGGTCACGTGGCCGCTCGCGTCGATGCCCGCGCCGAGCGCGCCGCTCGAGTTGACGGACGCGCCGCTCACCGTCGTATTGCCGAGCGCGGCAAGCGTACCGGTGTTGCCCACTTGTCCCTGGGCGTTCAAGGTCGCGTTCTGTGCGGCATAGAGCGAGCCGCTGTTCGACGCGTCTGCCGACGTGGTAATCGCCACGCTGCCGCTCGCGCTCGTCGTGCCCGACAGCGTCACCTTGCCTTGGCTGCTCAGCGACACATCGCCCGACTGCGCGGCGATGGTCCCCGAACTGTTGACCCCGACGCCCGCCTCGGTACCGACAAGCATGATCTTGCCCGCGTACATCCCGCCGAGCTGCGCGACGTCGATCGCCACGCCCGGCTTGTTGCCGTCGGGGGAGAGCGCCTGCGCGCTCAGGTTGTCATAGCGCACATCGTTGGAGCCGGTCACCACGTTGAGCGCACGGCCCGCCCAAAGCTTGCCGTTGATCTGCACGCTGCGCGCAATCAAGTCGACCTGGTCGACATTGCTCGCGTTCATGCCCGCGCCGTCGATTTGAATCTGTCCGCCCGTCACGTGGAAAGCGTCGAGACTGCCGCTGCCGCCGAACACGGGCGTGCCCGTCGTGAGCACGCCGCGGCTCGTGTTGATGAATCCACAGCCGTTGCAATAGATGCCTGCCGGATTCGCGATGACCACCTGCGCCTGCTGGCCCGCCACTTCGGTATAGCCGAGCAGCTGGCTGGCCCCGCCGCCCACCACCTGGTTCACGATGATTCGAGCGCTGCCCGACGAGAGATACGGGTTGCCCTGCACATAGCCCGCTTGCTGGGTGAGGACGTTGCTCGGCGAGTTGTTGAGAATCAAGCCCGGCTTGCCGACGTTGAAGCTCGAATACGTGTTGTTCGACACGCCTGCTGCGTTGGGTGTCGTGATTTGCACGATCGGCAAGCCGTTGGCCGTCACGCCGACCGCAGGTTTATTGGCGGGTGACGCGCCCGGCGAAGCGACCACTTGCGCATGCAGCAGCAGCGGTTGCATACCGAAGACGCACAACGCGGCGAACGCGAGCTCGCGCATCTGCAGCATGTCGATAAAGCCCAACGCGGCGCGTGCGGAGGCGGACGCGCCTGACCTTCCGGCCGTCCGTCCCTTGCCCAAGCCGCTCGCGGTTTCCTGGACAGCCATAAGGAGTCCACGGGCCGCGTTGAAGATGACGCGATAGAGGTGTCGGTTCATAGCTGGAAGCTCACGCTGAAACCCGCAACCGGCCAGCGGTTGGGAAATTGGGCGGGCTGGTACAGCGGGCCGCCGAGGAACACGTCGTAATAGACGTTCTTGAAGGGACTGCCGCGCAAACCCACCACGGCGCCGGCGAGCCGCCGGCCCAACAGGTTTTGCGCCTGCGGGCCGAACACTTCACCGCCGTCGATGCCGAGGTACAGCGTCTGGCCGGTCTGCAGGATGGGGACTTCCAGATCGTTGCGCATGAACACGCCTTTCTCCGCGGCAAGCATCGTGTTGCCGTCGAAGCCCCGCACCGTGTAGCGGCTGCCGATCGAGAAATACTCCGTGGGAAAGAGAATGTCCGGCGAATTCTGCGCACGAACCGTCGCCGTGTAGCGCAGCGGCAGATGGCCGATTTGGAACGGCACGCTCAGCGTCGAATCGAGCGTTTCGATGTGGTAGTAGTAGGTCGGGGCGACCGAACTAACGCTCGGCAAATCGCTTTGGGCTCCGAACCAGGGCACGCCCCAACGATAGGCCACGGTGCTGTCGAGTTGCGCCGCGCCGAAGTAGTGCTTGTGCACCCAGCCGATTTCCGCGTAGCTGTTGTCGCGGTGCTGAACGTCGATCTCCGAACCGTCGACGAACGCTTCACTGAAATACTTGCCGGTGCGGAATTCGAGCGAATTCTTCTGTACCTGATTGCGATAGAACAGGTATTCCGCCTTGACGTCGAACGTCTTCGAAAGGCCGCTCGAGACGAACGTGGCGAACGCGCCGGCGATCTGCTGGTGGTAGTGGTACTGGCTGGCCGTCGCCGTGAACAACCAGTTGCCCCACGGAATCGAATAGAAGGCACTGTCGCCGCGCGTGCCGTACTGCCCCGGATGGCCGTTCGCGTCGTGGTTGTAGGCAATGTTGAAGATGTCAGAGAGGCCGAGCGGATTGTTGAGCGTGAAGTTCGCGCTCGCCTGCAACTGCCCCGTCGATTTGAGGCCGCTGTCGTCGAGACTCAGCCCAAGCGTCCACGGCTTCGTGCGCTTGACGGTGATCACGACATCGCTTTCGCCCGGCGACTGGCCGGGCACGATCTGCATGTCGACGTCCTGATTCGGCACGCGCTTCATCTGCTCGAGCCCTTGCTCGAGATCGCGCAGATTCAGCAGGTTGCCGGCGTGCGTTGGAAACGCATTGCGCCAGGTGCCGTAGGTCGACGGATCGGCGAAGCGGATCTTGCCGATCACACCGGGAATCAGCTCGAGCGTGAGCCTGCCCGTCGACAGATCCTGAGCCCCGATTACCACGCGCGTTGTCGTGTAGCCCTTCGCGAGAATCAGCGCGGACAGTCGATGCACGATCAAATTGAGGCCCTCGCGCCCGATGCACTGACCGCGATAGCGCTGCAGGTAGTCGACGGCAAACGTCAGCGCCCCGGGAAACAGCGGGTTCGGCGACAACGCGCGAGCGCCAGCCGCTTCCACGGCATCGCTCAAGCCCTTGGGAACCTCGATCGCCAACTGATCGACTTTGAAGCAGGGGGACTCGGGGGGCACCTTGCCATCGTCGATCGCCTCGGGCTTTTGCGCCGGCTGGAGGTCGACATTCGGCGCCTGCAATTGGCGCTGGCGCTCGATCTCTTGTTGCTGCGCGCGACGGCGCTGCTCCTGCTCGTCGAGAGAACCCGATAGCTGCGCATGCGAAACGCATGAATGCGCGAGGACGAACAGCGCACCGCAAATCTGCGCGAGCGTTCTTAGATCGTGTCGCGCCGCCGCGCGCGTTGACTTCAACCAACCCCTGAGCCGCATGAACGCCGGCTCGCGACATCGTTTATTCATTTCTTTTTAATCGACTTTTCTTGTTGCTGTTTTTGCGCCGCTGTTTTGTAAATAGCGGCGGCATAGCGGCAGACGCTTGCCGCGATTCGTGGCAATGCGAGCTGCCGCAAAAGCTCGACTCAATCGAGTTCCGGACGGATTCGAACGTCGCGCAAACACATGGCGAAAGCATTCCCCGAGCTTTTCAAGGGCGGCTTTGCGACGCCTTTAAAGATCCGATTCGATGTGATTTGCGCGTACGCGCAGCGATCATTTCGATCGCGAATATCCGACGTGTTTTTTCCGCGGAATTGCGTTGTCGGTGCTATTGCATCCGCTGCGTCGCAACGGACGCAGGTAGAGGGTGCGGCACTGACCCTCGGGCCTTGCCGCTGAAGTGTCCGGCGGTGTCGATATCAGTCGGAATCGATAGCCGGATAATGGCTGCTGCATTTAACATTCTTGGCCCCGCGGTTTGAGAGTTATTTTTTTGTCATTGCGCGGGTCATGCCGCCGTATTTACAACACAAGCACCGGCTACCCTCGTCGCAGTCCGCATCCGGCGTTTTGGTCGCTTGTTCTCAGGGCAAGTACTGCCTCGTTCGCGCAATTCTTAAGACGAATGTCGGCAATCAAACGGGAATATTTAGTAACTTTTCGTAATAACTTTATTGTCTGACCATTAGATTTTACAATTTCGGATCGTTGGAAAATCTGCGGGGCGACAAGAAATCATACGAAATCCTTTCGGCATTCTTCGAAGGATTATCTATATCGCCTTCAAATAGAAATTGCGGCGAAAGGCGGGAGATGTCTAACTTGGGAAATGGTGGCGCAGGAGCGCGAAATACCGCCGCCGTCGGGCCACACAGCGCCACTGGTGTCGCTTCAGTTTTCGTGGGGATTCCGTGCGCGCGCAAAAACGCTTTCAGTGCGTCGCTCTGAAGCTACGGATTTGCAGATGTTTTTTTGGCGCGCCCGGCTGGGATCGAACCAGCAACCCCTGCCTTCGGAGGGCAGTACTCTATCCATTGAGCTACGGGCGCTTTAGCGACGGCGCCACCCGATTTAAAGGGACATAAACGGGCGACACGCATGCGAGGAGACCGAGAGAATACCCGGTTTCGCCCAAACCGTCCACCGCGCGGCCCGTTGGGCGCCTTTTGCCGGCATTTCCGCCATCTTTCTGCACCGTTCGCCTCCTCCCGCTGCGGGTAAACGCCTGCTGAAGAGCCCCGTGCTGCGCTCGCCCGCGCCAAAACGTTGCCTATATAATCGTCCGTGCTTGATCAAGAACAAGTTGTTGCCGTTGCCGTCGCGCTTTACCGCTCACCTGACAAAAACCTTGGGAGACGAGACAAGCATGAGCGAAGCACCACACGGAGCACCGATCAAAACACCTGGGCAGCTCATCGCCGCGATCATCGCGAGCTTTGCCATCCCGGTGGTCATCATCATTCTTCTCGCCAATTACGTTAACGAGTCGAGCCGCACCGGCGCCGGCACGGACGGTTTGTCCGACGCCGCCGTCGCCCAGCGCGTCGCGCCTATCGCGCAGCTCAATCTCCGCGACGCGAACGCCCCGCATGTCTACAAGACCGGCGAGCAGGTCTATCAAGCCGTCTGCTCGGCCTGTCACGCGACCGGCAACGCGGGCGCGCCGAAATTCGGCAACGCCGGCGACTGGGCGCCGCGCATCTCGCAAGGCTTCGACACGCTCTGGCACACCGCGCTGACCGGCAAGAACGCCATGCCGCCGCGCGGGGGCACGAGTCCCGACGATTACAGCGACTACGAAATCGGCCGCGCCGTCGCCTATATGGCCGACCACGGTGGCGCGCAGTTCGCCGATCCGCCCGCTCCTGCGGCCAGCGCTCCTACGGCGCAAGGGGGGTCGGGGGCAGGCGCGGCGTCCGAATCAGATGCGGTCAGCGCCGCCAGCGCACAAGCCGCCGCGGCAATCGCCGCGCTCTCCAGTAGCGCACCGCAAGCGAACGCCGGCGCCGCGCCCAGCGCGGATGCGGCGCAAGCGGGCAAGGCGCTCTATCAGGCGGTCTGCCAGGCATGTCACGCGGCGGGCGTGCTCAACGCGCCGAAGTTCGGCGACAAGGACGCCTGGGCGCCGCGCCTCAAAGACCCGATGGATGTGATCTACAACTACGCGCTGCACGGCAAGGGCAACATGCCGCCGAAGGGCGGCTCGAACGCGTCGGATGCGGATGTGAAGGCCGCCGTCGACTATATGATCAGCGCGGCGAAGTAACGAACGGAACGGCGAATCGGCGTCCAGCGACGCCGGTTTTTATCCCTGCGTGCGCTTCGCGCCGCAGGGATTTTTTACGTCTGCCGCTGCCGACAAGAAACAAGAAGTGACTCGACGCCTCTCGATTAAGGCTTCTGCAACAACGCCTTCAAGCTCGCCAACCGATCCTTCGGCGACATCGGCGCTTCTTCCGGCGTGGGCGGCGGCGCTTCGTCGAGGCCCATCTCCGGAATAAAGCGCGACGGTTCGCACACCACGGTCTCGCGCGCCCGCTTGCGCTTCTTGCACCAGTTCAAATGCAGGCTGCGCTGCGCACGCGTGATCGCCACGTACATCAGGCGCCGCTCTTCTTCGATGCGGGCGTCGTCGATCGGCTCGTCGTCCGCGCCGCCGCGGTGCGGCATGATCCCTTCCTCGACTCCCACCAGAAACACGTGCGGATACTCGAGCCCCTTCGACGCATGCACCGTCGACAGACGCACCGCATCCGGATCGTCTTCCTTGCCTTCGAGCATCGACATCAGCGCGACCGTCTGAATCAGGCCGAGCAGGTTCTTGCCGGTGTCGGCGAGGCCGTCGGCGTTGTCGTAGCCGGTCGCTTCTTCGCCTTCACCGTCGTCCGAGACTTGGCGCTCGGGCTTCGTCCCCTTGCGCTTGAGCCATTCGAGAAATTCGAGCACGTTCTGCCACTTCGACTGCGCCTGGCGCTCGTCGAAAGCGTCGTACAGGTACGCCTCGTAGTGGATCGCTTCCATGAGATCGTCGAGCAGCGTCGTGGCCGGGTCTTTGTCGGCGCGATCGGTGATGCGCTGCATGAAGTCGCAGAACGCGCGCAGCGGCTCGATCTGCCGCGGCGACAAGCGCGCTTCGATCCCGCCCATATACACGGCCTCGAACAGCGACACCTTCGCCTGCCCCGCAAACGCGCCGAGCGCTTCGAGCGTCGTGTTGCCGACACCGCGCCGCGGCGTCGTGATCGCGCGGATGAACGCGGGATCGTCGTCGGCGTTCGCCACTAGCCGCAGATAGGCGCAGATATCCTTGATCTCGGCCTTGTCGAAGAACGACTGGCCGCCCGACAGCACGTACGGAATCCGCTCGCGCCGCAGCACCTGCTCGAAGATGCGCGCCTGGAAGTTGCCGCGATAGAGGATCGCGTAGTCGCGGAACTGAGTCCGCCGCTCGAACTTGTGCGCCGACAGGCGAAACACGACCGATTCCGCCTCGTGCTCTTCGTCGTTGCAGGGCGTGACGGTGATCGTGTCGCCCATCCCGTGCTCGGACCACAGCTTCTTCTCGAAGAGCTTCGGGTTGTTCGCGATCACGTTGTTCGCGGCGGTGAGAATGCGCACCGTCGAGCGGTAGTTCTGCTCGAGCTTGATCAGGTGCAGCTTCGGAAAATCCTTGCCGAGCTGCGCGAGGTTTTCGAGGGTCGCGCCGCGCCAGCCGTAGATCGCCTGATCGTCGTCGCCAACTGCCGTGAACGCCGCGCGCGGCCCCGCGAGCAGCTTGACGAGCTCGTACTGGCACGCGTTGGTGTCCTGGTACTCGTCGATCAGCAGGTAGCGCAGCTTGTTCTGCCAGCGGTCGCGCACCTGCTCGTTCTTCTTGAACAGCTCCGCAGGCAGGCGGATCAAGTCGTCGAAATCGACCGCTTGATACGCGTGCAGCGTCGCCACGTAGTTCCGGTAGACGATCGCGGCCTGATGCTCGTCCTCGTTCGACGCGATCGCCATCGCCTCGTCCGGCATGATGAGGCCGTTCTTCCAGAGCGAGATGATCGTCTGGATCTTGCGGATGAAGCCTTTATCCGTCGTGCCGACCTGCTCCTGGATCATCCCGAAGCAGTCGTCCGAATCCATGATCGAGAACTGCGGCTTCAAGCCGACGTGCTCGGCCTCCTGCCGCAAGATCTGCACGCCGAGCGAGTGGAACGTGCAGACCGTGAGCTGATTGACCGGCACCTTGCGCCCTTCCTTGCCGGGCGTCGTGAGCGTCTGGCCTTCGAGCAGCTTGCCCACGCGCTCGCGCATTTCCGCCGCGGCCTTGTTCGTGAACGTGACGGCGGCGATATGGCGCGGCTCGAAGCCTTTGTTGACGATCAGGTGCGCGATTTTCTGGGTGATCACGCGCGTCTTGCCGCTGCCGGCGCCGGCGAGCACGAGACACGGACCGTCGAGATAGCGCACCGCTTCGCTTTGGGCGGGATTTAGACCTGCGGACATCGTCTGTGGAGGGGTCAAGGTTGGCGGCTCGCGGACCCGGAACGATTCCGGTGCGCCACCAATGAAGTTGCTACGAGGAAGTGCGCGATGTTAACACGGATGGGTTGCAGCGGACTGCGCGCCACGGACACGCCGAATCCGCCATGCCAAAATAGCCACTGTTACGCGCGGCACCTCGCCGCGCGCGCCATTCGATGGACGCTCGCATGACCTCACCCTTGAAAATCGGTTTGATGGGCTACGGCTACGCCGGCAAGACCTTCCACGCGCCCGTCATCGCGCATTGCGGCCACGCCGAGGTGGCGGCGATCGCGACGAGCCAGCCCGACCAGGCACGCGCCGATTACCCGGCGGCTGAAATCGTCGCGGATCTGGACAAGCTCGTCGCGCTCGACTCGGTCGAATGCGTCGTGATCGCGACGCCGAACGACACGCACTTCGAACTCGCCGCGCGCGCGATCGAAGCGGGCAAGCACGTCGTCGTCGACAAGCCGGTCACGCTGACCGCCGAGGACGCCCGCACGCTCGCGCTGCTCGCCAAGAAGTACGACGTTGTGTTCGCGCCGTTCCACAACCGCCGCTGGGACGGCGACTTCATGACGGTGCGCGCGCTGCTCGAAAGCGGCCAGCTCGGGCGCGTCACGCACTTCGAATCGCATTTCGACCGCTTCCGTCCGCTCGTGAAGGCGCGCTGGCGCGAGGAAGCGTCGCGCGGCGGCGGCCTCTTGTTCGATCTCGGGCCGCATCTGATCGACCAGGCGCTTGCGCTGTTCGGCGCGCCCGACACCGTCAACGCGACCGTGAAAATCCACCGCGACCAGGGCACGGCGCCGGATTACGTGCATATCCAACTCGGCTACCCGGAACAGGAAGTCGTGCTACACGCCACGGCGCTCGCCGCGCTCGAGCCGCCGCGCTTCGCGATCCACGGCACGCTCGGCAGCTACGTGAAGCGCGGACTCGACACGCAGGAAGACCAGCTCAAGGCCGGTCTGCGCCCGGGCGACGTCGATTTCGGCGCGGGCAACCCGCCGGCCCTGGTGCGCCTGCTGCAAGGCGAGGCGGAAGTCGAACATTCGCAGCCGACGCAAGACGGCAACTACGCCGGTTTCTACGGCTCGCTGGCGGCGTCGATCCGCGACGGCGTGCCGTTCCCGGTCACGCCGCAAGACGCGATCGACGTCATGACGATCATCGAGCTCGCCAACCAAAGCGCGGAAGAAGGGCGGAGGCTGCCGTTCGCACGCGTCGGCATCGACGAGTGACGATGCGAGGGCTTTCCTCGCGCGTCCGGGCCGTCAGCCAATCTGACATTCCGAAAGGAACGAACCGTTACAAAATATTCGCCTCGCGGCGTCATCGTATTGCGTTCGCGAGCCGTTTTTCCGGCGGCGGTTTCGCCCGTCGCAAAAAGACAAAGGAGAATGGAATGCAACGCTTGATTCGCGCGGTCGCTGGCTGCGCACTGGTGGCATCGCTGGCAGCGTGCGTCGTGCAGCAACCGCAGGTGTCCGCGCCGCCGCCCGGGCCGACCCCGCACGAAATGGCGATGCGGCGCCTCGGGGAAGTAAACGGCCGGATCGACAACCTGGGCCGTCTCATCGACACTCGCGTCAACCAGGGCTACTACCCGCCGCCACAAGGTGGCGCGCTGCATCACCGCCTCGACGTGATCCGCCAGGAAGCACACGACATGTCGGCTTCGCGCGGCGGCGGCTTGTCGGGCGACGAGCAGCACGTGCTGAACGAGGAACTCGACGGCGCAGCGCGCGCGATCGGCCAGTAAGCCGGACGTTCTAGTTCAGGCAGTGCGCAAAAGGCGGCGGACGCGATGTCCGCCGCTTTTTTTATATGCAGACAACCAGCCCGCCGAGCCCCGCCCAATCCGCCTACAAGCCTCATTTGACAAGCCTTTTACGCTCGCGTACATTCGCCGCACGCGTCGGGAGAGCGCGCTGGCCACCGGTACCCATTGGGGTTCCGATCAGGCCGCGCCGCCGAAGGGGCACACCCGCAAACTCTCAGGCAAAAGGACCGACGGCGTCGAAAAACCCGCTTGAACACGTCATGATCCGCGAAGTTGGCGCCAGTTTTGGGATGCCTCTCTGCGGTTCCACCGCCGATTTGCGGCAGCACGTGAAGCATCGGTTTTTCGCACTCTGGAGAGCGGCAGCGGCTTAACGGCTTCTCGAAGCCCAAGCAGGCTGCCCACCGAAGGGGCGCGCGTTCGATGGGAGCTATCCCGGGCGACGCAATCTCTCAGGTACCGAGGACAGAGGGGTCATGCAGGGCCACATCGCTTGCAGCCGGAAGGCCGCGAGGGTGAGTCCACACGCATGGCCTTTTTTGTTTTCGCGAGACACCTGACGAGGCCCCGATGACCGAACTGAAACACACCCCGCTCCACGCCACCCACTGCGCGCTCAAGGCGCGGATGGTCGACTTCGGCGGCTGGGATATGCCCGTCAACTACGGCTCGCAGATCGACGAGCATCACGCCGTCCGCACGGACGCGGGCATGTTCGACGTGTCGCATATGTGCGTCGTCGATTTCCGCGGCGAGCGCGTGCGCGCGTTCTTCGAGCACGCGATCGCAAACAACGTCGGCAAATTGCAGACTCCGGGCAAGGCGCTCTACTCGTGCCTGCTGAACCCGAACGGCGGCGTGATCGACGACCTGATCGTCTACTACTTCGCCGAAGACTTCTTCCGTCTCGTCGTCAATGCGGGCACCGCCGAGAAAGACATCGCCTGGTTCAGCCAGCTCAATACCGAAGGCAGCTACGGCCTGACGATCACGCCGCGCCGCGATCTGGCGATCGTCGCCGTGCAAGGTCCGAACGCGCGTCACAAAGTGTGGCAAGTCGCGCCGTCCGCACGCACCGCCACCGAACTCCTGAAGCCGTTCAACGCGGCGATCGTCGAAGCCACGCCGTTCGGCGAATTGATGATCGCGCGCACCGGCTACACCGGCGAAGACGGTTTCGAAATTGTGCTGCCCGCCAACTTCGTCTGCGAATTCTGGGACTCGCTGCAGCGCCAAGGCGTGCGTCCGTGCGGCCTCGGCGCGCGCGACACCCTGCGCCTCGAAGCCGGCATGAACCTGTACGGCCAGGACATGGACGACAACGTCTCCCCGCTCGACGCCGGCCTCGCCTGGACCGTCGACCTCACCGCCCCGCGCGACTTCGTCGGCCGCCCCTCGCTCGAAGCGGCGGGCTCGCAAGCGTCGTTCGTCGGCTTGATCCTGCAGAAGGAAAACGGCAAGGCAGGCGGCGTGCTGCGCGCGCATCAGAAAGTCGTCACGCCGCAGGGCGAGGGCGAAATCACGAGCGGCACGTTCTCGCCGTCCATGCAGGAATCGATCGCCTTCGCGCGCGTGCCGAAGGGCGTGCAGCCGGGCGACATCGTCCACGTGCAAATCCGCGATAAAGCCCTTCCCGCAAGCGTGGTAAAACTGCCGTTCGTGCGCAACGGCAAGGTGCTCGTCGGCCAGTAATCGTCTGCGTAGCCGCGCTTGCGGCGCACGTCCCCCCTTTTTAGCCATTGATGAATAACAGGAGCAACCGATGAGCATCCCGGCCGATCTGAAATACACCGAATCGCACGAATGGGTTCGCACCGAAGCCGACGGCACGCTGACGATCGGCATCACCGATCACGCGCAGGAAGCGCTCGGCGACATCGTCTTCTTCGAAGTCCAGGAGCTGGGCAAGACCGTCTCGGCCGGCGACACCGTCGCCGTGATCGAATCGGTGAAGGCCGCCTCCGATATCTACGCGCCGGTCGCGGGCGAGATCATCGAAGCAAACTCGGCCGTCGCCGACGCGCCGGACTCCGTCAACGGCGCCCCCTACGACAACTGGCTCTTCAAGATCAAGCCGGCTGCGGGCGCCTCGCTCGACAAGCTGCTCGACGCCGACGCCTACACGAAGTCGATCGGCGCGTAATTTTTTGTCCCGAACCGCGCGGCGCGATTGTTGCGCCGCGCCTGCCAAGCCTAAACATGAAGCTCGAACACCCGGATCGTCTGATGAACCGCACCCCTCTCTCGCTTGCCGCGCTCGAAGTGCATGACGCCTTCGCCGAGCGGCACATCGGCCCGGACGCCGCCGATCAGCACAAGATGCTCGAAGCACTCGGCTTCGCATCGCGCGCCGCACTGATCGACGCCGTGATCCCGCAGACGATCCGCCGCACCGAAACGCTGCCGCTCGGCGCGTTCTCGCAGCCGAAGAGCGAGGCGGAAGCGCTCGCCGCGCTGCGCGAGCTCGCGGACAAGAACCAGGTGTTCCGCTCCTACATCGGCCAGGGTTACTACAACGCGCACACGCCGGCGGTGATCCTGCGCAACGTGCTCGAGAACCCCGCCTGGTACACGGCGTACACGCCGTATCAGCCGGAAATCTCGCAAGGGCGTCTCGAAGCGCTCCTGAACTTCCAGCAGATGGTGATCGATCTGACGGGCCTGGCGATGGCGAACGCGTCGCTGCTCGACGAGGCGACCGCCGCGGCTGAGGCGATGACGCTGCTGCAACGCGTCGGCAAGCCGAAGTCGAACGTGTTCTACGTGGCCGACGACGTGCTGCCGCAAACCATCGAAGTCGTTCAAACGCGCGCGAAGCCGGTCGGCATCGAAGTGAAGGTCGGCCCTGCCGCTGAAGCCGCGACGTCGAACGCGTTCGGCGTGCTGCTGCAATACCCGGGCGTGAACGGCGATGTGCGCGACTACCGCGAACTCACCGAAGCGATCCACGCTGCAGGCGGCCATGTGGTCGTCGCCGCCGATCTGCTGGCTCTGACGATGCTCACGCCCCCGGGCGAATGGGGCGCGGACGTGGCCGTCGGCAACTCGCAGCGCTTCGGCGTGCCGGTCGGCTTCGGCGGCCCGCACGCGGCGTACCTCGCCGTGCGCGACGAATTCAAGCGCCAGATGCCGGGCCGTCTCGTCGGCGTGACCGTCGACGCGCAAGGCAACCCCGCGCTGCGTCTTGCGCTGCAAACGCGCGAACAGCACATCCGCCGCGAGAAGGCGACGTCGAACGTGTGTACCGCGCAGGCGCTGCTCGCGATCATGGCGAGCATGTACGCGGTCTATCACGGCCCGCACGGACTGAAAACGATTGCACTGCGCGTGAACCGCATCGCCGAGCTGCTCGCCGCCGGCGTCAAGCAGCTCGGCTACACGCTCGCGAACGAAACGTTCTTCGACACGCTCACGATCGAGACCGGCGCGCAGACATCCGCCGTCCATGACGCCGCGAAGGCGAAGGGCATCAACCTGCGCCGCGTGAGCGCGACGCGCGTGGGCGTATCGGTCGACGAAACGACCAAGCGCTCGGATCTCGCCGACCTGCTCGCCGTATTCGCGCAAGCAGCCGGTGCGATCGACGTACCGCACGTCGATGCACTCGATACCGCGCTCACCAACGCAAGCGCTCAAGGCGCGACGTCGGTGCCGGCGTCGCTCGTCCGCACGAGCGCCTACCTCACGCACCACGTCTTCAACCGCCACCACTCCGAAACCGAGCTGCTGCGCTACCTGCGCGGCCTCGCCGACAAGGACCTCGCGCTCGACCGCTCGATGATCCCGCTCGGCTCGTGCACGATGAAGCTCAACGCGACGTCGGAAATGCTGCCGGTGACGTGGCCCGAATTTGGCCAGATCCACCCGTTCGCGCCCGCCGAGCAGACCGTCGGCTACCGCGAGATGATCGACCAGCTCGAACAGATGCTCGTCGCCGCGACCGGCTATGCGGCCGTGTCGCTGCAGCCGAACGCCGGTTCGCAGGGCGAGTACGCCGGTCTCTTGATCATCCACGCGTACCACGCGTCGCGCGGTGAAGGCCATCGCGACGTCTGCCTGATCCCGGCGTCCGCGCACGGCACGAACCCGGCCTCCGCCCATATGGCGGGGATGAAGGTCGTCGTCGTCGCGTGCGATGCGCAGGGCAACGTCGATATCGAAGACCTGAAAGCGAAGGCCGAGCAGCATTCGAAGCAACTCGCCGCGATCATGATCACCTACCCGTCGACGCACGGCGTGTTCGAGCAGAACGTCCGCGAAATCTGCGAGATCGTGCATGCGCACGGCGGCCAGGTGTATGTCGACGGCGCGAACATGAACGCGATGGTCGGTTTGACCGCGCCCGGCCAGTTCGGCGGCGACGTCTCGCACCTGAACCTGCACAAGACGTTCTGCATTCCGCACGGCGGCGGCGGACCGGGTGTCGGTCCGGTCGCAGTCGGCGCGCATCTCGCGCAGTTCCTGCCGAACCAGTGCTCCACCGGCTACAAGCGCGAAGCGAACGGCATCGGCGCAGTGTCGGCGGCGCCGTACGGCTCGGCGTCGATCCTGCCGATCTCGTGGATGTACATCGCGATGATGGGCGCGAAGAACCTCACCGCCGCGACCGAAACCGCGATCCTCAACGCGAACTACGTTGCGAAGAAGCTCGCGCCGCACTACCCGGTGCTCTACTCGGGCCCCGGCGGGCTCGTCGCGCACGAGTGCATTCTCGACCTGCGTCCGATCAAGGATTCGAGCGGCATCCAGGTCGACGACGTCGCCAAGCGCCTCGCCGACTACGGCTTCCACGCGCCGACCATGAGCTTCCCGGTGCCGGGCACGCTGATGGTCGAGCCGACCGAGTCGGAATCGAAGGAAGAGCTCGACCGCTTCATCGAAGCGATGATCGCGATCCGCGAGGAAATCCGCGCCGTCGAGGAAGGCCGCGCCGACCGCGAGGACAACCCGCTCAAGCACGCGCCGCACACGGCCGCTGTCGTCGTCGCGAACGAGTGGGCGCATGGATATTCGCGTGAAACGGCGGCGTATCCGCTGCCGTCTCTCGTGACGCGCAAGTACTGGCCGCCGGTCGGCCGCGCGGACAACGCGTATGGCGACCGCAACCTGTTCTGCTCGTGCGTGCCGATCGCCGATTACGAGTAATGGGGCAGGCATCCGCCGGGCCGGGCTTGGCAGCGTGACCAAAAGACGCAAGCCGCTTCGTGCGGCTTGCGTCGTCTTTGCCGTGTGCAGTGAAGACCAGATAACATCTGACACCGAAATCGAACCAACGAAGGAGTTCCGCATGGTGCGAAAGGTGCAAACGATGACAAGGCACGGAACGCGATTGCTGTTGAACCAACGAGCCGGCGCGCCGCTTGCGACGCTGCTCCTCGCCTGCGCGGCGCTGGCAGCGCCGCTGCAAGCCGCCCGCGCGGCAATGAATTTCTGCGCGGCGCCCGCGCTGCAAACGAGCGAGCGCACGAACGCCGACCCGGGCGTGCAAGCGCTCGTGAAAAACGTACAGGCGCGTCTGAACGACCAGCCGAAGCCGCTCGAACGGCTGCATACCGAAGGCACGCTGCCGCACGAAGGCATCTACGATCAGAGTGTCGACGCGGAAAAGGATCTGGACCTGATGCGCAACGCCGCGCTCGCGTGGCGCGCGACGAGCGACGACCGCTATCTGAAGCTCGTCGACCGTTTCCTGTACGCGTGGGCGACCACCTACAAGCCGAGCTTCAATCCGATCGACGAGACGCATTTCGAAGGATTGATCCTCGCGTACGACCTGACCGCGAGCGCGCTGCCCGTAAAAACGCGCAACGCGACAGGCGCGTTTATTGCGAAACTGGCAAACGGCTACATTGCGCAAATCGATGCCCAGCCGCGCCCGCTGACGGGTACTTTTCGCAACAATTGGCAGAGTCATCGCGTCAAACTCATAGCCATGAGTGCGTTTACGCTCGACGACCGCAAAATGATCAACGCTGCGCAGCGTCTTTTCATCGAGCACATCGGCGACAACATCGCGCCGGACGGCTCGACCTTCGATTTCACGGAGCGCGACGCACTGCACTACGTGACCTACGACTTGCAGCCGCTCGTGACGGCCGCGCTCGCTGCGCGCCGCCACAACCGCAACTGGCTGCCGGAGCGCGCGCCCAACGGCGCCACGCTCGCCGACGCGCTCAACTGGCTGACGCCCTACGCGCTCGGCACGAAGACGCACGAGGAATTCGTGCATTCGAACGTCGCCTTCGACGCCAAGCGCCGCGAGGCGGGCCTGCCCGGCTATTCGGGCGAATGGGACCCGAAGAACGCCACCGAACTCTTTTACCTCGCAGCGCGACTGAACGGCCGCTATACGCCGGTCGCGCTGCGGTTGTCGCCCACGCCGCCGGCATGGCTCGCAGTCTGCCTGCCGTTGCCGGCGCGCTGAGCAATTTACATACATCAGTAACACCAGGAGCAGTCATGGCAGTCAGCGTTTTCGATCTCTTCAAAATTGGGATAGGGCCGTCGAGCTCGCATACGGTCGGTCCGATGCGCGCGGCGCTGATGTTCGTCCAAGGGCTCGAGCGGGACGGGCTGCTCGCTGCCACGGCGTCGGTCAAGGTCGACTTGTACGGCTCGCTCGGCGCGACCGGCAAGGGCCACGGCACCGACCGCGGCGTGATGCTGGGCCTGATGGGCGATGCGCCCGACACCGTCGATCCCGAGACGATCGCCACGCGTCTCGAAGCGGTGCGCACTTCGCGCACGCTCGCGCTCGGGGGCACGCACAGCGTGTCGTTCGTGCCGAAGGAGCACATCTCGTTCTACCGGCAGGCGTTGCCGGAGCATCCGAACGGAATGAAGCTCTACGCGTTCGATGCGGCGGGCGCGCCGCTGCGCGAATCGACGTATCTGTCGGTGGGCGGCGGCTTCGTCGTGACGGCGGGCGCGCCGAATACGAAGGTACTGCAGGCAGCCGGCCAGTTGCCGAACGCGTTCAGCACCGGCAACGAACTGCTCGCGCTCTGCGAATCGACGGGCAAGTCCATCGCGCAGCTGATGTGGGAAAACGAGCGCGCGTGGCACACCGAAGAAGAAACGCGCGCCGGGTTGCTCAAGATATGGGGCGTGATGCAATCGTGCGTCGCGCGCGGCTGCGGGATCGGCAACCCCGACGCCGACGGCACGCTGCCCGGCCCGTTCCAGGTCAAGCGCCGCGCGCCGCAGCTTTATCGGACGCTGTCGGGCAATCCGGAACAGGCGCTGCGCGATCCGCTGTCGATGGTCGACTGGATCAACCTCTATGCGATCGCCGTCAATGAGGAGAACGCCGCGGGCGGGCGAGTCGTCACGGCGCCGACCAACGGCGCAGCGGGGATCATTCCCGCCGTGCTGCATTACTACACGCGCTTCATGCCGGGGGCGAACGAGCAGGGCGTGATCGACTTCCTGCTGACGGCGGCGGCGATTGGAATTCTGTACAAACTGAACGCGTCGATCTCGGGCGCGGAAGTGGGATGCCAGGGTGAAGTGGGCGTCGCGTGCTCGATGGCGGCGGGCGCGCTCGCGGCCGTGATGGGCGGCACGCCGAGGCAGGTCGAGAACGCCGCCGAAATCGGCATGGAGCACAACCTCGGGCTGACCTGCGACCCGGTCGGCGGGATGGTGCAGATTCCGTGCATCGAACGCAATGCAATGGCCTCAGTGAAGGCCGTCAACGCGGCGCGCATGGCGCTGCGTGGCGACGGCAGCCACTACGTGTCGCTCGATTCGGTCATCAAGACGATGCGCGAGACCGGCGCGGATATGAAGACGAAGTACAAGGAGACGTCGCGGGGCGGGTTGGCGGTGAATATTGTCGAGTGCTGACGGCGCAACAATAGATTGAAGGACGGCCTTTGTCGGTTGCCCTCCGCAATGACGAACGCGCAGCTATGAACGAACAAAGCCCGCGAGCTTTCACTCAGCGGGCTTTGTTCCCTCGCACTAGGGGTACCGAATAAGACGGTTTATCGTGCGCGCTCTGCGAAAGCGTTAAGCGGCAACTGCATGTTGCCGAATCGCCGCGATCTTCTCCGCGCCGATCTTCTCCTTCGCCATTTCGGTGTCGTAGTGCGTCTGGAGGTTCATCCAGCTCTGCGGATCGACACCAAAGAAAGCGCCCAGCCGCACGGCCGTATCGGCCGTGATCGAGCGGCCATGCTTGATGATTTCATTGATGCGACGTGGCGGTACATCGATTGCCTTGGCCAAGGCATATTGCGTAATGCCCATCGGCTCTAGCCATTCGAGCGCCAGAATTTCGCCGGGCGTCGCCAGCGGAACTTCGCGTGCCATAGGTTTCTCCTGGTAATGGGTTAGTGATAATCGACGATCTCAACGTCCGTCGCATTGCCGCTTGAGAACTTGAAGCACACGCGCCACTGACTGTTGACGCGGATGCTGTACTGTCCCAACCGATCCCGCTTCAGCGCTTCGAGTTGATTTCCTGGCGGAATCTTCAAAAAGTCCAAATCAGCCGCAGCGTGCAGCTGCTGCAGCTTGCGCATGGCAACTCCTTCGATGTTGGCAAAGCGAGCAACCCGCCTGCCGTTGAAGAGCGCTTCCGTGTCACGACATTTGAACGATGTGATCATGACCAAAATAGTAACGAATTGCGTTATTAACGTCAAACGTTACTATTCTCATCGTGACGCGCACGTCTTTGAACAAGCCCCCTCAGTAGTCGAGCCCTACCACTCGGCGTAAGCTGTCCCAACCTGTGCTCGACAAACCAACCCACCATTCCCGACCAGCCAGGAGGACCCCGCGCAATGCCGAATGTCGCCGATTCCGCCACCGTGACAGGTGCGCGCCTCATAGTTGATGCGTTGCTCACGCACAGCGTCGACCGAGTGTTCTGCGTGCCGGGCGAGAGCTTTCTCGCCGTGCTCGATTCGCTTCACGATGAAACCGAACGCATCCAGACGATCGTCTGCCGCCACGAGGCCGCCGCGGCCAACATGGCCGAGGCGACGGGCAAGCTGACCGGGCGCCCCGGCGTCGCGCTCGTCACGCGCGGGCCGGGCGCGACGCACGCGTCGATCGGCGTGCACACCGCGTTCCAGGATTCGACGCCGATGATCCTCCTCATCGGCCAATGCGCGCGCGAGCATCTCGACCGCGAAGCGTTCCAGGAGATCGACTACCGCCGCATGTTCGGCCAGATGGCGAAATGGGTCGCGCAGATCGACGACGCGCGCCGCATCCCCGAATACCTGAGTCACGCGTTTCATACGGCGTGCGCCGGACGGCCGGGGCCGGTCGTGCTCGCGCTGCCCGAGGACATGCTGTCCGATCCGTGCCCGGCGATGCCTGCCGCGCCTGCGTTCCAGCGTGTCGCCGCGTCCCCCGCTTCTCAACAGATCGACAAGCTGCGCGACTTGCTCGAACACGCGAAGCGGCCGATGGTCATCGCCGGCGGCAGCGGCTGGACGTCATCCGCGTGCGCGGACCTGCGCCGCTTTGTCGAAAAGTGGCAGCTGCCGATCGGCTGCGCGTTCCGCTATCAGGACACGATCGACAACGAGCATCCGAACTACGCGGGCGACGTCGGGCTAGGCGTGAATCCGGCGCTCGGCGCTCGCATCCGCGAGGCCGACCTGTTGCTCGTGATCGGCCCGCGTCTCGGCGAAGCGACCACCGGCGGCTACACGCTGCTCGACATCCCGAAGACGAAGCAAACACTCGTCCACGTGCATCAGGGCGCGGAAGAACTGGGGCGCGTGTATGCGGCCGATCTGCCGGTCGTCTCCGGCATGCCGGAGATCGCCGCCGCGCTCGCGGCGCTCGAACCGCGCACCACGCCCGCATGGGCCGGCAGCGCCGAAGACGCCCACGCGGCCTATCTGGAATGGCGCAAGCCGCGCCCGATGCTCGGCGACGTGCAGCTCGGCGAGATCATGGCGCAGCTACGCGCGCGGCTGCCGAACGACGCGATCGTCACCAACGGCGCGGGCAACTACGCGATCTGGCTCCATCGCCATTTCGCTTACCGGCACTACCGCTCGCAGCTCGCACCGACGAGCGGAGCAATGGGCTACGGCGTGCCCGCGGCCATCGCGGCGAAGGCGATGTACCCCGAACGCGCGGTGGTCGCGCTCGCCGGCGACGGCTGCTTCATGATGGCCGGCCAGGAACTCGCGACCGCGATGCAGTACGGGCTGAACGTGATTTTCATCGTGGTCAACAACGGGCACTATGGAACGATCCGTATGCATCAGGAACGGCACTACCCTGAGCGAACTCACGGCACCGGTCTCACGAACCCCGATTTCGCCGCCTTTGCGCGCTCGTTCGGCGCGCACGGGGAAACGGTCGAGCGCACCGCGGATTTCCTGCCGGCACTCGAGCGCTCGATGGCAAGCGGCTTACCGGCGCTGATCGAGCTGCGCGTGCCGAAGGACGTCAGCACGCCGGCCGCGACGCTCGAGCAGATTCGCGAGCAAGGCCGCAAGGCCCGCGCTTCGACACAGTAGGCAATCGCTCGCGAAGCAGGACGCCACATCGCGCGGGACTGATTCATGCTGCGGCCGTAAGGGCCTGCACGCGCAAGCGGCAGGCCCGAAAAGCAGGTCCACATCGACGACGGGGAGAGGAGCCATGGCTGATTCGCAATCCTTTCTGCAGGCGCGCGAATTCCTGCTGCGCCATCGCGAGGACTACGACACCGCATATCGCGACTTCAAATGGCCCGCGCTGATCGAGTTCAATTGGGCGCTCGATTGGTTCGACCTCTACGCGCACAATAATCATGAGCCAGCGCTGTGGGTCGTCGAAGACGATGGCAGCGAACAGAAGCTCACGTTCGCGGAGTTGTCCGCGCGCTCGAATCAGGTCGCCAACTATTTGCGCAGCGTGGGCGTCGCACGCGGCGACCGTGTGCTCCTGATGCTGCCAAACGAGCCGGCGCTGTGGGAAGTGATGCTCGCGGCGATCAAGCTCGGCGCCGTGACGACTCCCGCCACGCTTCTGCTCACCCCAGCCGATATCGCCGACCGGATGACGCGCGGCGAGGTCAAGCATGTGATCGCGACGGCCGGCGCGGCGGAAAAATTTGCAGACGTCGATGCATCGGTCACGCGCATCGCGGTCACGCATGGCGACGGCACGGCGCACGACCCAGCCCCGGCCGGTTGGCATCGCTACGCGGACGCCTTCGATCAGAGCCCGTGCTACACGCACGACGAGCGCACGCTCGCGACCGACCCGATGCTGCTCTATTTCACGTCGGGCACGACGAGCCGTCCGAAGCTCGTGATGCATAGTCACCAGAGCTACCCGGTCGGCCATTTGTCGACGATGTTCTGGATCGGCCTGAAGCCCGGCGACGTCCACTGGAACATCAGCTCGCCAGGCTGGGCGAAACATGCGTGGAGCAGCGTGTTCGCGCCATGGAATGCGGGCGCGACCGTGTTCGTCAGCAACGCCGCGCGCTTCAACGCGAAGGCGACGCTGGAGACGCTCGTCGCCCACGGCATCACGACGCTGTGCGCGCCGCCGACGGTCTGGCGCATGCTGATTCAGGAAGACCTCGCGTCGTATCCGGTGAAACTGCGCGAAGTAGTCGGTGCCGGCGAGCCGCTGAATCCCGAGATCATCGAGCGAGTGAAAAAGGCGTGGAAGCTGACGCTGCGCGACGGCTTTGGCCAGACCGAGACCACCGCGCAAATCGGCAACTCGCCGGGCCAGCCGCTCAAAGCGGGCTCGATGGGCCGGCCGCTGCCGGGCTACCGCATCGCACTGCTCGATCATGACGACCAGCCGGCCGACGAAGGCGAGCTGTCGCTCGTGCTCGATCCGCGGCCGCTCGGCTTGATGGACGGCTACGTCGACGATCCCGCGAAGACCGAGCACGTCATGCATGGCGGCCTCTACCGCACGGGCGACATCGCGCAGCGCGACGCCGACGGCTACTACACCTACGTCGGACGCGCCGACGACGTGTTCAAAGCCTCCGATTACCGCATCAGCCCGTTCGAGCTGGAGAGCGTGCTGATCGAGCATCCGGCGATCGCCGAGGCGGCGGTCGTGCCGAGCCCGGACCCGCTGCGGGCCGCCACGCCGAAAGCGTTCATCGCCTTGCGTACGGGCTACACGCCGACGCGCGAACTAGCGAGCGATATCCTGCGCTTCGCCGCGCAGAAGCTCGCCGCGTACAAGCGGGTTCGGCGCATCGAGTTCTACGATCTACCGAAGACGATCTCGGGAAAGATCCGGCGCGTGGAGTTGCGCAAGCTCGAAGCGGCGCGCACAGGTGACGCGCGCCGCGAAAACGAATACTGGGAAGACGATTTCGACGATGCGCTGACGAAGGACGCGCAGCGCGCGTCCGACTGAATCAGCGGGAACCGCCTGCCTCGGGCGGTAGCGGCGGCGGCAATCCGGGCGGCAGTCCAGGCGGCGGACCCGTGTCGTCGATGCTGAACGTGCTGAATTTACCGAATGCCGGTATCGGAGGAGGACCCGGGCACCGGAAGTTCGTCAGCAAGTCGCTCGCCAGCAAGCTGGAGACGCTGGTACCACCCGTGCTCGTGATATCGAGCACCGCCGGCCGTCCTTCAAAATCGAATACCACGCGCGCGCGCCCCGGCGCAGCCGCGGGAATGACGCGCCCTTTGTGCACCAGCCGCATCAGCGCCCAAGGACCGTTCGCCTCGATAGTCGAGCTGTTTGGCCCAATCCCAGGGTCGGCGGCGACCAGCGCATGCACGCCGCCGCGGGGCCCCGGCCAGCTCAACGTCAGAGGCTCGACCGGACCATGCTCATAGCGCATCGTTTGCCCGTCGATATCGATCATCAGGCTCGTCGCGTTCGGATCGAGCTCGGGCACGCGAATCTCCCCTGTCCACGTCTGAAGCTTCTGGCCCGCTGCGTCGAAGAACGCGTCGCGGATCGCCTTGGCGTGCTGGAACGGTTCGAGATCCGGCCCCGGCACGGGTTCGTCCGCGCCTGGCAGCGTTTTGTAGCGCCAGGGCTGCGTTGACGTATCGACGAGCGATGCGAGCTTCTTTGTGAAGAAGCCGTCGAAGATGCCGCCCTGCGCAAAGAGGCGCGTGAAGTCGGCGCTGGAGATATCGTTCGCGCTGTCCGGCGCAAACGGGTAGTTACCGTCGACCATCCGCCGGCAACTGTCGCCGACTGCCGCCGACACTTGCTGCGAGAGCAGACGGCCGATCCCCCGGTTGATCTCCTGCGAGCCCTGCGCCGCCAGATCGAGCAGGACCGCGCTGAACGGCGCGGGCATCGCAGCGGCTGTCATCTTCAGGCGCGCCGCCGTGCCGTCGGGCGGCGGCAGGGTGCTGCTCTCGAGCGCGCTTTGGGCGACGGTCAGCGAGAGGGCGTAGTCGTTCAACAGCTTCGTGAGACCGTCGAGCCCGGTTTTGACCGGCGGTGCGGCCGCGCCTCGCTTGGCGCTCGGCGCATCGGCGCTGCCGGTCACGAAGTCGCGCAGTGCGGCAAAGCGGCTGTCGACGAGATCGCGCTCCATCCGCGCCTTGGGGCTCGTGTCGAGCGGCGAGCTTGAGCCGGATGCAGCTTTCGCGCCGCCCTGACCGAGCGCTGACGCCGGCTGTGTGAGCGTGGTTTCATGCACAGCGGCGCGAGCCAGGCGGACCAGCGGCGAATCCGGCGCCGCGAGACCGCGCAGCGCGGGCAGCCCGAATGCGGGGTTCGAGCCGCTCGCCGGGCGAATGTCGGCGAGAAACGCTTGCCACGCCTGCGCGTACTCGTCGAGGTATTGCATGCGGATCGCGTTAGTCAGCGGATCGTCGGCATGCCCCTTGGCGCTCGGCTTGCCGGCCGGCGACGCGTGGCCCACGACCCAGGTGTCGTCGTCGCGGGCCAGCTGGACGAATTCCGGCAGGCGCTTGTCGAACAGCGTGTGATAGCCGTCGTAGGTGAAAAGACCGGGCACGCCGCTCGAAAGCGGCGCACCGCTCGCGCGCGTGAAGACTTCTCCCGCGTGCGGCCCCACCGCGCCGAGCAAAGTGAAATCGCCGGGGGCCGCTTTCAGCATCGCCGCTTTCGCGCGCGCGTAAAGGCGCTGCGTAGCGTTGGAGCCATCTAGGAAGGCGCGTGCCTGCCGGATCAGCGCGTCGTTGCGGGGCAGCGGCGATTGGACGAGGCGCGCGCCGGAGAGCAGCGCCTCGATATGCGCCGCCATCGCGGCGCGCGCGCCGGGCTCGGCAGACCCGGCGGACTCGGCCGTGTCGCCGTGCGCGGACTCGTCGCCGAGCACCCACGCCTTGACGTCGCCGGCGTTGAACTTCGACTTGTCGTGGAGCATCAGGTAGACGCGCAGCGCGTCGTAAGCCGTCTTGGCGTCGTGCTCGGCGATGGCCTGCGCAATCACGGCCTCCTGGCGGCGGACGATCCGCGGCAGCAACAGCTTGTCTTCCAGCGCGGCGTAGACGCGCCGGCTGTCCGGCACCAGCGCGCCGGGCGTGTAGAGACCGAAGCGGTAGCCGATCGCCGGACCTGCGAGATCGAGCCCGGGATAAGCCGTCAGCGCCCGGGCGTCGGCCAGGATCGCGGGGATGGCATCGGCGTCAGGCGCCTTGTAAGTCTGCTCGACACGCGCCGCCAGATGCCGGGCCTTGCTTTCGGTCGCATCGAGATAGGCGCGGTTATGGTCGAAGCTGGTCCAGAGGCCGGCGCCGAGCCCTGCGAACAGCAGCGCAACCGAGATGTGCGCGCCGACGCTCCGCACGCGCCGGCGGCGTTCCGCGCGATCGTCGGGCAGCACGAGACCGGCGTCCGGAAAGATGACTTGCTGGAACAGATCGCGAAGAAAATAGGGCCTCCTGGCGGCGCGCGGCAACTCGGGCGCGGCGGCGTCCAGCCCATGCCGCTCAGCGAAGCTCCGTACGAGCGTCTGCCGCTCCGCGGCCACCTCGCGGCCCGTCTGCGCCGCGCTGCTGAAATACACGCCACGCAGCGCGGTATCGGCGTGCTCGCCGTCTCCCGAATCGGCGAACACGTCTGCGATCAACTGCTCGAGACGCGGCGTCAATGCCGCGAACTCCGTCGCCAGCGCGATGAGCTTGCGCCGCGTGAGCGCATCGCCTTCCTCATGGAGACGGGCATCCACATCGTCCGCCAGACGCTCGGCGAGCAAGCCGAGCTGCGCCGCGCAGCGCGTCGGGGGGCTTTCTTTGGTGCTTGCCTGCTGAGCGGCATGAGCCAGCGCGAAGCCCCACGTCCGGGCGCGAAGCTCCGGCGGCAAGCCGCCGAAATACGCTTCGAACCCCGGCAACTGATCGATCTTCGTGACCAGCAGGTACACCGGAAAATCCACGCGCAACGCGTTGCGGAGCTCGTCGAGACGCACGCGCAATGCCGCCGCCTCGGTCTTGCGCGCCTCCTCGTCGTCGTCGAGCAGAACGGCCATGTCGACGGTCAGCAATGCGCCATTGACCGGCGCAAGCGATCGAGTCTTGCGCAAGACATCGAGGAGGCCGCGCCATTCTGCCGTCGCGCGCGCGCCGCTTTCCGAGCCGTCGCGGGTCACGTAGTCACCCGGCGTGTCGATCAGCACGGCATCGTCGGCGAGCCAGCATTCCAGCGAATTCGCGCCTTCACCGTGCGCCGCGAGCAGTTGCAGTTTTTGCTCGGCAAGCGGAATCGACAGGCCCGCGTTCAGCACGGCGCTCGTTTTCCCCGAAGCGCGCGAGCCGAGCACGATGTACCAAGGGGCGTCGTACAAGCGGCGGCGGCGTTGAAACAGCCCCCGAATCCCGCTCGCTCGCCGGCCCATCCGCTTGAGCAGATCCGCAATGACCGCCTCGGCCTTTGCCCTCTCGTGCTGCTCATGCCGATGCGCGGCGCGCGGCGTTGCCTGCTGTTCGGCAACGTCAGCCGCGGCGTCCTGTGACGGCCCGTGTTTCTTCATGACGCAGCAGACCCGGCGGACTGGGGTATCGCCCGCTCAATGACGGAGAACTGATCGCGAATGCGGGCCGTTTGCTCGCTCAGCTCGTGCCGGAAATAGCCGAACGTGCCGAGCAGGATCGCCGACAGCATCGCCGCCGTGATCCACAGCGGAAGCTCGAGCGACGACTCGCGCGCGCCGTTCGCCGCTGCAGGCTCGCTCGTGAAGAGATCGAGCGGCTCAGCGCAACCGCGCTGCGCCGCGATTTCCTCGTAGAGCCGTTTGCGCAGCGTCTCGTGCTTCTCGCGCTCGGCCTCGTCGAGCCGGTATCGGCCCTCGAAGCCGCAGCTGAGCAGCCGGTAGATGACTTCGAGCAGGGGCAGGTGTGTCGGCGTATCAGTGATCAGATAACCGATCAGCACGTAGATCTTTTGGCCGCCCTCGTCGTCATCGCCGAAGGCGGCGGTCAGGCTCCGCGCGCTCCATGCGGCGGCGCCCTCGGCTCGCTTGCCCCAGTCCGTTTGCAGCGCCGCTTCGTCGAGCGCGGTGCAAAGGCAGTAGCGGGCGCCGATCATGTGATCGCGGCGGATGCCGGCCGCCACGCACAGCGATTCGAAGGTCCGCAGCTCTTCCACGAGCACGGCCGCGAACGCGGCGATTTCCGCCTCGGAGCGCAGCCCTTCTGGCATATCCGCGTGCGCCCGCAGCAGGACGCGCGACGCCTCCCTAAGCGGATTGCGGGCTGCCTGCACTTTCGCGAGACGCTCCTGGAAGGGTTCCGACGACCTCGATTTCGCGGATACCTCGCGTCCCGAAACCACGATGGCTTCCGTCTTCGGACCGCCGCCCGAACGGTGGCGGACGCGGCTGTCCACAGCGGTGCTGGGCGTACCGGATCCTTGGCTATCGTTGAATTGAGACACGTCGTGATGTTCCTGATCGAAATAGGCGAAAAATCGAACTCGTCATAGGCCCTGAATTGCGCGACGGGCAAATATACAGCTTTCCGGAGATTTCCGATTAAGCCATGTCGTTTAGTCAATAACTCAAAATCTTTTTGAAACGCAACGCTTGCCACACGTCAAAAAAGTCAATGAGATCAATCCTAAAGCGCGCGTTTATCTCATAATGGAGAGGCCGCACTCGCAATAATCCATAGCGACCGTCTCTAAATAAAATCAAATTCCCGCCACCAAACGGCAATACGAAGACAACGCCGCGTCACGGCGCGCCGATTAATCGTTCTCAATACAAAGTTTGAAAAGGTCGAGCGAGAGAGCGAGGGCAAGAGGCATCACGCGCGCAGAGAGATCGGCGCGGTCATCCGGCGAGGCGGCACAAAGCGTGGCAGACAGAAAAATGGGACGCGGAAGCCCCGTCCCTACGCGGCCTTCCGCTCGCGCAGCGAATCCGACGGCCGCTTGCCAAAGAGCCTCTTGTAGTCGGTCGCGAACTGGCTCAGATGCCAGAAGCCCCAGGCGGCGGCGACATCCTGCACCGTAAGCGCGCCGCCCGATGCGTTGCTGCTCAAATCGCGGCGTGCGCCGTTCAAGCGAATCGTGCGCAGGAACGTCGCGGGCGCCATGCCGAGCACGTCCTGGAAGCAGTACTGCAGCGTGCGGCGGCTAACGTGCAGTTGCTCGCACAGTTCCGGTACGCCGACCGGACGCGCACGGTTCGCGAGCACATAGTCGCGCGCCTGCGAGACGATCCACTGCCGGCGAGGCTTCGCCGGAAGCGCCGCCTCGCTTCGCGGCTGCAAGGAGAGATCGAACAGCGACGCCAGCACCAACGCCTGCAAACTATCGCGCGCGACATTGGACGACGGCGCGTGGCTGGTGCGCGCGCCGTCGAGCATTTGCCCAAGCGCAGCGCGAAGCCGTTCGATACGCGCCGCGCCCATCGCGATGACCGCGCGCTGCGGCAGCGCTTGAAGGGACTCGTCGAAATCGATCCGCTCGACCTCGCTTGCATGGCGCCGCAGCACGTCCCCTTTGACGACCACGCCGTAGATCGCGAACTGCTCGGGTGTCACTAGCTCGAACTCGATGCCGCCGGGGCGGAATGCGAGCGCGTCAGGTGTGATCGGGTTCGCGTCTATGCGCGCGGTGTTATCGCGCGCGGCTGATCCCCCGCCCCCCGGAATGCCGAACCAGTAAGCATCCGCCGGCACTTCGCACGTTTGCCGCAGCGTATGGCTCGTCGTTTCGCAAAACACCTGCATGCGATCGAGCGGCAACTCGGTCAGCGTGCCGGTGAATGGGCCGGGCATCAGTTGATCGTAGGTCTGGTGCCAGTCGACGAGATTACGCGCCTGCTCGTCCGCATCGTGCGCGGTACGCACGCGCACGGCTCGCACGCCATCGCTCGACGACGCACACGGGCCTTCGACACGGAGGGAAAAAGTATCGGTCGTCATACCGCTGCAACGAACGCAAATCCTATGCCGATGATCGCTGCCCGCGAGATTGCCTCGCGCTTCCCACGTCATTGCTCCATATCTGAACAGCGCACACTTCGCTGCGCCGAATCGTGACACCTCGCCGCCACAGACTGAACAGCGCGCGAACTACTCCATCGATGCGATCGCGCGGCTCAAGCACGGCGAATGGGCATCCTCCCGCCCTTGGCACGCTTTTGGCGTAAGCGACGTGCCGCTAAACAGGGCAGCCGCGATTGCGACGGCACTAGCAGCATCCATTCGATATGCGAGGAGCACACAAATGAATCATGCGGAGATGCAGTTTCTGAACACCGAATACCCGTACAAAAAGCAGTACGGCAATTTCATCGGCGGCGAATGGGTGAAGCCGGTCGGCAACGAGTACTTCGACAACATCTCGCCGGTGACGGGCGAGCCGTTCACGTCGATCCCGCGCTCGCGCGAGGCCGACATCGAACTCGCGCTCGACGCCGCGCATCGCGCCAAAACCGGCTGGGCAAAAACCTCGACCACCGATCGCGCGAACATCCTCAACAAGATCGCCGAGCGCATGGAGGCGAATCTGACGCGCCTCGCCGTAGCCGAATCGATCGACAACGGCAAGCCGCTGCGCGAAACGATGGCCGCCGACATCCCGCTCGCGATCGACCACTTCCGCTACTTCGCAGGCTGCATCCGCGCGCAGGAAGGCTCGATCGGCGAGGTCGACGACGATACGGTCGCCTATCACTTCCACGAGCCGCTTGGCGTGGTCGGCCAGATCATCCCTTGGAACTTCCCCATTCTGATGGCGTCGTGGAAGGTGGCTCCCGCGCTCGCCGCAGGCAACTGCGTCGTGCTGAAGCCCGCGGAGCAGACGCCCGCTTCGATCCTGGTCTTGATGGAATTGATTCAGGACTTGCTGCCGCCGGGCGTGCTGAACGTGGTCAACGGATTCGGCCTTGAAGCGGGCAAGCCGCTCGCGACGAACAAGCGCATCGCGAAGATCGCGTTCACCGGCGAGACGACGACCGGCCGCCTCATCATGCAGTACGCGAGCCAGAACCTCATTCCGGTCACGCTCGAACTCGGCGGCAAGAGCCCGAACATCTTCTTCGCCGACGTCATGGATCGCGACGACAGCTACTTCGACAAAGCGCTCGAAGGCTTCACGATGTTCGCGCTGAATCAGGGCGAGGTGTGCACGTGTCCGTCGCGTGCGATCGTCGAGGAGAAGATCTACGACCGCTTCATCGAGCGCGCTTTGAAGCGCGTCGCTGCGATCCAGCAAGGCCATCCGCTCGATCCGAAGACGATGATCGGCGCGCAGGCATCGAGCGAGCAGTTGGAGAAGATCCTCTCGTACATCAAGCTCGGCAAGGAAGAAGGCGCGCAGTGTCTCGCCGGCGGCGAGCGCAACCAGCAGGGCGGCGAGCTCGCCAACGGCTACTACGTGAAGCCGACCGTGTTCCGCGGCCACAACAAGATGCGCATCTTCCAGGAAGAGATCTTCGGGCCGGTACTGTCGGTGACGACGTTCAAGACCGAGGAAGAAGCGCTCGAAATCGCGAACGACACGCTCTACGGCTTGGGCGCGGGCGTGTGGACGCGCGACGGCAATCGCGCATATCGCTTCGGGCGCAACATCCAAGCGGGCCGCGTGTGGACCAATTGCTATCACGCCTACCCGGCGCACGCGGCGTTCGGCGGCTACAAGCAATCGGGCATCGGCCGCGAGACGCACAAGATGATGCTCGACCACTATCAGCAGACGAAGAACCTGCTCGTCAGCTATAGCGACAAGCCGCTTGGATTTTTCTAATCGCGGTTGGTCTTAATCGGCGCGAACGAATCGGAGATTTCGATTCGTTCGCGCTTGCCGTTTCAAGGAGGACTCGGGATGACAGACGAACAGGCAGTGCAGCGCGTGATCGCCACAGAAGCGGCTGTCGCGCTGATTGCAAAGCTCGTCGCAGAGCATGGTCCGGTGATCTTTCATCAATCGGGCGGCTGCTGCGACGGCAGCGCGCCGATGTGCTTTCCGGCGAACGAGTTCCTGGTGGGTGGCTCGGATGTGAAGCTAGGCGAGATCGGCGGCGTGCCGTTTTATATGAGCGAGTCGCAGTTCGAGTACTGGCAGCACACGCAATTGATCATCGATGTGGTGCCGGGCAACGGCGGCATGTTCTCGCTGGAGCGGCCGACGGGTCTCAGGTTTCTCACACGCTCGCGGCTTTATGACGACGCTGAGAATGCGTGGCTTGAAGCGCATCCGGTTGAGCATGCAGGCGGGTGATGCAACTGTCGACGATAGTCATTCGACATCCTGACGACGACGCGGCGCGCCTTTGATACCGGGTTGGCTACCGCCAAGATCCGCAAGCCGCCCCGCGGCGTCGCGAGCCGAATGTTCATCGCCGTCTTCGATCGCACGCGGTTGCACCTGCGCAGCCGCGTCGAGCAGCGCATCACTGTCGTCCTTCAGGCCGACGCCTGTCAGCCCCAGCCTTCGCGCATGCGTAAGCAAATAGTGCAGCTTGTGCGCAGCCGCTTCGTAGCTCAAGCCTTCCGGCCGCACATTCGAAATGCAGTTGCGCAGCGAGTCCGCCGTGCCGACTTTCGGCCCATACGTCAAATAGATGCCGAGACTATCGGGCGAGCTGAGCCCCGGCCGTTCGCCGATCAGCATCACCACGAGCTTCGCGCGCAAGATCTCGCCGATCTCGTCGCCAAGCGCAACACGCGCCTGTCGCGCGACGACGACCGGGCCGATGCGCCAATCGCTCATCCGCTTCGTGACCGCCTGTAGCAATGGCAACGACTGACGCGAGGCGGCAAACGCCGACAAGCCATCGCCAATCACGAATACGACTTCAGCCGGATCGAGCGACAACTGCTGTAGCGCTTCGCGGCTCTCATCCGACAAACGCCGCCCCAGGTCAGGCCGCCGCAAATAGTGCGCGCGATCGGGTGCGGCGCTGTGCACGTCGAGCGTGCTGAACCCCGCGTCCTGCAGTTGCTTGTGCAGCACGTCCGCATCGAGCTGATGGTGAACGGCATCGCGCGCCTGCGCATGAGACAGGTTGAACGCGAGCAACGGCGCGGTCGGCAGGCTGTTGCCGGCGCGGCCCAACGCGATGCGCGCCTGCGTGAACTGCCGCAGCGCATTCCACGGATTCTTTTCGAGGAAATCGTTCATTCCACGCCCATCCATTCGCTAACACCGGCGAGCAACGGCTGCCTAGGCGACGCCGGCAGCAGCACGCCGCGCGCATCCGCAATCTGCATCGCTTCGAGCCAATCCTCGAACTCGGGCGCACGCCGCAGGCCCAGCACGTCGCGTACGTAGAGCGCGTCATGAAACGAGGTGCTCTGGTAGTTGAGCATCACGTCGTCGGCGCCCGGCACACCCATGATGAAGTTGATGCCCGCGACGCCAAGCAGCGTCAGCAGGTTGTCCATGTCGTCCTGATCGGCTTCGGCATGGTTCGTGTAGCAGATATCGCAGCCCATCGGCACGCCGAGCAGCTTGCCGCAGAAGTGGTCTTCGAGGCCCGCGCGGATGATCTGCTTGCCGTCGTACAGATATTCCGGTCCGATGAAGCCGACCACCGTGTTCGTGAGAAACGGGTTGTAGTGCCGCGCGACCGCATAGGCGCGCACTTCGCACGTCTGCTGATCGACGCCATGATGCGCATTCGCCGACAGCGCGCTGCCCTGGCCCGTTTCGAAATACATCACGTTGTCGCCCACGGTGCCGCGCTTCAACGACAGCGCCGCGTCATACGCCTCTTGCAGCAAAGCGAGCGTGATGCCGAAGCCTGCGTTCGCCTTCTCGGTGCCCGCAACCGACTGGAACACGAGGTCCACCGGCGCGCCCTTTTCGATCGCGGCAATCGTGTTCGTGACGTGCGTGAGCACGCACGATTGCGTCGGCACGTTGTAGCGCTGCCGGAAGTCGTCGACCATCGCGAGCAGCGTCGTGATCGCGGCAAGGCTGTCGGTGGCGGGGTTGATGCCGACCATGGCGTCGCCGCAGCCGTACATCAGGCCGTCGAGCATCGACGCGGCGATGCCTTTCACGTCGTCGGTCGGATGGTTCGGCTGCAGGCGCACCGACATATGTCCCGGCAAGCCAACCGTGTTGCGAAAGCGCGTGATCACCGGACGCTTCTTCGCGGCGATCACGAGATCCTGATTGCGCATCAGCTTCGACACCGCCGCGACCATTTCCGGCGTGAGCCCCGCGGTGACGCGCGTGAGCGCCGCCGTATCGGTCGTATCGGCGAGCAGCCAGTTGCGGAAATCGCCGACCGTCAGATGCGAAATCTCCGCGAACGCCTCGCGCGAATGCGTATCGATGATGAGCCGCGTGACCTCGTCGCTCTCGTAGGGGATCAGCGCTTCGTTCAGGAACGTCGCGAGCGGCACCTGCGCGAGCGCCATCTTCGCCGCGACACGCTCCTCCTCGCTCGCCGCCGCGACGCCGGCGAGTTCGTCGCCGGAACGCAGCGGGCTCGCCTTCGCAAGCAGGGTCTTCAAGTCGGCGAACCGGTAGGTCCGCGCGCCGATGGTCTCCGAATAGCTCATGATGCCTCCCGCCCCCCAAGGGGACTTCCTTCGGGCGCCGGTTCCGCCCCAAGGAAGGCATCGGCCCCCTCGGGGGGAGCGTTGCATGGGACCGGAGTAAGCGCTAAAGCGCCAACTCCGGTCGACAGCGAACGATAGTGAGCGTGGGGGTAGTTCATCTCTGACTCCATGTGCCGCTGCACTGCTGGCGCTAAGCCGCGCTCACTCCTCGAGCAGCGCGTCGGCGGGTGCTGCCATCTCGCGCTGTCGGCGCGTGAGCAGGAAATACACGTAGCCGAGCGCCAGGAAGATCGCGAACACGATCGCCACGAGAAAGTTGTAGTACACCATCGTCGCGAGCGAAATCGCCGCGGCAACGAGCGCGAACGCCGGGAAGTACGGGAACAACGGCGCCTTGAACGGACGCTCCATGTTCGGCTCGGTGCGGCGCAGCTTGAACAGCGCGAGCATGCTGACGATGTACATCACGATAGCGCCAAACACCGACATCGTCACGATATTGGCCGTGAGCGTCTGGCCGCCGAACTGGATCAGCTCGTCGCTGTAGATCGCGGCGATGCCCACCACGCCGCCCGCGAGGATCGCGCGATGCGGCGTCTTGAAGCGCGGGTGCACTTTAGCGAGCCACTCGGGCAGGTAGCCGGCGCGAGCGAGCGCAAAAATCTGCCGTGAATAGCCGAGGATGATGCCGTGAAACGACGCGACGAGCCCGAACAGGCCGAGCCACACGAGCATGTGCATCCACCCGCTGTTCGCGCCGACGATGTATTTCATCGCTTGCGGCAGCGGGTCGTTGATGTTGGCGAGCTTGGTCCAATCGCCGGCGGCGCCCGCGAACACCATCACGCCGATCGCGAGCACGACGAGCGTGAGAATGCCGGTGACGTAGGCGATCGGAATCGAGCGCTTCGGATTCTTCGCTTCCTCGGCCGCCATCGCGACGCCTTCGATCGCGAGGAAGAACCAGATCGCGAACGGGATCGCCGCGAACATGCCGTGGAATGCGCCAAGGCTGAAATGATCGCTGCCGGCCCAGCCGCCCTTCGTGAAGTTCGACCACGCGAAGCCCGGCGCCACGACGCCCATGAACACCAGCAGCTCGAAGATCGCGAGCAGCGTGACGAACAGCTCGAACGCGGCCGCGATCTGCACACCGACGATATTGAGCGCCATGAAGACGAGGTACGCCCCCATCGCCGCGTGCTTCGGTTCGAGGCCGGGGAACTGCACGTGCAAATACGCGCCGATCGCGAGTGCGATCGCGGGCGGCGCGAAGACGAATTCGACGAGCGTCGCCGCGCCCGCGAGATAGCCGCCGACCGGACCGAACGCCTGCCGCGCATAAGCGAACGGCCCGCCTGCATGGGGTATCGACGTGGTGAGCTCGGTGAAGCTGAAGATGAACGTCGTGTACATCGCCGCGATGAAGATCGCGGTGATCACGAATCCGAGCGTGCCGGCGCTCGCCCAGCCGTAGCTCCAGCCGAAGTACTCGCCGGAAATCACGAGACCGACCGCGATCCCCCAAAGCTGCCAGGTGCCGAGCGTTTGCTTGAGCTCGTGATGCGTGATCTTGCCGGCATGCGGGCTACCGACTTGCTGTTGGTTCGACTTTGTTGTCATCGACGACTCCCTATTGGCCGCTCCCGCCCGATGTGCCCGTGCACTTCTATGGCAAACGGACACGCTTCCAATCGATGCTAGAGAGTCATAAATCGAGGTGTTATCGAAATTCGGCAAATTTAACGAGACCCGCGAAAGCTCGATGAAAGAACTGCCGCAGGCGGCCCCCCGCAGCCGGTCGCCCGCAGCCGGTCGCCCGCAATCTCCGCAAGATTTGTCAAACGGCCCCGTGCTATGTTGCCTGCACGCACCCCGACACGAATGGCTTCCCGTGAGACAACCCGCCAGCCGCGCCGATTATTCAGCCCGCCTTCAACGCGTGCTCGACTACATCTACGACCATCTCGACGACGAGCTCGACCTGAACCGGCTCGCGGATATTGCCTGCCTGTCGCCCTATCACTGGCACCGGGTCTATCAGGCGATGTACGGCGAGACGATCGCGGCCACCGTACGGCGCTTGCGGCTGCATCGCGCGGCGGGCTACCTCGCGAAAGGGTCGATGCCCATCGACAAGATCGCCCAAAGCGCCGGCTACGGCAGCCTGCAGGCGTTCACGCGCACGTTCAGCGCGGTGTTCGGCATGCCGCCGGCGCAGTACCGCAAGAACGGCACGCACCGGCGTTTTCAACCACAGGAATCAGGAGGCGATCCCATGGTCATGCGTGAAGTGGAAATTCGGGAAGTGCCTGCCATGCAGGCTGTGACCGTCGATCACACCGGCTCGTACATGCAGATCGGCAAGGCGTTCGACACGCTGTTCGGCTGGCTCGCTTCCAACAATCTGCTCGGGTCGATCCAGCATGCGGTGGGGATCTTTTACGACGACCCCAGTGCGGTGGCGGAGGCGGCACTGCGTTCGAAGGCGGGCGCGGTGCTCGCGGCGCCCAGTGAGATCGCCGCGCCGCTTTCGCTGACGGCAATCCCCGGCGGACAGTACGCCGTGCTGCGCCACCAGGGCCCGTATGCGGACATGGCTGCCGCCTACCAATGGCTCTATGGCGAGTGGCTTCCGCAGTCCGGCCGGGAAGCCGCAGATGCGCCGGCGTTCGAGGAGTATTTGAACAATCCACGCAACACGCCGCCCGCCGAGTTGCTGACCGATATCTGCCTGCCGTTGAAGTAGACGGGTTTTCCGGCTGCTCGGGTTTGCCGTCAATGACCGCGGTATAAGCGGTTGATGTCTTCGGTCAGCGCCGCAAAGCGCTGAGGGGGGACGGCTGCGGGCGCGGCCTTGGGCGAGGGCGACTCGCCTGCGGGACCTACCGCCGATTCGCGCACTGCGGATGCAGCGGACTCCGGCCCCACGACTTTACGCGCGGCATCGAAAAGCGTCGGCGCGGCGGAGGGAGCCGATGCCGCCGCTGGCGGTGCTGCATGAAGCGCCGGTGCGGCGGTGGGTGCGGCCGCGCGAAGCGTCGGTGCCGAAGCGGGCGCGGCCGCGTGAAGCGCAGCCGCCGAAGCAGGCGCTGCCGCGCGAACCGTCCCACGCGTCACGCGTTCGCGCACCGGCGCTTTCGGTTCGGCGCTGCTCGCATTGAGCACCGCGGTTTGTTCAGCTTTTTCAATGCGGTCGAGGTTCTCGGGCTTCGTCAACTGGCGATGGATACAGCCCGTCCCATCTTCCTTGTCGCAGGCTTGCGCCGCGCGTTGGATCGCGTCGACACTCGGTTCGGTTGCGACGGACGGGCGCGGCTGCGGCTGAGGTGCTTCAGCCTTGGCAATCGGCGGTCCCGCCGGCGGTGCAGCTGGTTTCGCCGCAGCAACCACCGGAGGTGCGACCGGCGGCGCGGCCGGTTTCGCCGTAGTGACCACCAGCGGTTTGTCCGGCGGTTTGGGAATCGTCTTTTCCACCGGCTTAGAGACCACCGCTTCGGCAACGCGCGGATCGTTCGCGTGCTCGCGGCTTGGCGGCGCGACGCTCGCGACGACAGGCGCTTTCGGCTTCACCGAATGGGGCGGCGACGCGACCGGCGCCGGCACTGCGGCTGCGGCTACGCGTGGCTTCTGCACCGCCGCGACCGCCGGTTTCTGCGATGCAGCTGCGCTTTCTTTGGTCAGATCATTTTGGGCGAGCTGCGCATCCCTCGCGTCTTCAGCCCGCGTGTTCTCGATCTCGCGTTCGACCAGCGCGACAAGCGGCACCGACGTCGGCGGCCCCGGCAAATTGTTGCCGATGCCAGGCGGCAAAGCAGGTGCCTCGTTGTGATAGAGCACCTTGCGCCACTTCACGAGCGCTACATCCCGCTGCGTAATCGACACGTACGTCCCAAACGCAATCGCGAAACCGAACAACAGGATCGCTGCGCCACGGCTCATGCCCCAACGCCTGGCGCCGTTCAAATCGTTCTGCGCAATGCGCGGCGGCGCCGTGAGTATGGTTCCTGCTTGATCGATCGTCGTCGGGACCGGGCGCAGGATGCGCGCGGGCACTAGCGTGGGAGGCGGCACCAGCTCGGCTGCGGGAAGTACTTCGAGCAGCACGTTCGCCCCGCATTGCGGGCAAACGGCGACATGCTCGGGCAACGCTGCGCCACAATGACTGCATGGCATGGGAACCGCAGTGCTCGACGTCGCTTCGGTCTGCATCGCCGGATGCCTCACTCGTGGCACGCTGCGAGAAGGCGTGCAAGTGGCCTCATTGATCTCGATCCGGAGCAGTGCTTACGTTCGTCATTGGTATTGCACATCGAACGCACAGTCGGGCGAGCGTATTTGTACGAATCAATATGTGTCACTTCTGACGATAGGTCAATGAAACGCCCCGCGGCTAAGTTCGTTACTGAACATACGATTGACGCGCGCGTTTTAAATCGACTGACGAAAGCGGTACGCTGTGGAGTGTCCCAACGACTTTCTTTGCGCGCGGACTTGGCAAGCCGGGCATTGTGAAGCAAGCCCGGTTTGAAACGAACCTGCGAGCGTGGCGAAATGATGACGCGCGTGACTTTGTCGGTATTGGCAGTCGTCGTCGCAATCGCATGGGCTTGCGATGATTGCCGCGCCGCTGCGGCAGTGAGCACGTGCACGCCCGCGCTTTCCGAGGCGAACTTCGCGCGTGGCTTCGAGGTGCATACCGACTGCGGGGTGCCTGCCGCGACGCTCAAGCGCCTGACTTCCGCGTTGAATCGGATCGCGTCCAGCGGAGCGCTGTCGAGCGCTCAGCGGGTATCGCTTGCGAAGGCCGTCAACGAGATGCTGCTCGGCGCACAGACGCAAGCGAACCGCAAAGCAGGCTCGACGGAAGCGATCTTCGCCAACGTCGAACCCCTGATCGAAATCCTCGCTGCCAAGAGCAAGCTGCATTCGGAAACGGATCTCGTCGCCGAGGCGCGGCTTTGGAACGAGCGCTATCGCGAACTGCTGCGCAGGACGACGATCACCCGCAGCCCGGACCCTCGCGAATTGCAGGTCGACGAGGCCATCGAGCAGATCGACCTCACGCGCGCCTCGAGCGTGCTCGAAGCGCTGCTCACCGGCGGGCAAGGGTCCGGCGAGATCCAAGCCGGCCGTCTATACGAAGCGGCCGTCATCGAGCTGTTGCGCTTTGCCCCGCAGAACGCGCTCAAGTATCTGCAGGTCGCGTACGTCCTGCAGCCCGACGACACGGAGATCATGGCCGCGTACGGCGACACGCTTCGCGCGTTGCAGCAGTTCGAACTCGCGGAGACGGTGTTTCGCGCGCTGCTGTTGCGCGAGCAAACGCTCGCCGAAGACAACTCCGCGCAATGGCAACCGCAGATCGCACGCACGCTCGACAAGCTCGGCCATCTCTATGTCGACTTGAAGGAGCCGGAGCAAGCGGAAGGCGCCTACCTGCACACGCTCGAAGCCTATTGGACGCTCGCGCACGCCCATCCGGAAACGTACGGGCCGGCCGTCGCCGAAACCTTCGACAATCTCGGCATCCTCTATCGCGATTCGCAGCACATGAAGGATGCGACGGACGCGTACGGCGAAGCATTGAAGCTGGACCGCGCACTCGCGGCGCGCGATCCTGGCGCGTACCAGCCCGATGTCGCGAACACACTGAACGATTTGGGCATCCTCTACGATGCGACTCAGCGGGCGAGCGAGGCGGAGCAAGCGTATCGCGAGGCGCTCGACATCCAGCGCCAACTGGTGCGCGAGAATCCGGCCGCTTATCGTCCGGCGCTGGCGCGCACGCTCAACAACCTCGGCAATCTGTATAGCGGCATGCAGCGATTGCCCGAGGCCGAGCATGCTTATCTGGAAGCGGTTGCGATTCGCCAGCAGCTCGCGCACGAAACGCCTGCGCAATACCGCCCCGATCTGGCGCGCACGCTCAGCAATCTCGGCGTGCTCTATCGAATCCAAGATCGGCCGAAAGAAGCGCAGCAGGCTTACTTGAATGCCTTGCAGATCTATCAGTCGCTCGCTCGTGGCAACCCGGTCACCTATCAGCCGGATGAAGCTCGCACCTTTAACAACCTTGGCGTGCTGTTTAGCCGGACCAAGCGGCCGCACGAAGCGGAAGGCGCGTACCGGCACGCGCTTTGGCTCTATAAAGGGTTGTCGCGCGCCGATCCTGTCGCTTACCGGCAAGATGAGGCGCGCACGCTCGACAATTTGAGCCGGCTCTATAGCGAGACGCAAAGGCCGCGTGAAGCGGCACGCGCAAAGCGCGCGGCCGCTCGGCTCATGGAGGCGAGCGGTGCGCAAGGTGAGTAGTGCGTGCGATTACGTACCTTGATTATCTGTGCCGCCTTGGCGGGATCAGACGCCATGTCAGCAGCACCAGCAAGGCGAAGAGGACGTAGGCGAGCGTGAAGACCCACATCGGTAAGTCGTAGTAGAGCAGGCGGCTCACCCAGTGCTGGATGAAGCCTTCGCTTCCGATCGTGCCGTGGCGCAGCCAGTCTTCAAGCACGGTTAGAGGGCAGGCGATGCCGACTACGGAGAGCAGTGAAACCACGCAGATCAAGAGAAGATGCGTGAGTCGGAAGCGGCGATCACGGACCCATTGCCAGTTAGCAGCCGCGCCAATCCAGATCGCGGGAAGGGCGAGCACGATGAAGAGCGCGAGGAGCGCGTGGAGGACGAGGATGATGTTGGCTAGCCATGTGGTCATGCTTGAACCACTGGTTTGTTGGGTCCTGGTCAAGATACAGCTCGGGCGGGTTTGCCCAGTGCGACGCGGGCGCGGGCGCGTCGTGCAGCGGATCGATCTGGCTCGCGCCCAGCGAGCTCGGCGTTCGCAATCCGGTGTCTTGCGCGCCGCTCCAACTGCTGCGTGTGGGATTCAAGGTTTTACGACGTGCCACAGATCCTTGAAGCCATCGCCGTTCTTTTCGCCGGGCTGCTTGTCTTTGGAGTAGCGGTAGAGCGGATGCCCCTTGTAAGCCCATTGGTTCTTGCCGTCGGCCGTGGGAACGAAACTCCAGTCGCCGCTCGCCTGATCGGACGAATCGGCCATGGCCGCGGGCCACAGCGTTGCGCAACCGCCCGTGCAGGCGCTCTTTCCGGGCACGGTGTCCTTATCGAACATGTAGAGCGTCATACCGCTGCTGTCGACCATCATGCCGTTCGCCATTTTGGGCGCCTCGGCAAATGAGGTGACGGGGATTACGCAGGCGGCGATGCAAAGCAAGGTCTTGATCATGATTGGCGTCCTTTTGGAAATGCGGCGACGGGGTGGGGGCGCGCTGGGCAGGCGGAACTCGGGGAGCCGGGAAGGGGCGCTTGGAGCAACGCAATGCCCGCGTCGACGGTGGATCAGATACGCGCCGCCGCGACGAGTAAACGGGTACGGAAGCGTGTTATTCCAGTGTAGAAGTTATTCGCCGCACGTGCGGTTGGCGGTAGTCGCCACGGCAAAGAAAAAGGGCGCCGGAATCTATCCGGCGCCCTCGGGAAAGCAACGTCAACTCAGCTGCGTCAGCACCTGTAGACAGATTTCAATGAATTCCGCGAGCGAGTGAAATCAGTTCGACGCGACCAGCAGAAGCCTTCCGGACGGTCGAAGACTACAGTTGCTTACAAATCTCACAGTTGTCGGGTGCACTGGTTCGATGGTGCCAGCGTTCTTGCAGGCAACCACCACGGAGCCAGCCATGAACTCGAACCTCCCCTCCGATTTGCCCCAACGTAACCGCATTCATCCCCTGGTTGCGGGAGCCGCCGTTGCCGTCATGCTCGCCAGTGCCACCGGCATTGCCGCAATGACCGGCCTCCTTCCGTCGTCTCACGCGGTAACCGCGCCGCTGGCTCAAACCGCGGCGGTCGTCGGACAGCCTGCTAGTGCGCCACTCAGTTCTGCGCATCTGTCTTCCGAGCAGCAAGACCTACCCGCTACCGCGACGAGCGAATCACATGTTCACCACCACTATCGCAATGCGTCTGCGTCGGCGCCCAGGTATGCGAACGACGACACATACCGGGAAGCCGCCCAACCTGCCGCGCCTCGCCCCGTTGCGGTCGACCCCAATTCAGGCGAGGTGGTCTCCATCAACGCAGTGCAGTCGCCAGAGCCGACCACGGGGCTTGGCGCAGTCGGCGGGGCGGTCGCAGGCGGGTTGCTGGGCAACCAGGTTGGCCAAGGACGCGGTCGCGTTCTGGCAACCATAGCGGGAGCCGTGGGAGGCGGGCTTGCCGGTAACGGCATCGAACACGCCGTACGCAAGGCAACCACGTATCAAGTGCAGGTCAGAATGCAGGACGGCAGCTATCGAAACTTCAACTACGACACGCAGCCGCCGGTTCAGGTTGGCGAGCATGTGCACGCATATGGCGAATCGCTGAGCGCTTCATAGATGCCCTCATGCGCGAGTGCATTTCCCGGACAACATCGGATAGCGTCTGAGCGCCACTGGCGAATTGGGCAACGCTTCGCGCGGCTGGCGATGTGCCGGGTATGCGATAAAACGGCTCGAGCAGACGCGATGCGGATTGGCGGGCGCCCCCCGGTTTCGTTTACAAACGGTTACGGGAGAGACGCGCCGGTTTCACCTGTCCGGCTGTCGCCCTTCTACGATGGAAATTCGGTGGATGTACCGGACCGCCTTGGCAAACTGCCGGATTTGTACAGAGAGCATCATGAAACGCGCATTCATTTTGTCCGTGTTGGGAATATCTGCCGCGTGTGCGTCCAGTGCTGCTCTGGCCCACGTGGACGTTGGCGTTTATCTCGGTGCTCCGGCACCTGTCTATGTGGCGCCGCCTCCCGTTGTCTACGAAGCACCACCGCCTCCGGTTGTCTACGAAGCGCGTCCGCCCGTAGTCTACGCGCCAGCACCGGTCGTTTACGGCTATCCGGGCGGATACTGGGAAGAGCGTCGATGGCACGACAACGGCCGGCATAGAGGCTGGTACAAGCATCGCGACGATGATGACGACGAGCAGTGAACTATTGGTTCGTGTTCGATCACTAGGGCGCACGTTGCTGTAATGGCATTCGCCGTCGTGGGCCAGGCACGGATCCTCGACAAACCCAAGCTACCAATAGAAAAGACCCATAAGTCTCTCAACTTATGGGTCCGTTTTTCTCAGCTTTTGAGGCTATCTACATCACACCTCAAACATCAATATTCCCCGCCCGCAACGCATTCGACTCGATAAACGCCCGCCGAGGCTCCACCTCATCGCCCATCAGCGTCGTAAAGATCCCATCGGCCGCAATCGCATCCTCGATCTGCACGCGCAGCAAACGCCGAACAGTCGGATCCATCGTCGTCTCCCAAAGCTGCCCGGGGTTCATCTCCCCAAGCCCCTTATAGCGCTGCTTGGAAACATTCCGCTCAGCATCCGCGATCAACCACTTCATCGCGCTCTTGAAGTCGCCGACAGCCATGCTCCGCTCACCGCGCTTGATCAACGCCCCAGCGCCAATCAGCCCCTTGAACGTATTAGCCGTATTCAAAAGCTGCTGATAATCCGCCGTCAGCAAGAACTCCTCATCGATGACGGAAACCTTCACGTTGCCGTGATGCCGCCGCTCGACTCGCAGCGAACGCAGCTCACGCACCGCGTCATACATCGGATACACGCTGACCTCGGGCTTAAGCGGGTCATTGCGCAGCGCCGCTTGCAAAGCCTTGGCCGAAGCCTCCGTCGACGCCTCGCTCGACAGATCGATCGCCACGCCATCCATCACCGCTTCGAGCGAGTTCTCGTCATAGAGCCGGCTCAAGCGCTCCACCACCGCCTGCGCGAGCAAATACGACCGTGCCAGCTCACCGAGCGCGTCTCCGGCAATCGGCGCCGCCCCTTCGCTCGCGACGAGCTCCGAGCCCTGCAGCGCCAAGCGCAGCATGTGCGCGTTCAACTCCGCCGAGTCCTTCAAATACCGCTCGTCCTTGCCAGCCTTCACCTTATAAAGCGGCGGCTGCGCGATATAGATGTATCCGCGCTCGATCATCTCCGGCATCTGCCGGTAGAAGAACGTCAAAAGCAGCGTCCGGATGTGCGCGCCGTCGACGTCCGCGTCGGTCATGATGATGATGCGGTGATAGCGCAGCTTGTCGAGGTTGTAGTCCTCCTTGCCGATCCCGCAGCCCAGCGCGGTAATCAGCGTCACGATCTGCTCGGACGACAGCAGCTTGTCGTAGCGCGCCTTCTCGACGTTCAGCACCTTGCCGCGCAGCGGCAGAATCGCCTGGAACTTGCGGTCGCGCCCTTGCTTGGCCGAGCCGCCCGCCGAGTCGCCCTCGACGATATAGATCTCCGACTTCGCCGGGTCCTTCTCCTGGCAATCCGCGAGCTTGCCCGGCAAGCCGACGCCATCGAGCACGCCCTTGCGCCGCGTCATCTCGCGCGCCTTGCGCGCCGCATCGCGCGCACGCGCCGCGTCGACGATCTTCCCGCAGATGATCTTCGCGTCGTTCGGCGTCTCGAGCAGAAACTCCTCCAGCGCCTTGGCAAGCACTTCCTCGACCGGCGCGCGCACTTCCGACGACACCAGCTTGTCCTTCGTCTGCGAGCTGAACTTAGGCTCGGGCACCTTCACGGACAGCACGCACGAAAGGCCTTCGCGCATGTCGTCGCCGGAGGTCTCGACCTTTGCCTTCTTCGCGATCTCATGATCGATGATGTACTTGTTGATGACGCGCGTCATCGCCGCGCGCAGGCCGGTCAAGTGCGTCCCGCCATCACGCTGCGGGATATTGTTCGTGAAGCACAGGACGTTCTCGTTGTAGCTGTCGTTCCACTGCATCGCCACTTCGACGCCCACGCCGTCCTTCTCGCCGACTATATGAAAAATCGTCGGATGCAGCACGGTCTTCGTCTTGTTGATGTACTCGACAAAGCCCTTCACGCCGCCGACAAACGCGAAATCGTCTTCCTTGCCCGAACGCTGGTCGGTCAGGCGAATCCGCACGCCGTTATTGAGGAACGACAGCTCGCGAATCCGCTTGGCGAGAATGTCGTAGTGATATTCGACGGTGCCGAAAATCGTCACGTCGGCCATGAAATGCACTTCGGTGCCGCGGTTTTCGGTGTCGCCGGTCACCAGCATCGGCGAAGTCTGTTCACCGTTCCTTTCCTCGAGCACGCGGTTCTGCACGACGCCGCGGTTGAATTCCATGAAGTGCTTCTTGCCGTTGCGGCGCACCGTGAGGCGCAGCCAGCTGGACAGCGCGTTCACGCACGACACGCCTACGCCGTGCAGGCCGCCCGACACCTTGTAGCTGTTCTGGTCGAACTTGCCGCCAGCGTGCAGCTCGGTCATCACGATTTCGGCGGCGCTGCGCTTCGGGTCGTGCTTGTCGTCCATCTTGACGTCGGTCGGGATGCCGCGACCGTTGTCGGCGACGGAGATGGAGTTGTCCGCGTGGATGATCACGTGGATGTCGTTGCAGTGCCCAGCGAGCGCTTCGTCGATGGAGTTGTCGAGCACTTCGAATACAAGGTGATGCAGGCCGGTGCCGTCCGACGTGTCGCCGATGTACATCCCCGGCCGCTTGCGCACCGCCTCCAGACCTTCGAGGATCTGGATGGACGAGGCGCCGTAGCTGTTGTCGGGTTGCGTATTTTGCTGTTCACTCATGGGATTTTTCCGGTTCTGCATTCACTGCTGTGTTACTGCTCGGGACATCTCGGGCGCTGTCAAAAGGGCGTGTTGCCGCACTCTCGATTCGCCATAAAAACGCCAAAGGGGCGCTGCGCCCCTTGGTGTCTTTTTATTGTTGGCCGCGTCAGATGCGCATTGGCATCACCACATACTTGAACTCGTCGTTCTCGGGAATGGTGATGAGGGCACTGGAGCTCGCGTCGCCGACGCTCACTTGCAGCATGTCGACCTTCAGGTTCGCGAGCACGTCGAGCAGATACGTGACGTTGAACCCCATGTCGATGACATCGCCCTGATAGGCGATTTCCAGTTCTTCCTGCGCCTCTTCCTGATCCGCGTTGGTCGACATGATCTTGAGCTGGCCGGGCTCGATGATGCAGCGCACGCCCTTGAACTTATCGGACGTGAGAATCGCCGCGCGCTGCAGCGAACGCTGCAGTTCGTCACGGCCGATCAGGAACGTGTTCTTGTGCGACTTCGGGATCACGCGCTGGAAGTCGGGGAACTTGCCTTCGACGAGCTTCGACACCAGCTCGACCTGGCCGAACGTGAACTTGACCTGCGTGGGCGCGATGTCGATCTTCAGCGTGTCATCGATGTCTTCGAGCAGGCGCTGCAGTTCGAGAATCGTCTTGCGCGGAATGATCACTTCCTGCCGCGGGAAATCGCCGTCAATCTTCATCGACGAGAACGCGAGCCGGTGGCCATCGGTGGCGACCGCCATCAGCGTGCCGCCGTCCACGACGAGCAGCATCCCGTTCAGGTAGTAGCGGATGTCCTGCTGGGCCATAGCGAAGTGCACCATGCCGAGCAGCTGGCGGAAGGTCTTCTGCGGAACCGACAGGTTCGCGCCGAAGTCCTTGGCCTGGGCCACGGTCGGGAACTCGTCTGCGGCAAGCGTCTGAAGGGCAAAGCGGCTCTTGCCGGATTGCACGGTCAGGCGTTTATCGGAGAGGGTCAGGCTCACTTGGCCGTCGGGCATCGCGCGCAGGATGTCGAGCAGCTTGCGCGCCGCCACCGTGGTGGCGACCGATTCGCCGCCGACGCCGAAATCGGCGCGGGTGGTGATCTGGAGTTCGAGGTCCGTGGACAAGAACGACACGTCGGGGCCGTTCTTGGTGATCAGCAGATTGGCGAGGATCGGCAACGTGTGGCGGCGTTCGACTATGCCGCTTACGGTTTGCAGCGGCCTAAGGAGGTTATCTCGTTCGGTCTTGACCAGTTGCATAGGGTTCCTTCGTTGATGTGACGGCCTGCGCGCCTCGCTCGGCAGCTTTGGTGACTTCCTGCTTGGTCCTGCTGGGTCCTGCTGGGTCCTTTCATCGCGCGGCGCCGGCGCCCCCGCCCACGCACCGCCGCGTCTCGCCGCTTTCTGTTTCGTACCCGTCCAGCGCCTCATTCGACCAATCGGTCGAATTTGTCTGGAGAATCTCAAAACCCGCCCGCGGCCGCTGGACGGTTAAACCTATATTGTGCCTGAAAACGGAACCGCTCCCTTAAGATTGGGTCGTTTCGCGAAACAAACAGATGTCCCAATACCCGATTTCAGGGAACGGGCGGTTTATCCCTTCAACGTTTGCTCGAGCACGTGCAACTCGTGATTCAACTGCGCGTCCTTGCTGCGTTCGTCGGCGATCTTGCGCACCGCGTGCAGCACCGTGGTGTGATCGCGCCCGCCGAACAGCTCGCCGATCTCCGGCAAGCTCTTCTGCGTCAATTCCTTTGCGAGATACATCGCGATCTGCCGCGGCCGCGCGATGTTCGCCGGACGCTTCTTCGAATACATGTCGGCGACTTTGATGTTGTAAAAATCGGCGACCGTCTTCTGAATGTTTTCGACCGAAATCTGCCGGTTCTGAACGGTCAGCAGATCTTTTAGCGCTTCTTTCGTCAGCTCGATCGAGATCTCGCGGCCGTGGAACTTCGAGTACGCGAGGATCTTGCGCAACGCGCCTTCGAGTTCGCGCACGTTCGAGCGCAGATGCTTCGCGACGAAGAACGCGACGTCTTCCGACAAGCTCACGCCCTCGGACGCCGCCTTGCGCATCAGAATCGCGACGCGCATCTCCAGTTCGGGCGGCTCGATTGCCACCGTCAAGCCGGAGTCGAAGCGCGAGATCAAGCGATCGTCGATACCCGAAATTTCCTTCGGATACGTATCGCTCGTGATGATCACCTGCGCCTTGTTCGCGACGAGCGCCTCGAACGCGTAGAAGAATTCCTCTTGCGTGCGCGACTTGCCCGAGAAGAACTGAATATCGTCGATGAGCAGCAGGTCGAGCGAGTGGTAGTAGCGCTTGAAGTCGTCGAACGCTTTGCGCTGGTACGCCTTCACGACGTCGGACACGTACTGTTCCGCATGGATGTAGCGAATCCGCGCGCCCGCCTTGTCCATCAGCAATTGGTTGCCGATCGCGTGGATCAGGTGAGTCTTGCCGAGGCCCACGCCGCCGTAAAGGAAGAGTGGGTTGTAGGAGATGCCGGGGTTGTCCGCGACCTGGATCGCCGCTGCACGCGCGAGCTGGTTCGCCTTGCCGGTGACGAAGTTGTCGAACGTCAGCACCGGGTTGAGCTTCGAGCGCTCGTACATCGAGTCCGATTCGGGGTTGCCCTGCGCGCCGCCGGAGCCCGGACGCCAAGTGCGGCGCGCGGCGGCGGCTTCGTGTGCGTCGAGGCTTGGAAGGTCGAGGTCGGCGGCATCGTCGGTTGCGGCACTCGCGCCGGCGGTCTTTTGCGCCTGGGCGGCCTGCACGGCGCTGACGGCGGCATCGACCGCCGCCGCACCCGTGCGGTTCACCACCGCGGACGCCGGCGAGCGCGGCGCAGGCGCACCCGATGCGCCTATCGGCGCGCGCATGCCCGCCTTGGGATCGAGAACAAACTGGACTTCGACCGGCGCCTGCCAGAAATCGCGGGCCATATCGGAAATGCGGCCGGAAAACTGGCTCTTGACCCAGTCGAGCTTGAAGCGGTTCGGCGCGGCGATAGACAACGTGTTCGCGTCAGCGTCGAAGGCGACCGGGGCCAACGGTTTGATCCACGTCACGTACTGCTGGGGCGTAAGCTCACGCTCCAGCAGTGCGGAACAGTGTTGCCAGAATTCGTTCATCAAGGTGCTATCGTTTTTTAGTGCACGAGACTCCCCGCCGCCGTTTCTGTCGCGCGTGCGCAACAGGACCCTGAACGGCAATGCGGACACGCTTCGGAGGCTTGTGCGACAAAGGTTTGCGGCGAACAAGCGGGCCGAAGCGGCGTGCTGGATTCTTTGGATAAGGCGAGATTCTACCGCCAAAAACGTGTGCCAAGTAAGTTATCCACAGGGCCTGATCAACGACGCGAGCATCGCTCGACACCCTTTCGTAAGCCTCGCGAGCCTGTGGACCGATGCTCTAAAGTATTGACGGCCAAGAGAAAACCGGTTTAAATAGCGGGTTCCGCGAAAGCGAAAACCAATTTTGAACCCCGGGCCATTGCACTCGGCAGTGCGCGTGGTGACCATCTCAATCCAGTGAGAGCAACATGAAACGTACTTACCAACCTTCCGTGACGCGCCGCAAGCGCACCCATGGCTTCCGCGTTCGCATGAAGACCGCCGGCGGCCGCAAAGTGATCAACGCTCGCCGCGCGAAGGGCCGCAAGCGTCTCGCCATCTAAGGCAAGCTGCGCGCTGTGTCCGCTGCCTGCGGCAACGCGGGGGCCGGCGATGCGCCGCAGGGCTCGGTTCCGTTGCGAGCGCAAGCCACCTTCCCCAAAGCCGCGAGGCTTCTGAAAACGGATGAATTTTCATCCGTTTTTCGTTTGCGCCCTTGGCGCAGGTCGGCGCACTTCGTCGTCTATGCCCGGCCTACAGGTAACGAGGCGCGGCTCGGGCTCGTGATCGGCAAGAAGTACGCGCCGCGTGCGGCCACGCGCAATCTGGTCCGACGCATCGCGCGCGAAGCGTTTCGCGTGCGCCGCGCGGACTTCGGCGGCTGGGACGTGCTGCTGCGGCTGCATACGCGCTTCGACAAGAAGGCGTTGCCGAGCGCGGCGTCGGTGCCGCTGAAGGCGTTGTGCCGCAACGAAATCGACGAGCTGCTCGGCAAGGCGGCACGCGAAATCGCGAAGCGCCAGGCTGCGCCGCCCGCTGGCGCCGCAACCGGGGCGGGCGCGACGGAATGACGATCCCGGTGAAGCGTCGCATTCGCTTCAAGCGTCCAATGCGACCTGCGCCGGGACACTGCTGGCTCGAGACTTTCGAAAGCCAGCTCGATTGCTTGTAGTCGAGGGGCGGCGCACTACGCCGCCATTGCCATGCGAACGGTACTGCTAGCGTTACTGCGCTTCTACAAGATTGCCGTGAGTCCCATGCTCGGCAACCGGTGCCGCTTTTACCCTTCTTGTTCTGATTACGCGCGCGAAGCAATCCAGTATCATGGCGCCGCGCGCGGGACTTACCTCGCCGCCCGGCGCCTTTGCCGCTGTCACCCGTTTTCCGCGGGCGGGATCGATCTCGTGCCGCCCCCTACCTCTGAAAAGCGCTGAAGCGCCGTTCCCTCGACACTGAGACAACGCATGGATATCAAACGCACCGTCCTATGGGTGATCTTCTTCATGTCAGCGGTCATGTTGTTCGACAACTGGCAACGCGACCATGGACGCCCGTCGATGTTCTTCCCGAACACCACGCATACGCAGACTGCTGCGTCCGGCGGTGCATCGGGAACGACGCCCTCCACGCAAGCCTCCGATGTGCCGGCGGCAAGCGGCGCGACTACCGCAGCCGCGCCTGGCACGGCGCCGCAGCAGGCGGCCCAGGCGGCGCAGCTGATCCACTTCAGCACCGACGTCTATGACGGCGAGATCGACACGCGCGGCGGCACGCTCTCGAAGCTCACGCTGACCAAGCGCGGCGGCACGAACCAGCCGGATCTGAACATCACGCTGTTCGACCACACGGCGGACCACACGTATCTCGCGCGTACCGGCCTGATCGGCGGCGACTTCCCGAATCACGACGACATCTTCACGCCGGTCGCGGGCCCCCGCGCGCTCACCGACGACCAGAAGACGCTCACGCTCAGCTTCGAATCGCCGGTGAAGGGCGGTGTGAAGGTCGTGAAGACTTACACGTTCACGCGCGGCAGCTACGTGATCGGCGTGAACACGAAGATCGAGAACGTCGGCACGACGCCCGTCACGCCGACCGCCTACATGGAACTCGTGCGCGACAGCCAGCCGGTCGAAACGCCGCGCTTCTCGCACACGTTCATCGGACCGGCTGTCTACACGAACGAGCATCACTTCCAGAAGATGACGTTCAGCGACGTCGACAAGAACAAGCAGGACTACGCGACCTCGGCCAACAACGGCTGGATCGCGATGGTGCAGCACTACTTCGCGTCGGCGTGGATTCCGCAGGAAGGCGCGCAGCGCAGCATCTACGTGCAGAAGATCGATCCGAACCTGTACCGCGTCGGCGTCCAGCAGCCGCTGAAGACGATCGCGCCGGGCCAGTCGGACGACGTCAATGCACGCCTGTTCGCGGGTCCGGAAGAAGAGCGCATGCTCGAAGGCATCGCGCCGGGTCTCGAGCTCGTGAAGGACTACGGCTGGGTCACGATCATCGCGAAGCCGCTCTTCTGGCTGCTCGAGAAGATCCATACGTACGTCGGCAACTGGGGCTGGTCGATCGTCCTGCTGACGCTGTTGATCAAGGCCGTGTTCTTCCCGCTGTCGGCGGCGAGCTACAAGTCGATGGCGCGCATGAAGGAAATCACGCCGCGCATGCAGGCGCTGCGCGAACGCTTCAAGAGCGATCCGCAGAAGATGAACGCCGCGCTGATGGAGCTGTACAAGACCGAGAAGGTCAATCCGTTCGGCGGCTGTCTGCCGGTGGTCGTGCAGATTCCGGTGTTCATCTCGCTGTACTGGGTGCTGCTGTCGTCGGTGGAAATGCGTGGCGCGCCGTGGATTCTCTGGATTCACGACCTCTCGCAGCAAGACCCGTTCTTCATCCTGCCGGTGCTGATGGCCGTGTCGATGTTCCTGCAGACGCGCCTGAACCCGACGCCGCCGGACCCCGTGCAAGCCAAGATGATGATGTTCATGCCGATCGCGTTCTCGGTCATGTTCTTCTTCTTCCCGGCCGGTCTCGTGCTGTACTACGTCGTGAACAACGTGCTGTCGATCGCGCAGCAGTACTACATCACGCGGATGATGGGCGCGGCGAAGAAGAAGCCGGCCTGACGCGACAGCCGTGGCCAGCGGGTAGACGGTGCGCCGTCTGCCTATTGCGACGGTTGAGCGCAGCAACAAACAAAAAGCCGCCCGGTTTGCGCCGGGCGGCTTTTTGTTTGCGTGTTCAGTTTCGGTGTTGTTGGAGACGGCGTGATCGAGTGGGAACCGGGTAGAGGGAGGTCGGCGGCTACGTCTTCGACAAACTTAGCGATCGGCCCCGTCGCCGTAGAACTGCTCGATCAGCTCTTGAACCAGGTAGCGGTGATGCGGCGATAGCGCTTCGATCTTCGATGCCAGCTCGATCGTCTCCTGCGTCAGCGGATACTTTTCGTCACGTGGGAGCGGCTTGGGCGTCGTGCGAGCTGCGGCGCTCGGCGGCGGGCCGTAGTGCAGCCAGTGCAGATCGACGCGCAGCCAATCGGCGAGCGTCGCGAGCTTGTCGGCGGTCGGGATCGTGCGGGCCGTCAGCCACTTGTGCGCGGTCTGCGGGGAGATCGGGTTCTCGCCGTGATGGCGCAGATTGAAGTGCAAGGCAAGCTCAGTCCCGCCCGAGACTTTCTCGGGGCTACGCAGCAGGGCGAACTTGAGGCGCTCGGAGAACGCCATTTTTTCATCGACGGTTGGCATCACAAAATTGTGCAGGTCAGCCAGCACCAATGAGACAACCAGTTAGGCTACATTTAACCAACGTAAGCGCGGTTTTAGCTGAGATACGCCGCATGAGATCGCTTTCTTTGATAGTCGTGAGGTAGCGCAAGTCCTTACCCATCAGGCATAGTTGGCCAACCGATGTCTCAATATCAAGCGCCACGCTTAAGAATGATCTTATCCCAATCAAGATAAATAGCCCACCCGTCAGATAACCGTTCTCCCCTGCTTGGCACATCGAAGCTGCACAACCGGCGCGCTACAATGCGCTGCGTTTTCAGCAAGCAAGCACGCAAGCTTTCGCCTACCTCCTCGTCCACTGCCGTCCTTCTCCGCCATGCTCGCTACCGATTCCGATCCGATCGTCGCCATTGCCACCGCCCCCGGACGGGGAGGCATCGGCGTCGTGCGGGTGTCGTTTGGGCGCGCCGGGGAGGCGGCCGCCCAAGCGTTGATCCAGGCCCTCTGCGGCCAGCCGCTCGCGCCGCGCCACGCGAGCTATGTGCCGTTTCTCGACGGCAGCGGCAACGCACTCGACCGCGGCATCGCGTTGTACTTTCCGGCGCCGCACTCGTACACGGGCGAGCACGTGCTGGAGCTACAGGGCCACGGCGGACCGATCGTCATGCAGTTGCTGCTGCAGCGCTGCGTCGGCGCTGGACGCTCCTTCGACCTGCGGCTCGCCGAGCCCGGCGAATTCACGCGCCGCGCGTTTCTGAACGACAAGCTCGATCTCGCGCAAGCCGAAGCCGTCGCCGATCTGATCGAAGCGAGCACGGAAGCTGCCGCGCGCTCAGCCGGGCGCTCCCTCGAAGGCGCGTTTTCGCGCGATATCCATGCACTCGTCGAAGACGTGATCACGCTGCGGATGCTCGTCGAAGCGACGCTCGATTTTCCCGAAGAAGAGATCGACTTTCTCGAAGCCGCCGACGCGCGCGGCAAGCTCGCCCATATCCGCGAGCGGCTCGAACACGTGCTCGGCGACGCGCGGCAGGGGGCGTTGCTGCGCGAGGGGTTGTCGGTGGTGCTCGCGGGGCAGCCGAACGTCGGCAAGTCATCGCTGTTGAACGCGCTGGCGGGCGCCGAGCTGGCGATCGTCACGCCGATCGCCGGCACGACGCGCGACAAGGTCTCGCAAACCATCCAGATCGAAGGCATTCCGCTGCACGTGATCGATACGGCCGGTCTGCGCGAAACCGAAGACGAGGTCGAGAAGATCGGCATCGCACGCACGTGGAGCGAGATCGAGCGAGCGGATGTGGTGCTGCATCTGCTCGATGCGCGCATTGGCTCGACGGTCGAGGATGGTGTGATCGCGGCGCGTTTTCCATCGGGCGTGCCCGTCGTGCGCGTGCTGAACAAGACCGATTTGACCGAACTAGCGCCATCGGTCGCGCGTATTTCCGATACGAACGACGACGATGTCTGCGAAGTGCGTTTGTCGGCAAAGAAGGGCGAAGGTATCGAGCTGCTGCGCGAGCAACTGCTGCGGATCGCCGGATGGCAAGCGGGCGCCGAAAGCGTCTATCTTGCACGCGAGAGGCACCTGATTGCGCTGCGCGCCGCGCAGGATCACCTCGCGCTCGCCGCTCAGCACGCGAATCAGAACGCGCAAGCGCTCGATTTATTCGCTGAGGAATTGCGGCTCGCCCAAGAGCAATTGAATTCAATTACGGGTGAATTCACGTCGGACGATTTGCTTGGCGTGATCTTCAGCCGGTTCTGTATTGGGAAATAACCGGCGCTCGGAGCCAGTCATCGCGTTTGCGTTTGCGTCGGCGCATTGCGCGGCCCGGGGCTTCTGCACCACCATAGCGGGGCATAGCCACTGAGCATAACCGAATGCCGATCAACTACCTTCGCGGTTTCACCACGCCAGAACGCACCGAGGCCACCAATCGCCGCCTCGGGCGCTCACTGGCCTTTGTCGCCGGCGCCGCCAATGCGGGCGGATTTCTCGCCGTCGGGCAGTACACGTCCCATATGTCCGGAATCGTGTCGTCGCTGGCCGACAATCTCGCGCTGGGCGAGTTGGGTTTGGTCGTTGCGGGATTTAGCGCGCTGCTGTCGTTCCTCGTCGGCGCCGCCACCTCGGCGATCCTGATCAACTGGGGCCGCCGGCGCCGCTTGCGCAGCCTTTACGCGACGCCGCTCGCGATCGAGGCCGTCCTCCTGCTTTGCTTCGGCCTGCTCGGTTCGCAGCTCGAGCAGCACCGGCTGCTGTTCCTGCCTGCCACCGTCTGCCTGCTGTGCTTCGTCATGGGCCTGCAGAACGCGATGATCACCAAGATCTCGCGCGCGGAAATCCGCACGACCCATGTCACCGGCCTCGTCACGGACATCGGCATCGAACTCGGCAAGCTGTTTTACTGGAATGGAAATGCGCGGATGACTTCGGAGCTTGGCGTCGTTCGGGCCGATCGCCAGCGGCTCGCGCTGCTCGGTTCGCTGCTCCTAGCGTTCCTGGCGGGAGGATTGGCAGGCGCAGCCGGCTTCAAGCACTTGGGCTACATATCGACCCTGCCGCTTGCGATCGTGCTGCTCGTGTTGGCTGCCGTGCCGCTTTTCGATGACATGCGCGGACGCCGTGCGTGACGGCAACTGGGCGCTCGCCACCCTGTGCCATTGTTGTGTTTCGGATAAAAGTGAATTCGGGATCCAGGTATTCACCCCAATCTCTTGTCCTCCTAGACTGTCGTCACTGGCTACACACCACGGTGTTCGTAGCTCTGAGCAAAACAATCTTTGGAGGTGGTCGTCATGAAATCGCTGATCAAGGCTGTCGCAATCGCCCTCGTTCTCTCCGCACCGGTCGTCTCCTTCGCACAGTCGAACGAGCCGGTCACCCGCGCGCAAGTTCGCGCCGATCTCGTCCAGGTCGAAAAGGCGGGCTACAACCCGCTCGATTGGATGCACTATCCGGAGAATATTCAGGCAGCGGAAGCGCGCGTAGCGGCGCAGAAAGGCGCTGCCGCCGAGACCACGGGCTACGGTCCGTCCGCGATCGCTGCATCGCAGTCTGGTCAACGTGGTGAAGTGACGATGAGCTCGTATTCGGCCCCGGTGTACGTCGGCCACTAAGTCGCGATTGCCGCGACGCTCGAGGCACGATTAGCTAGGCGTCCGTCGGCAAGACAGTTCAAAAAAACAGGCCCACGCTCCAAGGAGTCGTGGGCCTGTTTCGTTGTATTCGATGTAGCGCCAGGTCTTCTTCGGCGCTCGGCGGCCCGCTCCTGCTAAGGTCGGCTGCCGGCCGTTCCTTCTAATTCTTTCCGCGACTGAGCTAGCGCCGACCGCTAGTCCGGTAACGCGGCGATCGCGCTCAGCAGATCGCACACGAGCGATTCCTCCGCCGCGAGAAACTCCGGGGAATCTGGCTCGAATTCTTCGTGACACGGTTTGCCCTGCGCCTTGCGGATGGCTCTTACGCTCATCGCGACGGCGCGCGCCTTGCGGTACAGCGCATGATCCCATGCCAGCAGAGGTTCGTTTTCGCTTTCCATATTGCGGTTGTCGGCAACCGCAAGCAAAGCTTTAGCGCACCGCCGCAAATTGGAGGGGGGCGCCTAGGTGGGGGCGCATAACTCTCGAACGCACAGCGATAGATATCCCGCCGTCGGCGCCCAAGGTAAAAAAACGTTAACCCCGTCGAAGCGGGAAAGACAAGCGCGCTTCCTATCCTAGTCAAACAGTCTCCGTCGCCTTTTGCGTTTCGCTTTCGTTTATTACGTACTGCGATGGAATCTGCTCGACCGTAACGCCATATGACACATTGCATGGAGGAAGACATCATGACGACCCGTCTCAAGCTCGCGTTGCCGATTGCCTTGATGATGGCAAGCGCCGGAGCCATCGCGGCGAACCGGCTCACGCCGCAGCAGTGCAACGCCTATCCGTTCCAGCCGACGCACGGCGCGCTCACGCAGGACGACCTGGCGCGCGAGCTGGCCGAACTCGAATCGGTCGGCTATCGACCGAGTCTCGACAACTACTCGCTCGATATCAGCGACGCCCGCGCGCGGCTAAACGCCGAGTACGCCAGGGATTGTTTGCCGAAGGGGTCCACTGCCAGCCTGCCATCGACGAGCGGCTAAAGCAGGACGCGTCTATCGCCATCGACAACGCCGACCCGAAAAGCAAATAGCCCGGCCGAAGCCGGGCACTTCGCCCGACCCGCGTATCGCCGATCGAAACTCATGTGGGCCGCGCTCGCACCGCTGTCGATCGTTTCAGATTTGAAACCTGAGCTCGATCTAAGCGACGCGTCCCGATCCGTTTATCCACAGAATCCGTGCACAGAACTGTGGATAACCTCGGGAGCTTTCATTCAACTCATTGGGGCAAAAGCCATTTTTCGTTTTGCATAGCGCTATACAGCGAGCGCCAATCACGCTGGCGCTTTGAAGCGGGCCACATGACGCGCGTTAGCTTTTCCATTTGGCCCCGAGCTTATCGAGGTCCGCTTTCTGAAGATCGTCGAGCGTCATCGCGATCTGAACCTGGCACGTCGCGTCGAGCTTGAGAAACCAGGGTTCGGCGAGACGGGGAATATCGCTCGCGGTCGGAACCTCAAAGACGGCAATTGCGCCTCGGGCCCCGTCCTGCTCGGTGAAATAGATCGCCTCAGGCTGGCATTCCTCCATGATTCTTCCGATCACATCGCCCGCGGTCCCTTCTAGGACGAGCGTGTTAAACGGTTGATTCGGAATCCTGATGTTGAAAATCATACGCATGACGTGTCTCCTTTTCGGCTGCGCATTGGTTCACGACAAGACGCCCTAACGCTGGCCCATCCAGCATAGGAGTTATTCGAGTGGAAAAAAGACAGACCCTAGAAATTAGCGCCGGCGGCGAGTGAATATTGCAGGCTGGCGCGCTTCCCCTTGAAGTGCGCAGCGCGCCGCAATGCCCACGAAGAGCCTCGCTCTCAATCGGCACGAGCCTTGCTGCTTTGCTTGTATCGGCAAAGGCTAAGCAATAAGGGGACAGTCATGCAACGACTCAGGCAAATCGGAATGTTCGGCGCAATCGCCATGCTGGTGCTGTTCGGCGGCTGCACGCTCGGTGGGGCTGCCGTGGGCGGTGTCGCCGGCAATGAACTCACGCACCACAGCACCGCAGGCACGATCGGCGGCGCGGTTGTGGGCGGTGTGGTGGGTTACGAATTGGGCAAATGACGGCTGGCGCCGTCATGTATCGAACGATATAGCGCGGGATAAAGCCTATACGGCGTAACGAAAGCGCTTCGAGGAAATTGGCGAAGACGTGTGATCAGCGTTTCGACCGAGTGAAGTCATATAGCCGATGCCCGTGCAGGCTGTCGACGATACGGCTGCGCATCCGTTCGCGACGATAGTGCCCTGCAATGAAGATGGCCGCCAAGACCAAGACCGAGATTCCTATTGCCATGCCGACCACTGTCTCGTCCATGGTTGCTCCCTCGTTACGTCATGCTATGCGCATGAGAATACTTCGTTCGGGAGCATCCTGATAGGGTTAACGAGCGCCAATTTCTGCTGTCACGCTTTAGCATCGGCACTTTTTTTCAACGGCAACTTTGCGTAGGCTCGAGTAAGCGCTCTGCATGGGCCGGCTAAAAAAAGAAGCCCGCTCGCGGCGGGCTAATCGGTCCTCCCACATGCGCTGACCGAGGTCCGGTTCGCGCATGAAGACATCGTGCGCGGGTCCCTTCAAAGCGAATGTGCGACGAGAGACTTAGCGTCGAACATTCGTCTACATACAAACCCGCTGTCGATACCTAGGCGATGTTCGTATGCACTGCTTTGCGGTTTGGTTGTGTCGACTCGCCCCATCCGCCATCAAGCCGTCCACATCGGCCACATTGGGTGAAACCTCGTCCATTGATTCTCGCCATGCGGGAATTTGACTTTGTTTTGTCGGGAATAGTGGGGCATGCTTAGCGCCATCGAAAGTGGATGGACGCCAGCCCATGCAGGACAAATCGAACACAGGCGCCGAGCGGATTCTTCACGTGCTCGCATCGCTCGCACATCACGGGCGCCCGATGTCCGTGAAGGAGCTCGTCGCGCACACCGGCCTCGCGCAGAGCACGCTCTACCGGCAGATCGCGATGCTCAAGCGCTGGGGCTTCGTCTCCGAAGACGCCGGCCGCTATGCGCCCGGCCCCGTCAGCCTCCAACTCGCGCTGAGCTTCGATCTCGGCTCGCACCTCGTCGAAGCGAGTCGCGAAGCCATGCAAAAGCTCGCGCGGCTTTCGCAGGAAAGCGTCGGCCTCGTGGTTGCGGTCAAGGATCAGGCGGTGTGCCTCGACATGGTCGAGAGTTCGCAATCGCTGCGCTGCTCGTTCGAGAAGGGCCGCGCAGTGCCATTGAAAGCGGGCGCGTCGGCGAAATCGCTGCTTGCGTTCATGGGCGAGCGCCGTCGCAGCGACATTCTCGACAACGCCTACGCAGGCGACCCCGCTGGCCGCGCCGCGGCGGACACGCAACTCGAGCGCATCCGCGTCGACGGCTACGTCGTGAGCGATGGCGAAGTCGACCCGGGTGTGTGGGGTGTCAGCGCGCCCGTCCTTCATCGCTCGACGCGCGCAAGCCCAGACGCCGCGACGATCACGCTGATGGCGCCGTCGACGCGCGCCATCGGGCGCGAAGCGCAACTCATCGACGCCACGCGCCGCGCCGCTCGGGAAATCTCCGAGCGGCTTCAATCCCACTGATTAATGAGGGGCCGCCTGCGAGCGGCTCGCGGGCGAGGGGCCCGCCGGCGAGGGGGTCACCGGCTGATAGGAACCTGCAGCGCTGTTCCACCGCTTCGAACCGATGGCTGCGGGCGACCGCGGTCAATCCAGCCTGACCTCAGTGACGGTGCAGCAGACTGCGTAACGGATGACGCCAATCGATTCGCCGCGCATCCTCGCTTTGCGCTTGCTGTCGGTGTTCCTGCCACAGCTCGTCCGAAAACAGGAACGCGACGATCAATAAGGGCAGGACAAGAAACGCGCCAAGTATCAGGTGCTCGATCACGATGGCCTCCGCATCGCCGGACTACAGAAAACGTCGTTTTATTTTAGGCTCGCTCCGCCGCCGATAGTTTGCGATTCCGCTATGGGCGCGTGGGCTCGACCTCACTTCCGTTTATGCCCTGACTCCGTGCAAGCGGCGGGCCTGCGGCAATCAGCCACGCGAGCACCCGCACTCCCGCGCGGCGCCTGGCTCGACGCCCGGCCCTCCGCAGCGTGCCGAGCGTCTCAAAAAGAACTCGGACGAGTCTAGCCTGACTAAACGATGCTTGCTGAATACGGATGCATCGCTTTTTAACGGAGGTCGATTCGTTTCAAGCTCAGCACCTGGGGCCTGTTCACACGAATAGCGAGCCCTCGGAAAATCCGAAACTCAACGCCAAAGGAGAACCAAAATGGTCGTCGAACGAAACCACGCGCTGACAATTCGGCCACTGGAGCGCCACGATTTGCGCTTTGTCCACGAACTGAACAACGACGCGAAAATCATGCGTTACTGGTTCGAGGAACCCTACGAAACCTTTTCGGAGCTGTCGCAGCTTTACGACCAGCACGTGCACGACCAACGCGAGCGGCGCTTCGTCGTGATCGACGCCGTCGGCGAAACGGTCGGGCTCGTCGAGCTGATCGAGCTCGACTACATTCACCGGCGCGGTGAATTCCAGATCATCATCGCGCCAAGCGCGCAAGGCCGTGGCTACGCGACGATCGCGACGCGCCTCGCCGTCGATTACGCGTTCTCGGTGCTGAATCTGCGCAAGATCTATCTGATCGTCGACAAATCCAACGTGGCCGCGATTCACGTCTACGAGAAATGCGGCTTTAGCCATGAGGCGGAGCTGATCGAGGAGTTCTTCGGCAACGGCGCGTATCACAACGCGCTGCGCATGTGCATGTTCCAGAACGACTTCTTCGCGCGCCGCGCCGAAGCGGCAAGCCGCTGATTACGCCGCAGCCTTTTTCCACGCCGCGGCAAACACCGCCGCGCAAATCAGCAACGTCCCGCCGCCTCGATTTACCGCGCGTTGCACGTTCGTGCTGCGAATCGCGCGCCGCGCGCTCGACGCAAGCAGCGCGTAACCGAATGCGTTGAGCGTCGCGAGCACGATGAAGGTCGCCTCGAAAATCACGATCTGAGGCCAGACGGCGATGTGCGTGTCGATGAACTGCGGCACGAAGGCGACGAAGAAAATGATGCTCTTGGGGTTCAACGTCGTCACTGCATAGGCATGCGCGAAGATGCGGCGCGTGCGCGTCTCGGAGATATCGGCCGCGCCGGGGTCGCCGACGGGCGCGCGCCAGAGCTTGATGCCCAGATAGATAAGATAGACGGCGCCGACCCATTTGAGCGCCGTGAACCAGGCCGCAGACGCCGCGAGGATCACGCCGAGGCCCAGCATCGACGCGGTCATCGCCGTCAGGTCGCCGAGCGCGACGCCCGCCGTGGTCGCGAACGCGTAGCGGCGGCCGTGGCCGAGCGCATAGGAAACGACCAGCAGCACCGTGGGACCGGGAATGGCAACCAGAATCGCCGATGCAATCGCAAACGGCAGCCAATGAGCGAATGTCATAGAGAGTCTCCGAGGAACAGTCGGATTTATCCACGAAGCGCCGGGCGATGCAACGCGATTTTTCTTGCACGGGCTATCGGCTTTTGCCAATCCTCGGGCTGCCGAAGCTTCGCTCGCCGATATTCGTCTGCATAAATTGCCCCGGCGGGGGCATGTTAAGTGCTCAATAGTTGCTATAAGGCGCGCACGGCGAAAACCGTTGCACAAGCAGGCATCCTTTTTACTCTGTATTCAGCCCCTTATATCGCGGTGAGTGCAGAAGACTGGAAGTGACTTTATGTGCGGCGCGTCAAAATGGATTTCTCGAATTATTTGGCGGCTTAATTGTTGGTGAGTGTTTTCCCTAGCGATCCTAAAAGCCTTATCTGGTGGGCCATTCAGGCCGGCTTATTGAATTCGATGCGGTGCTGATCTGCGAAATTCGGAGGCTCGGAGGCTCAGGCTGGCCCCGCGCACAGGGTGCGACAATTCGCCACTATTGCGAGCGCACACAAGATGTGCTTGTTGTTTCTCGTGTTTGATCTAGATTAAAAGACGCGGGTTTTCTATTGCAGTTAAATACATAGCTAACCTGAGTAAACCCGCATGGAGGCAGACCATGATGAAGCGCGCAGGGATTCTCTTCTCACTCGTCGGTTTGTTTGCAGCCGCCTCGGTGGCGCAAGCACAAGACACGGTCATCAAGCCGGCACAGACCTTCCAGTTCAGGCCGAATTCCTACGGGTGCTTGTCCAAAGACAAACTCGATTCCGCCTATCAGCATGGTCAAGCTGGCGAGCAGCAGCAAATGCAGCAGTACTTCTCAGGCTACGAGTGCCTATCGACACCTGAGCACTCCGATTTCCGCGTCGTGCGCGTGGTTGGCCATGATGTCGAATTCGTGAATGCCAGCAACGGCGACACGCAAGGTCTCTGGACGAACGACCGCTTCATCAAGCAGTGACCCGGCGCCGCCTCGCGCGGCGCGATTGCGATTTGCTCGAGCGCTAGCAGCGTGAAGCCGGCGGCTCTTGTACGCGGTCCAAAAAGAACGGCTTGGCTTACTACGCCAAGCCGTTTTCCGTTTCTTCAGCTTCTCGGCCTCATTCTCGAGCTGCGCTGATGGCACGCGCCGCTGCCAATCGCCGACCCCATACCGTTCCGTTCAATTTCCCGCGCCGAACTCGTTCATTCGGTATCATCACGCGCCAACCCTAAACGCTGGCGCAACGCGCCGCACCGGCACGCGGCGTGCTTCATTCCACACCCGGCCTCCGTTCTCCTGACTCGCATGCGAGCGAGTCGTATCTGGTGCTGCATGGCTCTCAAATCGACGATCTACAAAGCAGAACTGCAAATTGCCGACATGGATCGGCATTACTACGGCGATCACGCGCTGACGATTGCGCGTCATCCATCGGAAACTGATGAGCGGATGATGGTGCGCGTCGCCGCGTTCGCGCTTTTCGCGCACGAGCGGCTCGAGTTCTGCAAGGGGCTGTCGGATACCGACGAGCCCGACCTCTGGCAAAAGGATCTGACCGGCGCGATCGAGAGCTGGATCGAAGTCGGCCAGCCCGACGAGCGGCGCATTTCGAAGGCGAGCGGCCGCTCCAATGAGGTCGTCGTGATCGCCTACGGTGGCAAGACGTCGGATATCTGGTGGCAGGGCGTGCGCAGCAAGGTCGAGCGGTTGTCGAACGTCACGGTGTGGTCGCTCGGCGATGGCGTCGCCGAAGCGCTCGGCCGGCTTGCGGCACGCACGATGCGCCTGCAGATGACGGTGCAGGACCACGCGGCTTGGCTCGGCAGCGCCGACGCCGATCCGGTGGCGATCGAATGGACCGTGTTGAAGGCGCCGGCGCAGGCGTGACGCGCGAAAAAGCGCTGCACTCTGGTGGATCGGCATCAACCGCGCCGCGCCACGCCTCCCGTCGCGGCGACTAGACTGCGCGCGCCGCCTCCGGCGGCCCTTTCAGCTCGACCATGTTGTGCTCCGGATCGAACAGATAGAGCGACGGGCCGTAGCCGTCGGCGCCGTAGCGGCGCCCGAGTTCGCCTAGTTCGACGCCTTGCGCGGAAAGATGCGCGCGCAGCGCGTCACCATCGAACGGATCGATGCGCAAGCAAAGGTGATCCATGTTGCGGCCGGCGCCGGGAGCGCCGCTGTCGGCACGATCGATCGGACCGCCGATTGCGAGCAGATCGATAAGCGAGCGGCCGGCACGAAGCTGAATCAGCCCGATGTCACGCTGTTCTTTTTCGACCTTGCAGCCAAGCACGCTGCAGTAAAAGTGAGTCATCGCTTCGAGATCGGCGGCACGAATCACGACGTGATCGATCTCGCGAATAGTGAACTTCATGTGGGGTGTCTCCTTCGTGGAAAGGCATTCGAAGTTTACCGCCAGCGTGTAACGTTCCGATGCACGTCGAAGGACGCGGAATGTACAGACGAAAAAAAGCCCGTTCACAAGGAACGGGCTTAATCCATATCAGGAGGAGACATGGAGGAGACAGGAACCACTATACACAATCGGATGGTGCGACGCAATAAAATTTGCGTTAAAAGTTGTTAAATGGACAAACTGTCGCGTTTTAGCACCTCGTAACTTCGTCACCGAGCCGTCACAAAGTGCACCGGACAAGTGCGTCGAATGACAGAGCAAGAACTGGGGCGTAGTGTGGTGAGATGAAGCCTACAGTCACATCGTCTACCTGTGATTCGAGGACGAGAGGGACGAGATGAAAACCGCATATTCGACCGATGCCGAACGCTGGAGCGCTGTCGCGAAGCACGACGCGCAAGCCGACGGCGAATTCTTCTACGCCGTGAAAACGACGGGCGTGTTCTGCCGGCCGTCGTGTGCGTCGCGCCAGCCGCGACGCGAGAACGTCGATTTCTTCGCTACCGTGGACGAGGCGCGCGCCGCCGGCTATCGCGACTGCAAGCGCTGCCAGCCTGGCGGCCTGCCGCGCGAGCTGGCGATCGTGAACCGCGCGTGCGCCGCGCTCGATGCCGATCCGCAGCAGCGTCTCACGCTCGCGCAATTGAGCGATGCCGTCCACGTGAGCCCGTTCCATCTGCAGCGGCTCTTCAAGCGCGTGGTGGGCGTGTCGCCACGGCAGTACCAGGCGGCACGGCGCGGCGCGGCGTTGCGCGACGCTTTGCAGCGGGGCGACGGCGTGACGCGCGCCGCCGTCGACGCCGGCTACAACTCGGCGTCGAGGCTCTACGACACCGCCGCGACTGAACTCGGCATGGCGCCGTCGACTTACCGGCGCAAAGGCGCGGGCTTGCGCGTGTACTACGCGAGCGCGCCGACGACGCTCGGCTTCGTGTTGGTCGCCGCTACGGCCAAGGGGATCTGCAAGATCGCGTTCGGCGACGACGCGCACGCACTGAGCGACGAGCTGCAAAGCACGTTCGCCAACGCGGAGCTGATCGAGGACCCCGCGCGCATCGCGCCGTTCATCACGCAGATCGACGCGTATCTGCGCGGCACGCGGCAATCGTTCGATTTGCCGCTCGATGTCCCATCGACGGCATTCCGGCAGCGAGTGTGGGACGCGCTGCAGCGCATTCCGTACGGACAGACGCGCAGCTACACGCAGATCGCCGAGGCGCTCGGCTCGCCGAACGCGGTGCGGGCCGTGGCGAGCGCGTGCGCGTCGAATCCGGTCGCGCTCGCGATACCGTGCCATCGCGTCGTTCAAAAGGGCGGTGCGCTCGCCGGCTATCGCTGGGGGCTGCCGCGCAAGGCGGCATTGCTCGAAGCCGAAGCGCAGCACGCGCGCGAGGCAGTCGCAAGCGTTGACCTGGATGACGCCGCTTGAGCGCCACCGCCCGACCCGCCACGGCGGACGCCGCCGCATCGGCCACGCTCGAGCTGCCGTTCAAAGCGCCGTATGACTGGCCGCGCGTCCTGCGCTTTTTCGCGGGACGCGCGAGCCCCGGCGTCGAAGCGGTGGAAGACGGCGCCTACCGCCGCGCGATCGAATGGCAGGGCGCGGCGGGCACGCTGACGGTGAAGCGCCACGCGCGCAAGCATTGTCTCGTTGCAACCATCGAAGGCGCCGCGAGCCAGCATGCCAATACCCTCGCGCCGCATCTCGCGAAAATGTTCGATCTTGGCGCGAACCCGGCCGAAATCAGCGGACACCTCGCGCGCGATCCGTGGCTCAAGCCGCTCGTCGAGGCCGTGCCCGGCCTGCGTGTGCCCGGCGCGTGGTCGGGTTTCGAGCTGGTGGTGCGGGCCATCGTCGGCCAGCAGGTGAGCGTGAAGGCCGCGACGACGATCATCGGCCGCCTCGTCACGCGCGCCGGCCAGCGCATCGACGATCATCCGCACGAAGGCACCGCGTGGCGCTTCCCAACGCCCGCCGCGCTCGCGGGCGCGGATCTGGAAAAGATCGGCATGCCGGGCAAGCGCGTGGCCGCGCTGCAGGGATTCGCGCAAGCGGTCGCATCGGGCGCGGTGCCGCTCGACGCAGCGAGCGCCGCGCCCGCCGATCCCACGGCGTTGCGCACGGCGTTGCTGGCGCTGCCGGGCATCGGCCCGTGGACCGTCGAATACGTCGCGATGCGCGCGTGGCGTGACGCCGACGCGTGGCCGCATGCCGACCTCGTCCTGATGCAATCGATCGTCGCGCGCGACGCCGCGCTCACACGGCCCGCTGCCCAACGCGCACGCACGGAAGCGTGGCGTCCGTGGCGCGCGTATGCGGCGATGCACTTCTGGAACGAGGTGACGGACCGCGCGAACGGCGCACGCGGCGGCTGACGGACACGCGCCGGAACGACGGCCGAAACCATCCCGAAAACACGCTGAATTCCCCGCAAACCCTTGCTGGCATTGGGTTCAAGCGAGCCTGTCGGGTAAATGTTAAAGTGCCCGCTACCCAAAAATTTCGGCCAGGCGCTTGCGTTAGTGCAGGGTGCCCGTCTCCGTCCGGTTCGCATCGATGTCCAATACCAAACCACCTCACCATTCCGCTGCACTGTCCCACCGGTTGTCCGTGCTGACTTCCGGCGCGGCGCGCGACGTGCTGGCGCAGGGCCTGCGCGGCATCGAGAAGGAGAGTCTGCGTGTCACGCGCGACGGCGCGCTCGCAATGACGCCGCATCCGCACGCGCTCGGCTCGGCACTCACGCATCCGTCGCTGACGACCGACTACTCGGAAGCGCTGATCGAGCTGATCACGCCGGCCGAGCGCGATCCCGCGACGACGCTCGAACGGCTCGACGATCTACATCGCTTCGTCTACAGCCAGCTTGGCGACGAATTGCTATGGAATCTGTCGATGCCGGGCCAGTTGCCGGAGGACGACGAAATCCCGATCGCCCAGTACGGCACATCGAACATCGGACGTCTCAAGACCGTCTACCGGCAAGGCCTCGCGCTGCGCTACGGCCGCACGATGCAGTGCATCGCGGGCATCCACTACAACTACTCGCTCGCCGACGACGTGTGGCGTCTGCTGCACACGGACCAGCATTCGACGGCAAGCGCCGTTGATTTCCAGTCCGAACGATATCTGGCGCTGATCCGCAACTTCCGCCGCACAAGCTGGCTCTTGATGTATCTGTTCGGCGCGTCGCCCGCGCTCGATCGCCACTTCCTGCGCGGCAAGCCGCACAAGCTCGAAACCTTCGACGCCGACACGCTCTACCGCCCCTACGCGACGAGCCTGCGCATGAGCGATCTCGGCTACTCGAACACGACGGCGCAAGCCGCACTGCAGGCCGACTACAACACGCTGCCGGGCTACCTCGATGCGCTCGCGAAGGCGGTGAGCCAACCGTATCCGCCCTACGAAGCGATCGGCACGCATCGCGACGGCGAATGGGTGCAGATCAACACAAACGTGCTGCAAATCGAGAATGAGTTCTACTCGACGATCCGGCCCAAGCGCGTGACGTATCCGGGCGAGCGGCCGCTGCATGCGCTTGCCGCGCGCGGCGTGCAGTACGTCGAAGTGCGCTGTCTCGACATCGACCCGTTCGAGCCGACCGGTATCGCGATCGATACCGCTCGTTTTCTCGACGCCTACCTGCTCGTCTGCGCGCTCGACGACAGCCCGCTCCTGCCGCCCGATGCCTACGCCGAAGCGAATGCGAATTTCGGCCGCATCACGCTCGAGGGCCGCAAGCCGGGTCTCGAACTGACGCGCGACGGGCAAACCGTGGCGATGCAGGATTGGGCGGCCGAGCTGCTGTCGAAGATCGATCTCGCCGCACAGGCGCTCGATGTGCTGCGCGGCGACGATGCACATACGCGCTCCGTCGCGGCGCAGCGCGACAAGCTCGCCGACGCATCGAAAACGCCGTCGGCCCGCGTGCTGCAAACGATGCGTGACAAGCAGCAAAGCTTCCTCGCATTCGGCCGCGCGCAAAGCGAAGCGCACGCGGCGTACTTCCGCGCTCACCCGCTCCCGGCGGACGCCGCGCGCGAAGCCGCTGGCCTCGCCGCACGTTCACTCGACGAGCAAGCCGAGCTGGAGCGCAGCGAAGTCGGCTCGTTCGACGCGTTCGTGGCCGCCTATCGCGCTTACACGCTGAACCGCTTCAGCGTTTGAGGCACGGAGTCAGCAGCCCTTACGATCACGCGCGAAACGCGCGTAGCCGCTGACGGTCCAACCTTGTGACATCGCATAAAGCGCGGCGCGACTATCGCGCCCGCGCTCACTCGATTTGTCCGCGATTCGCCGGACAAAAGGAGGGGAGTCCCGATGAAACGAGTGCTTTTGATCGCGCTGCTGGCGCTGCTCTCCGGTTGTTCGTCGACAGGTCAGGTCAGCCCCGACACGATGCAGACCGCCACCGAACCGCTCACGTGCCAGACGCCATCGGAATGCGCCGCTTGGTGGCAGCGGGCGCGAACATGGGTCGCGAATCACGCGAGCTACGCGCTGCAAACGTCCAATGATTCGCTGATTCAGACGGCGGGACCGGCCGGCGGTAGCCGGTCGCTCGCCTATGAAATCACGCTGACGCCGAATCACGACGGCACGGCGACAATCGGCTTCGCAGCGCATTGCGACAGCGGTTTCGGCTGCGATCCGAATCCGTGGCAGGCGGGCGCGGACTTCAAGCGCTACGTGAGAGCGGGATCGAGCGCGCCGGCCGCCGCACCGGCGAACCAGCCGGGCGGGCCCGGCAGCTTCGCACCGCCGCAATCGCGACCAACGCAGTTGCGCACGGATCGGTCCGCACGACTCAGTGCCCCATCGCCGGACCGGCGCCCTTGCGTGGCTTCGTGACCCAGACCAGCAAGGCGAGCGCAACGAAGCCGACGCACGAGATCCGGAAGAAATCGTTGGTCGCCATCATGTAGCCCTGGGTCGTGACGATCTGGTTGAGCTGGGCCGTGAGACTGCCCCCGGCAAAACCGAGATTCGAGAGGGCGCTGCTGAAATCGTTGGTGTTCTGCGAATACGTGCTCACCGATTCGGCCAGCACCGCGTGGTGATAGATCGCGTCGTTTTCCCAATACGTCGTGCTGACCGCGGTGCCGATCGCGCCCGACAGCGTCCGCAGAAAATTCGACAAACCCGACGCGCTCGCGAGCCGCTCGTCGGAGACGCTGGAGAGCGTGATCGTCGTCATCGGCACGAAGAAGCACGCGACGCCGATGCCCTGCATGAGCCGCGGCAGAATCACGTGGTTGAACGGCACATCGAGCGTGAACGTCGAGTTCCAGTACGACACGACCGCGAACACGACGAACGCGAAGCTCGCCACCATCCGCAAATCGAGCCGATGCATGTTGCGCCCGATCATCGGCGACAGCACGAGCGCGAGCAGTCCGACGGGCGCGGTCGCAAGGCCGGCGAGCCCGGCCGTGTAGCCCATCACGGTCTGCAGCCACAGCGGAAAGATCACGACCGAGCCGAAGAAAGCCATGAAGCCGAACGAGATGATCATCGCGCCGAGCGCGAAGTTGCGGTCCTTGAACAGCGACAAGTCGACGACCGGCTCTTTCTCGGTCGCCTCCCACGCGATCATGAACGCGAGCGACACGGCCGCGATGATCGCGAGCGCCAGGATGAAGTTCGAGTTGAACCAGTCGCGGTCCTTGCCGAGGTCGAGCATCATCTGCAGGCACGACACGCCGATCACGAGGAGCGCGAGGCCGATCGCGTCGATGCGCTGTTTGGTGGTCTTCGTCTCGCGCCCGCGCAGCAGGAAGTACGCGCAGACGGCCGAGAACAAGCCGATCGGCACATTGATGTAGAAGATCCACGGCCACGTGTAGTTGTCGGTGATCCAGCCGCCCATGACCGGCCCGAAGATAGGCGCGACGATCACCGTCATCGCCCAGAGCCCGAGCGCCAGACCGCGTTTGGCGGGTGGATAGCTGCGCATCAGGATCGTCTGCGAAAGCGGCACCATCGGGCCCGAGACGAGCCCCTGCAACAGCCGGAATGCGATCAGCGACTCGAAGTTCTGCGCGAAGCCGCACAGGGCCGAAGCGATCGTGAAGAGCAGCACGGAAATCGTGAAAAGCCGCACTTCGCCCACGCGGCGCGCGAGCCAGCCGGTCAGCGGCACGGCGATGGCCGATGCGACCGAATACGACGAAATCACCCAGGTGCCTTGGCTCGACGCGACCCCGAGACTGCCCGAGATCGTCGGCACCGCGACGTTCGCGATCGACGTATCGAGCACCTCCATGAACGTGCCGAGCGCGAGCCCGACGGTCAGAAGCGCGAGCGTGCCGCCTTGCAAGGGGGCCAAACCGGGCTCGGCGCCCGGCGATGCGTCAGGCGCCGGGGCGTCGGAAGCTGCGGTGCTGGTCATTCGAGTTACCTCCGTCCGTGCAAAGGAAACGTTGTCCTTGCACTTATTTCCCGAGCCTAAGAGGCTCAATTTTCGTGCCGCCGCATTAACTGCCCAGACAGCTAAGTACCTGACAGCGGCCCATAGTTCAGACGATACTTCGACGCCCGCAGCCCGTATATCGAGCGAATCGCCTACGCGCTGCGGCCGAAAGTGAACGCTGCGCGGGCCTCGCCTCTACGCCGGGTTCTGCTTGGCGTTCCCCGCTTGCGGCCCATCCTCGGCATCCGCCCGATCGCTCAGACACGACGCGGTCGAACCGTCCGGACCGTTAGCGATGAAACGCGCCAGCAGGCCGATCATCGTTCCCAGCTCATCCGCCGAAAAACCGCGCAACTGCTCGTTCAGCGCTGCGGCGCCCAATCGCGGCAACTGCCGCGAGGCGGCAAGCCCTTGTTCCGTCAGCGCGAGACACACCACACGCCGGTCGGCGGCGCTCCGGTTCCGCTCGATCAACCCCTTCTTCTCGAGACGATCGAGCATGCGCGTCATCGACCCGCTGTCATACGACAGCGTGCGAGAGAGTTCCTGCGAGGTCCGCGCGCGGCCGTTCGCAAGCAGCAGCACGACGCCGACCTGCTGCGAAGTCAGATCGAGCGGCTCGAGCGCGCGGTCCATCCGGTCCATCAGCACGTTGCGCGCCTTGGTCAGGTAGTAGCCGAGACTCGATTCGAGCTGGATCTCGTCGGGATCGTAGAGGTCGTCACTCATGGGACTCGTAATCCGGTGGCGGGAAGGCGGCGAGAAGTTTACCTGCCTAGACAGCAAACCCATTACCCGACGTGCCGATTAGCAACACTTCACAAATGCAGTGTGCGAAGTATCTTGAGATTTACTTGCATAGTCAATATTATTCTATGCAACCAGTTACGCGCGACACAGCGCCACAGAGACAATGTTCTAACCGCCTCACCGCGCGGCATCCCGCGCCGATGCACACAAGGATTTCCCATGCAGTACTTGAAGAACGCCCTGAACGGCCTTGGCCGCCACCTCCACGATTCGGCACTCCACGCCTTCCAAGGCCCGCATCGCTGGTGGAAGCTCGCGTTCTTCGCGGCGATGTTCGTGCTGCCGGGCGGGTCGGTCTTGGTTGCGCTCGTCGCGTGGTTCGATCATCGGCGCCACCAGCAAAGCCAAGCACAAAGCCAGGCTAAGGCCCGCCAGCCGCGCCTCGACGCTCCCGCGTCGTACACCCAAGCCCCGCTTCGGTCGTAACGCCTCGTAACCCGCCTCGCCGGCCCGTAACCGATCCGTAACACACGGCTCAGGGCTGGCACATTACCCTCTAGCTTTCGCTTGCCCCCGACCGCTCGGGGCCGCGCGTCTCTCAAGGAAATCGCCGGGCCGCCCCAAGATTTCCTTGCCCCCTCGGGGGGCCTGGCGCACGGCGCCAGGTCTGGGGGCACTCGTAAGTTACCATTCGTGGCTTTACCGTCCGTTGCCGCCCCAGCCGTGTTAAGCGTGCGGGCGCCGGCAAACTCGGCGGCAGCTGTCGTCGCTCATCCGCGTACTCGTCAGGCACATATCGGGCGACGGCCGAATCGACAGGAATCCATTGCATGCAGCGTCATCGAATCCCGCACTCGCGCGCGGGCATCCCGCGTGTCTTGACCCTCGCCATCGCGGCGGCAGCGGCGATCGCGTTCGCGGGCTGCGCCGTCGGTCCGAACTATCAGCGTCCCGCGGCGGCAGTGCCCGCCTCGTACAAGGAAACGCCCGAAGGCTGGAAGGTCGCGCAGCCGTCCGATCAGGCCGATCGCGGCGACTGGTGGAAGGTCTATGACGACCCGCAGCTGAACGCGCTGATCGACAAGCTCAACGCCGCCAACCAGACCGTCGCACAGTACGCGGCGGCCTACCGGCAGGCGCGCGCTCTCGTCACCGAAGCGCGCGCGGCGTACTTCCCGACCGTCGGGCTCGCGGCAAGCGGCTCGCGCTCCGGCCAGCCGTCGAGGTTCCAGGGCAGCACGCAGGTCGGCAGCGGGAACTCGTCATCGACGATCACCAACAACTACAGCGTTTCGCTCGATGCGTCGTGGGAGCCGGACCTGTGGGGCAAGGTGAGCCGTCAAGTCGGCGCGCAGAAGGCCGGGCAGCAAAGCGCCGCCGCCGATCTCGCGAACGCGCGCCTGTCCGCTCAGGCGACGCTCGCGCAAACCTACTTCTCGCTGCGCGCGCTCGATTCGCAGCAGAAGCTTCTCGACGACACCGTCGCCTCCTACCAGCAAGCGCTCAAGCTCACGCAGAATCAGTACGCTGTCGGCGTGGCCGCGCGCTCGGACGTGATCACTGCGCAAACGCAGCTCCAATCGGCGCAGGCCGCCGCGCTCGACAATGGCGTCGCCCGCGCGCAGGACGAGCACGCGATCGCGGTGCTGGTCGGCGAACCGGCGTCGACGTTCTCGATCCCGCCCTCGCCGCTCGCCGCCGTGCCGCCCGACATGCCGATGCAGCTCCCGTCCGCGCTGCTCGAGCGCCGTCCGGATATCGCATCGGCCGAGCGCAAGGCCGCCGAGGCGAACGAGCAGATCGGCGTCGCGATCGCGGCGTTCTTCCCGACGCTCACGCTGTCCGCGCAAGGCGGCCTCGAAAGCTCCGCGTGGTCGCAGTTGTTGACGCTGCCGTCGCGCTTCTGGACCGTCGGGCCGCAGCTTGCCGCGACGCTCTTCGACGCCGGCTTGCGCAGCGCGCAGACCGAAGCGGCCCGCGCCGCCTACGATCAGCAAGTCGCCGTCTACCGGCAGACCGTGCTCGCGGCGTTTCAGGACGTCGAGGACAACCTCGCATCGCAGCGCATTCTCGCGAATGAGGTGGTCGTGCAGAAGCAGGCCGTCGACTCGGCGCAACAGGCGCTCGCGATCACGACCAATGAGTACAAAGCGGGTACGGTCGCTTACGTGAGCGTGCTGACAGCACAGACCACCGCGTTTTCGGCCGAGCAGAAGCTCGTCACGCTGGGGGGCCAGCGGATGGTGTCGTCGGTGGGACTCGTGAAGGCGCTCGGCGGCGGCTGGGACACCGCGCAGTTGGATCGCGAAACGGGCGACGTGGCCGCGCCGGTGCCGGTCGCGCAGAAGTAGAAACAGGGACCGGGCGAAAGAGAACGGCCGTCATTGCGACGGCCGTTTTGCTTGATGGGTGAGCTTGATAGATGAGCCAGCCCGCGGCCCTAGTGCACAAATGTCAGCGCCACGGTGCCCGTGCCCGTCGGCCGTCCGAGCAAATTGAGCAGGCCCGCTAGATTGTCGCGCTGATCGGGCGTGGTGCTTGCCTCACCCTGAAACTGCGTCATCCCGCCTGCCATCGTGCCATGGCCCTGCAATTGCAACGGGCCTTTGAGCGTCGACAGATCGAGCGTCGACGATACCCCTTCGGCCTGAAACACCATCTTGTAGGACCCGAGCGGCTTCACGCGCGAAACGCGCGACGACATATCGGTGAGCGTAACGATCAGTTGACCGAACGGCTTATGCCCGAGAACCCGCCATTCGGACCAGGTCAAGTCCACGCCGCCTTGCAGGTCGAGCGTGTTGAACGGCGCGCCGAGTCCGGCCAGGAGCGCCGCCGGCACGGCGAGACTACCGCCCGACAGCCCCGCGCTATTGGATGTCGCCTCGACTGTCACCGCGTCCGGCATCGCGTCCGACTGCTTCATGCGCATCTGCAAACGGCCTGTCAACAACGGCCAAAACGACGTATGCCATTCGATGCGCCCCGGCAACAGCGTAGCCGTGCTCGAATCCGAGCCGGCCGCGAGCATCAGCGCGGCCGAGCCGTGCCAGAGCGAGCCGGACGGCTCGATCAAATTCACGTGCCCCTGCGTCTCTTTCGCGAACTGCGGCGTGATCCACGCCGCGGGCAGCATCACGATCAGCGTAATTCCGCACGACACGACGGCGATCGCCAGCCAGGGCGCCAACACCCGCAGACGCCACATCCATAACTTCATTGGTGATCCTTATCGGCGCTCGGTCATCGGGGCGAGCCGGAACCGGCCGCCGGCTGCAGCGACGCGGTCAGGTCCACCTGGCCGTCGGCCTTGAGCGCCGTGATGTGCGCTTCCAATACCTGCACTTTGTATTGCTTGCGCACGTCGTCGAGCCACATCGTCCAGGTCGGGAACGACGCGTTCTTCAATTGGACCTGGACGGCGTTGCCGGCCATTTCGACCTGCGTCGCATTCAACCCGTGATCGGTCAGCGACGCGGCCAACGCGCTCTTCAGCGCGCCGCCCGTCGGCGCCACGCCCTGCGCAGCGACGGCGAGCGCGCGCGCCTCGTCGGCCTGCGCCGTCATCGCCGCGACCTTGCGCTGCATCTCCGGCAACGTCTCGCGCAAGTGCGCGCGCCCGGCCTGCGCCGGCGCCCACAACACCGAATACGCGAGCGCGACGGCGAGCACCGCGCCGCCCCACGTGATGAGCGTCTTTTCGCGCGCGTTGCGCGCGTCCCAAAACGTTGCCCAGCTATCCGCAAATGCTGTCTTCATGGTGCGTTCCTGATCGTCCATTTGCCGGTGCTGCTGTCGATTTCGCCCGAGAGGCCGTTGCGCGCGAGGCGCTGGGTGAAGTCGGGATCGACCTTGGTTTCAGGCTTGAACGTGACGTCGAGCCGCCGGTCGTGATAGTCGAGCGCGGCCACGCCGTTGACCGGCACCGGCCCGAGCGAATGCGCGAGGCCGGCGGCAAGCGACAGGAAGTCGCTCGGCGACAACTCGCCCGCCGCGACGCGCAATTGATCGAGCTGGCGCGACATCTGATCGGGCGCGTCGAGCACGACCGTCGTCTTCGGGAAGGCGTTGAGCAGGAGTTCGGTCATCTGCGCGTTGAGCGCGTCGCGCTGACGCGCGAGCATCAGCCACTGCACGTTCATCCCGATCACGGCGACCACGATCGATGCCACCGCGAGCATCACCGGCAGGCGCAGCCGCCGCAGCGTCGCGCGATCGAGCCGCCACGGACGCGATTCGAACTCGAACTGGCACAGATCGAAACGGCAATCGAGGGCGCGGCGGGCGAGCGCCTCAAACGGCAGCGGCATGGCGCCGGGCAAACCCGCGCGAGACTGCGACGCTTGCGCGATCGATGCGAGGCGCGGCTCGCTGCCGGGCATGTCGGTGAGCTCGTAAAGCGTGACGGGCGCGTCGCCGGCCAACGCGGCCAGCGTCGCGCCGACCGCCGACGCGGGCACCGCGAGCCCCTCGCCATGCACGCCGCGCGCAAGCGCAAGCTCGACGCGCGGTTCGTGCGCTTCGATCGACGGCGCCGCGCCGGAGGTCTCAGTGACTTCGGCAAAGAGCGCCGCCGTATGCTCGACGACCGTCCCGAGCACCGCCGCCACAATCGGCACCATCGTCGGCACCACCGCGTGCGCGACGGCGGCGTCCGACGCGAGCGCCTCGACGCCCGGCGACATCCCGTCGGCCAGCGCCGGAACCGGCAGGCAACGCGTGACCGGCACGGCGCGCAAATTGCGATGCCCGGCCGCGCCGAACGCCTCGAAGATGAAACGGAACCAGCCGCGATCGATCACCGCGAGCACGCGCTCGCCGTCGCCCGGCGACTGCGGATCGAGCGCGATATGGCAAGTCTGCGGGTCCTGGATCAGTTGATCCTCGACGACGTTCGGCAGCGCCTGCCGCAAGCGCGGCCCCTTCAGCGGCGGCACGGCGGCACGCAGCATCAGTACGTCGCGCGCGGCGAGAACCAGCACCGTCGACGACGCGCGCGGCAACAGCGAAAGCGCCGCGCGTCCGGCGCGCTGGGTGCGGCCGCCCTTGTCGAGAAGCAGAAACGCCGTCTCCGGCAGTTGCCATTCCTGCGACGGCACCGCCGGATCACGCGGCGGCAGAAAGACGATCAAGGTGCTCAAAGTGCACTCTCTCCTGGTCTGGGGGCGTTCACGTTCATATTTATAGCTGGTCGCTCACGCGCACGATGCGGGTGGTGTGGGTCAGCGCATCGCGATACACGAGCGTCGTGCGGTCCAGTTCCGCGCGCTCGTGCTGCACGCGTCCGTGGACCAGAAAATAACTCGTCGTCACATCCATTAGGCTCGTATCGGCCGCCTGCGTCTGTGTGCCCGCAGCCTGAAGCGCAAGCGTGACATCGCCGATATTGCGGAAGAACACCGTCTCGCGCCGTGCGACGAGCGCCTGCGCGCTCGACAGGCTCATGCCCGGCACGATGGCCGCGATCACCTCGGCGCTGGCGGTGTTCATGTTGACCGCGGTTTGCGTCGGCAGCACGGTCACGAACGGGCGCAGCCGCGCGACCATCTCCGGCGAGAAGCCCGGCACGTTCAACAGCGAATCGACGCTCGTCATTTGCAGCGGCCCGACGCTGGCATTGTCGTCGGAGTCGGAAAGGCCGGGATTGTCGGTGAAGTTGCTGCCGCCGATCCCGCCCCCCGACGGCACCTGAACGCCGGACGCCGGGACCCCCACGCCGTTGTTCGCCATCTGAAAACGGGTCGCCGATTGCCGCAGGCTCGCGCGCATTTGCACCGCGGCGTTCTTTGCGAGCTGGCTGTTCAGGCTCAGAAGCGACATCAGCCGCTGCAGAGCCTGCACCTGTTCGATGTCGATTTGCAGTACGCCCGGTGCGGGAGTCGAAACGAGATTGCGCAGATTGAACTTCGCCTGCGCGTCTTCGATCGAGCCCGACAAATACGTTTGCGCGCCTTGCTCGGCGCCGTTTTGGCCGATCTGGCCGAGAAAGTCCGACAAGCGCGTTTTGGCGATCGGCACGGCCCAGACGCCGCCGAGATACGTGATGCCGGCCGCCGTATCGGCTTCCGAACGCAGAATCAGGCGTGTCCAATCGAGCGCGCCACGCGCGACCCATTGCGCCTGCGAGACGAGCCGCTGATTCTCGATGCGCCGGATCTGCACCTGCTGACGCCACAGAATCCCCGACACCAGAATCGCCGACAGCGCGACCACCAGCAGCGCGGTGATGATCGCGGCTCCGGTTTGTTGCGAGGGTTGGGATCGACGTGCGCGCATCGTTATTCCCCGATCAGAAACACACGCGTGATCGGCACGCGCAGCGAGGTCGCGCCGATGCTCACTTCGAGCCCCGTCACCGAGCGCGGCAGCGGCGCATTGCCGAGTTGCGGCACCTTGAGGTTGTTGTCGTTGCGGCGAACCTCGGCTTCGACGTCAGCCATCTGCGTCGTCCAGCCGAGCTTCGGCACATACATGCGCGCCGAAATCGTGCCGACACCGCCGATCAGCGGCACTGCGCTCCAATTGCCGGTGCCGCCTCGCAGCGCGTTCCGCAGCTCGCCGACATTGCCGAGCGGCGGCGAGGCGTAGCGCGTGACTTGGCCGTTGGCGACGCCGTAACGGACCACTTGCAGACGCGGCGGGTCGCCCGCGAAGCCGAAGTTGCGCACGATCTGCAGCGTCGCGCCGCCGACCGAGATGGCCGGCTGGCCGACTTCGTCGTCGGTGGCGGCCTGGCGCGTGTCGACGCGCATTTGGTCGAACAATTGCGCGAACACGCGCTCGTCTTCCATCGCGTTCGAGATGGTCTGCCGGCCGCGGATGATCTGGTCGAGCCCGCGCCACGACAGCACCGCGATCACGGCGAGAATCGCGATCGCGACCATCAGCTCGATCAGCGTGAAGCCGCCGATCGTGCGGCGCCGAAGGTGACGCATGATGCGACGCTCAGAGCGCACGGTTGGTTTCATTCGGGACCACCGTGACCAATTGCGCGAGCGTGCCGGTGCCGCCCGGCGTCGTCACCGACACCTCGACGCGCCGGAACACCGGGTTCGGCGTCGCGCTGACGCGCTGCGTGCAGGTCAGCGGCAGATTGCCTTGCGAGCAGTCGAACGTCTGCGTGCCGATCTCCGGCCAGGTGTGCGCGAGATACAGTTGGGCGAGCGTGTTGTCCGCGCTCCAGCCGGCAAGGAGCCGCTGATGCAAGTCGGACTCGCTCGCCGCGAGTGCGCCGACCGCGCGCAGCGACGCCGCCAGCGCGACCGCGATGATCGCGAGTGCGACTAGCACTTCGATCATCGTGAAGCCGCGATCCGGCGCTCTGGGGGCCGGCCGTCCGGGGGCGGCGCGATGCACGCGATGTTTCATGTCAGCGCACCTGGTAACGGCCGTTGCCGGTGCCGACGATCGTCGCGCGGCCGACTGCGGAGTAAAGCGTGATGGTCACCGGCGCGTCGATGCTCTCGACGCCGAACACGACACGATTCGCGCGCAAATCGGAACCGGGGTAATCGATCGACACGTCCGTCACGCCGCCTTCCCAGCCGCGCGCGGCGAACAAGTCGTCCCGCAGCGGACGCCAGCCGTCCTCCGTGCGGACGTCGAAACGATAGCCGCCGTTGACCGGCTGCCACGCGATGGGCCGCGCGCGCACTTGCGCCTCGTCGCCCGCGGACTCGAAAAGCAGGGCGAGACGCTGCGCCTGCTCATTCAGATCGGTGCGCGGATTGCGCGAAATCGTGACCGCCGCCAGCGAGACCAAAAGCCCCGCGATCACGAGGACCACGAGCATTTCCAGCAGCGTGAAGCCGGGGTCCGGCCGTCCGGCGGCGGGCAATCCGAGGGTCCGGCCATCCGGGCTACGGCCAGCGCGAGTTCGCGAGGATAGGCGCATGATCGAAAGCGGTGCCGGTCGCGACAAGGCCTAGACGTGCCGGGCGCAGCTTACTGCCACGAGCCGATATCGGCGTCGTTGCCCTCGCCGCCGGGCTTGCCGTCGGCGCCGTAGCTGAACACGTCGATTTCGCCGTGCACGCCGGGGTTCAGATACTGATACGGATTGCCCCACGGATCGTTCGGCAGGCGTTCCAGGTAGCCGCCGTCCTTCCAGTTGTTCGGGATCGGGTCCGTGGTCGGCTTTTCGATCAGCGCGCGCAGGCCCTGCTCCTGCGTCGGATAACGGCCGTTGTCGAGGCGGTACAGCTTGAGCGCCTGCATGACGGTGCCGATGTCCTGCTTGGCCGCCACACGGCGCGCTTCGTCCGGTCGGCTCATGATCTTCGGCACGATCAGCGCGGCGAGAATGCCGAGAATCGCGATCACCACCATGATTTCGATCAGCGTGAAGCCGCGTTGGCGGCGTTCTCGCAGTGCCACGGCTTCCTTACGGCGAATGGTCCACATATGCATTTCTAACTACCTCTATCCAAGATGAATGCCGGTCGCGCCCGCTAGACACTACGCGTTCGACCAGGCTCGTTGCGCTTTTGCGCCTCGTTGTCCCCGGCGGCTCGGGCGTCCGGGCCGCTCATTGTAATGTCACGCAGTTGGAGGGTTGCGACACATCGCAATATTCACATTAGTCCGTACAATGACGCACATGAACGCTCTCCAAATTCGCCTTCTGTCCTTGGCGCTGTTCGCGGTGTTCTGCGCGACCGTCACCTATTGGGCCATCACGCTCACCTCGCATCCGGCGCCGCCGCTGCAGGCGGCTTCGGTGCGCGCGCCGGTGGCCGTCGAGGACGCCGCGACGATCTTCGGCGGACAGCTCACCCACGACGTGAACCGCAGCATCAAGCTGTTCGGCATACTCGCGCTCGGCGAAGGCGCCTCGGCCATCGTCAGCGCCGGCGACGAACCGCCGCGTGCTGTGTCGCTCGGCAGCGCGATCATGCAGGGCGTGAAGCTCGACGAGGTCAAGGCCCGCTCGATCATCGTCGACCGCAACGGCGCGCGTTCCGAAATCTTCCTGCCTGCGAACCCCATCGGTCCGACGATCTACGTGCGCTGAGTTTTGCCGAGTGTCGCGGCGTTCGGCGCGACAGAGCGCTGAACACGCCGCCGCGCACGACATACCCGCCCGTCTACTGCACCATATTGTTCAGATCGATGATCGGCAGCATCACTGCCAGCACGATCACGAGCACCACACCGCCCATCGCCAGAATCAAAAGCGGCTCCAGAAGGCTCGTCAGGAACATCGTCCGGCGCTCGAGCTCGCGTGCTTCACCATCCGAGGCACGGTCCAGCATCGTGGTCACGTCGCCGGTCGCCTCGCCCGAACGAATCAGGTGAACGAGCACCGGCGGAAACGTTTTCGTATTGCCGAGCGCGCGTGAGAGCGATGTGCCCTCGCGCACGCGCACGATTGCATCATCGATATTGACGCGCATCGCGCGGTTGCTGAGCGTTTCGCCGGCTGCCTGCAGCGCGCGCAGGATCGGAACGCCCGCCGCGGTCAGAATGGCTAGCGTGCTCGCGAAGCGCACCGTGTTGTAGCCGCGCACGAGCTTGCCGGCAAGCGGCGCGGTGAGCAGCCACCGGTCGAACGCGAGGCGCGGCCCGGGCTGCTTGAGAATGCCGCGCACCACGTAGACCACCACCACCACGGCAAGCAGGATCGCCCACCACCAGTGCCGGACGAAATCCGAAAGCGCCATCATCAGCACCGTGAGAAGCGGCAGCTTCTGCTTCGTGCTCGCGAACACGTTGACCACCTGCGGCACGACGTAGCTCAGCAGGAAGGTCACGATGCCGAACGCGATGATCGTAACGATCGTCGGATAGGTGAACGCAAGGACGATCTTCTGCTTGAGCGCATTGCGCTGCTCGATGTAGTCAGCCAGGCGCGACAGCACGAGGCCGAGCCTGCCGGTATGTTCGCCGGCGGCGACGAGGGCGCGGTAGATGTCGGGAAAGTCCTTCGGGTGCTGCGTGAGCGCATTCGCAAGCGAATGGCCGCCGAGCACTTCGGCGCGGATCGAGGCCATCAATTCGCGGATGTAGTCGCGTTCGGCCTGATCGGTGAGCACCGCGAGCGCTTCGTCGAGCGGCAGCCCGGCCGTGAGCAGGCTCGCGAGCTGCCGCGTGAGGATCGCCTGCTCGCGCTGCGAGAGCTTGCGGCCCAGCGAGAGGCGCTGGCTGCGCTCGCCGCGCGTACGCGTGGCGGCCGGCTCGACGACGAGCGGCGTCAGACCCTGCGAGCGCAACTGGCCGCGCGCGCCGCGCGCGGTGTCGGCATCGAGGACGCCCTTCTGCGCCTTGCCTGCGGCGTCGATCGCTTCAAAACGGAATGCCGGCATGACGTCACGCTCCGCCAGTCACACGTATCACTTCCTCGAGCGACGTGAGGCCGGATGCGAGCCAGCGCTCGCCGTCCTCGCGCAGCGTGCGCATGCCTTGCGCACGGCCGGCGGTGAGGATCTCGGCGTCCGCCGCATTGCGGTGGATCATCGTGCGGATCGTATCGTCGATCAAGAGCAGCTCGTAGACGCCGCGCCGACCCGTATAGCCCGATTGTCCGCACTTGTCGCAGCCGACCGGATGCCAATGCGTATGACCGTTCTCGGCGCGCTCTTCCTTGCACACCGGACACAGGCGCCGCACGAGCCGCTGCGCGAGCACGCCGAGCAGCGACGACGCAAGCAGATATGGCTCGACGCCCATGTCGGTGAGACGCGTGACGGCGGAGGCCGCGTCGTTCGTGTGCAGCGTCGCGAGCACGAGGTGACCGGTCAGCGACGCCTGCACGGCGATCTGCGCGGTCTCGAGGTCGCGGATTTCGCCGATCATGATGATGTCCGGGTCTTGCCGCAGGATCGAGCGCAGTGCGCGCGCGAAGGTCATCCCGATCCGCTCGTTGACCTGCGTCTGGCCGATGCCGGCGAGATCGTATTCGATCGGGTCTTCGACCGTCATGATGTTGGTCGTCGCGGTTTCGAGCCGCGACATCGACGCATACAGCGTCGTCGTCTTGCCCGAGCCCGTCGGCCCCGTGACGAGCACGATGCCGTGCGGACGCGAAATCAGCTTGTCGAATTTCCCGAGCGTGTCGGGCGCCATGCCGAGCGCTTCGAGATTCAGGCGCTGCGAATCCTTTTCGAGCAGACGCAGGACCGCGCGCTCGCCGTGTCCGGTCGGCAGCGTCGAGACGCGCACGTCGACAGGCCGCCCGCCCACGCGCAGCGTGATGCGGCCGTCCTGCGGCAAGCGTTTCTCGGCGATGTCGAGCTGCGCCATGATCTTGATCCGCGAGATCAGCGCGCCGTGCAGCGCCTTCTTCGGGCGCACGACGTCGCGCAACGTCCCGTCGACGCGAAAGCGCACCACCGATGCGTTCTCGAACGGTTCGATGTGAATATCCGATGCCTGCTCGCGCGCCGCCTGCGTCAGCAGCGCGTTGATCATGCGGATGATCGGCGCGTCGTCTTCGGATTCGAGCAGGTCTTCGACTTCGGGGATGTCCTGCATCAGGCGCGACAAGTCGACTTCGCCTTCCACTTCGCCGACCACCTGAGCGGCGCTGCCGTCGCTGCGCGCGTACGCTTGATTGATCGCTTGCGAGAGATCGTCGGCGGGCAGCCGCACCACCTTCAGTGCGCCGAAATTGCGCGCGACTTCGGCAAGCGCCGCATCGCTCGTGCGTTCGCTGATCCAGACTTCGAGGCCGTCCGCATGCTGATGCGCGACGAGAATCTGGCCGGTCTTCGCAAAGCCATACGGCACGAGCCGGGCAGCGAGCTGCGAAGGCGGCTGGCGTTCACCCGGCGCGCCTTCGTGGGCGGACGCGAGCGTGTCGATCACTGCGATGCTCCCGGCGCGGCCGTCCCCGGCTGCTGCGGAACGCCTTGCGGCTGCGCTTCCGGGGCCGGTTGCTGCGGCGCGGGCGCCTGTTGCCCCGGTTTCGGACGGTTCATTTGCCTGAGGTCGAACAGGTTCGTCACCGCGCCACCCTGGCTCGGGCCCTGCGGCATCGGCGGCACAACCGGATCATCCTTGTCGCGCATCACGTTATTGTCGGAGCGATACGCGCCCGTCACGCCCTGGACGTAGTCGTAGCGGTTTTCCGTGATCGCCTGCGCGGTCGCGTTGTCGTTGATGATTACGGGGCGCAGGAACACCATCAGGTTGGTCTTCTGACGCTGCTTGGTTTCCGACCGGAACAGCTGACCGATCCATGGAATATCGCCCAGGAGCGGCACCTTGCTGTTCGACACCTGATAGTTGTCCTGCATCAAGCCGCCGAGCACGAGGACCTCGCCGTTGTCCGCGAGGATCGTCGACTGGATCGAACGCTTGTTGAACGTCGGGCCCGTCGGGTTCGTCGTCGCGTTCTGCGTACCACTGACGATCGACGAGTCTTCCGTATAGATCTGCAGCTTCAAGATCCCGCCGTCGGTGATCTGCGGCTTCACGTGCAGCGTCAGGCCGACGTCGACGCGGTCGACGGTGTTGAACGCGCTGCTCGGCGTGGAGCTGGTCAAGTTCGAGTACGAGCCCGTCGTGATCGGCACGTTCTGGCCGACCACGATCTTCGCGTCTTCGTTGTCGAGCGTGATCAGGTTTGGCGTTGACAACACGTTCGCGTCGCTGACGCCGGCGAAGTACTCCAGCAGCGCGCCGAGACCCTGCACGCCGAATAGGTTATGCAGCCAACCGATGTTCAGGCCCTGGGTGAGCGTGTTCGGCAGCGACGCCACCCCGCCCCCGTTCGCAACGGGCGCGGCCAGCCCCGCCGTCACGCCAAGGATGTTGGAGCCGGCCACACTGCCCGCGCTACTCGCGAGGTTGGTGCCCGCGAGGAGATTGCCGCTCGCCACCTGCCACTGGATGCCGAGGTTGCCTGCGGTCGTCGAATTGAGCTCGACGATCAGCGCTTCGATATAGACCTGCGCGCGTCGCGCGTCGAGCTGATCGATCACGGCGCGCAAGTTGCGATAGACGGGATCGGACGCGGTGATGACGAGCGAGTTGGTTGCCGCATCGGCCTGGATCATGCCGCCGGGCTGGTTCTCCTCCTCGTTGCCTTGCTTCTCGAAGGAGCCGCCGCTGCCCGAACTGCCGCCGTACGAGCCGCCGCCACCGAGCGGGCTGCTGCCAAGCGACCCCGACGAGCTGCCGCCGAACGAAGACGGCAGCGGCGGCGTACCCGAGGTTCCGGTAGACGTCGAGCTTCCGCCACCCGATGTGCCGTACGAGCCGCCTTGGTTGAACGAATTCGCGTTGTTCGACTCGGCCGACGCCCCCTCGCCGCCCTTGCCCAACATGCCGCGCAGCGTCTTCGCGAGCTGCACGGCATTGGCGTTGCGCAGCGGCACGACGTGCATGTTGCCGGGCTGGGAGCTCGGCGCGTCGAGCTTTTGGGCAAGCGACTTCGCGGCGGCAAGCCGCGCGCCGTTACTCGCGCGCAGCAACAGCGAATTGGTGCGCGCGTCGGCTTGGACCGAGACCTTGAGCGTCGCATCGGTGCTGCCGATCGAGCCCGGGTCGAGCATCTTCGAGAGCTGCTGCGCGAGATCGATCGCGTTCGCGTTCTTCAGCGGCACCACGGCGACCTGTTGGCCGGCCGCGCTGTCGACGCCCGCGATGATCGACGCGATGCGCCGCACGTTGTCGGCGTAATCGGTCACGACAAGCGTGTTGTTGGCCGGATAGGCCGCGATCGTGTTGTTCGGCGAAATGAGCGGCCGCAGCACCGGCAGCAGGTTGTTGGCCGACTCGTTATGCAGCTCGAATACTTGCGTGATGACCTGGTCGCCGCGCGCTTGCGGGCTGTTGCCGACATAGGTCGGCACGCCTTGCAGCTTCGCGTCGGCCTCGGGCACGACTTTCAGGACACCATGGTCCTGCACGAGTGCGAAGCCCTGCATGCGCAATGCCGATTGCAGCGTCTTCAGCGCCTGATCTTCCGGCACCGGATTTTCTGAGACGAGGTTGAGCTGACCCTTGACGCGCGGGTCGACGATGATCGTTTTGCCTGTCGCCGCGCCGATTGCTTTTGCCACCTGATCAATATCGGCGTTGACGAAATTGAGCGTTACTTGCGCGTGTGCGGTGCTCGCGGCCAGGAGGCCAGCCACCAGCAGCGCCGAGGCGATGCGACGCAGTGCCATACGATTTCTAGTCATGGAAAGTGAGGTCGATGTCGGAAGCGGCCACTCCCGGCGGTCTTGCAAAGCGGGCGCGTTCGCGGCAACGGAAAGCCCGCCGACTCGCGCGCGTCTTGGAAGGTCCGGTAAGCAGGACATCCATCCGCCATTCCTGAAGTCGGAACATTAGCAGCTTTTCGTGTCTGTATCGTCACAAAGGATGGAAGTTCACTTCGCTTTTCCAAAAAAATTTCGCGTCGATGAAAGTTTTCGAAAGTTTCTATACCGACAATACGCATTGAAGCAACTACTGCAGCTTGTCCGCATACAGCTGGTTTATGTCCGTTAGCCAACTTTGCGTGATTTGCGGCAGCCGGTATCATACGGGCACCCGAGTAAACTGAAGTTATTTGCAAGATGGGGTTTTCCCGATATTGCAAGCATGCCGGTAACAGAAACGGCGTTGACCTATATTTAATTGCCGCGTTTATCCGGCATCTGTTATTTAGCCAACCTCACCGATGAAAATAGCCTTCCTGATTCTTTCCGCAACACTCGGCGCTTGCCTCGCAAGCTCGCCGGCGCGCGCGGACTGCTTCGACGAAGCAGCCAAGTATCAGAAGGTGAATCCGTTGGTGCTGCGCGCAATCGCCTGGCAGGAATCGCATAACACGCCCGACGCGCAGCACAAGAATGCCAACGGCTCGACTGACTACGGCCTCATGCAGATCAACTCGATTCATCTGCCCACGCTCGCGCAATATGGCATTTCGAGCGGCACGCTGATGGAGCCCTGCAAGAACGTTTACATCGCGGCGTGGCACCTGCGCCAGAAAATGAACAAGTACGGCAACACTTGGCAGGCCATCGGCGCCTACCACTCCGAGACGCCGTCGCTGCGCGACAAGTACGCACGCCAGATCGCCGACATCCTCACGCGGTGGAAGCTGCTGCAAGCGCAACGCTGACGCTTACCCCTGTCTCGAGCCCTCCGCGCTTAGCGCCCCGAGCGGCTATTTCCCTCCTCCCCCGAATCGAACGAATCGCCGACGTTTGATGCACAATGCGGGCATCATGCGCCCGGCCGGCGGCCAAACTGGTTTGAACCGGTTTGATATGCCGCGCCGCTTCCCCCCTCTCATTTGTCTACTGCGATGAACCAGCCGCCACTGCCCGTCACCGTGCTGTCCGGTTTTCTCGGCGCGGGCAAAACCACGCTCCTGAACCATATCCTCGCGAATCGCGCGGGCCTGCGGGTCGCGGTGATCGTCAACGATCTCGCCGCCGTCAATATCGATGCGACGCTCGTGCGCGACGCCGCGTCGCTATCGCATGTCGAGGAGCAGCTCGTCGAGATGTCGAACGGCTGCATCTGCTGCACGCTGCGCGACGACCTGTTGACCGAAATCCGGCGTCTCGCCGATGAGCAGCGTTTCGACGCCATCCTGATCGAATCGACCGGCATCGCCGAGCCGATGCCGATCGCCGAGACCTTCACCTTCGTCGACGACGACGGCGTGTCGCTTTCCGATGTCGCGCGCCTCGACACGATGGTGACCGTCGTCGATGCATTCAACTTCCTGCGCGACTACGCTTGCGCCGACGCCCTCGCTGAACGCGGCCTCGCCGCGACCGAGGAGGACGACCGCACGCTCGTCGAGCTCCTGATCGAACAGATCGAATTTTGCGACGTGCTCGTCGTGAACAAGGCCGATCTCGTCAGCGCGGACGATCTCGCTCGCCTGCAGCACATCCTCGCGCGCATCAATCCGCGCGCCGTGCAAGTCGTCAGCCGCTTTGGCGACGTGCCGCTCGATGCCGTCCTCGATACCAAGCGCTTCGATTTCGACGAGGCGTCGAACGCGCCGGGCTGGCTCCAGTCGCTCGAGCACGAACACGATCACAGCGGCGAAGCTGATGAATACGGCATCGGCAACTTCGTTTATCGTGCGCGCCGGCCGTTTCATCCGGAGCGTTTGTGGGCGCTGTTGCACGAAGAATGGCAAGGCGTGTTGCGCAGCAAGGGCTTCTTCTGGCTCGCGACGCGCAACGACGTCGCGGGTTCGCTGTCGCAGGCGGGCGGCGCGTGCCGGCATGGTCCGGCGGGCTACTGGTGGGCGGCGCAAGACAAGAGCGAATGGCCGCAAGATGATGAGCTCGCCGAGGAAATCGCCGCCGATTGGCACGGCGATCCGGATGACGCCACGATCGGCGACCGCCGTCAGGAGCTGGTGATGATCGGCATCGGACTCGATGCGAAGGCGTGGCGCGAGAAGTTCGACGCGTGCCTGCTGACCGACGACGAATTCGCGCAAGGTCCGCACGCGTGGTCGCACTTCCCCGACCCATTCCCCGCCTGGGATCTCGATGCCCACGACGACGAATCCGGCGATGCCGAAATCGTGCATCGACATTGAAGGCTCGCGCTTACCGTACGTTGCCGGCGCATTGCCGGCATAACCAAGCGGATATGCGTTAAGTCGAACTGACTGAAAACACCAACGCCCAGGCGAAAAAAAACCCGCCATGGGCGGGTGTCAACAATCAGGCAGCTGAGTGCTTAGCGCTTGTTGACGGCGTCCTTGAACGCCTTGCCAGCCGTGAACTTGACAGTCTTCGCGGCCGGAATCTTGATGGTCTCGCCGGTCTTCGGGTTGCGGCCGGTGCGTGCTGCACGCTTGCCCGAGCCGAAGCTGCCGAAGCCAATCAGTTGAACCGCGTCGCCCTTCGACACTGCCTTCTTGATCACTTCGAGCAGCGTGTCCAGCGTTTCGCCGGTTTGTGCCTTGCTGGCGCCCGTCTGAGCAGCGACGGCGTCGATCAGTTCCTGTTTGTTCATTAAGGTTCCTTTCTCAGGTTAAGGTGATACGAACAGCGCGAACGCGCCGATTATACGTGCGCGGGCTTTGCCGTCGAGCCCTTGCCGCCGAGCGCGCCGACTATCGCCGCGCTTGGCGTCATCACGCGACGGCCTAGCTTTCCGCTTTGCCCTGCGGCGCTTGCTATGATAGCGCAGCGCAAACCCAATAACGGCAAGGCTTTCAAAGAATTTAGCCTCTCAATGCCTTGTCGCTGCTGGGTTTCGCGCGATCGAGCCCGCGCGAATCGAACATGCTAAGCGAGTTGACGGGTCGCCGCATAGAGGCGTTGGTTTTTGCCAACGCTCCGCAAACGCCCGCCAGACGGGGCTTTGCGGCATTTACGCCAGGTCCGTGAGAGCGTTTTCGGACGACTTGCCCCGAGGCTCGGCATGCGCGATTTCGCCGTATTTCGTCGTAACGAGGCGGCATGTTTCGAGTGCTCGGTGTTTTTCCCAAGACCCGCAGCCGCCTTCCATCTTCCGCATGACCGACCCGCTCATCCCCGCCACGCTTGCGTTTCGCGACGACGGCACGCTGTTCTCCCCGGCTTACGACGACATTTATCACAGCGCCGTCGGCGCTCTCGCGCAAGCGCATCACGTGTTCATCGCGGGCAATGGACTGCCGCAACGCTGGCGTGAGCGGCGCATCTTTACGATCGTCGAGACGGGCTTCGGAGTCGGCGTCAACTTCCTCGCGACCTGGGCAGCGTGGCGCGCCGACCCGGCGCGTTGCGAGCGGCTGCACTTCGTATCGATCGAAAAGCATCCGTTTTCGCAGCAGGATTTGCGCGCAGTTCACGGCCGGATCGTTGCAGATGCAACCATAACGCCGCTTGCGCAGCAGCTCGATGATGCATGGCCAATGCTCGTGCCCGGCATGCACCGGCTCGAATTCGAAGGCGGGCGCGTGACGTTGACGCTCGCATTCGGCGACGCGCTCGACGTACTGCCGAAGCTGTGGCTGCGCGCCGATGCCTTCTATCTGGACGGATTCTCGCCCGCGAAGAATCCGGACATGTGGTCGCTTCCGATCTTCAAGTCGCTTGCGCGTCTGGCCGGGGATGGCGCGACGTTCGCGACTTACACGAGCGCCGGCGACGTCAAGCGCTCGCTCGAACAGGCCGGTTTCAACTTAAGGAAAGCTGAAGGCTTCGGCTGGAAACGGGAGATGCTGGTCGGGGAATTTGCGCCTCGCTGGCGCGTACGACGTCATGAACCGCCGTTGCCGCTTACCGTCGGCGAGCGGCATGCCATCGTGATCGGCGCAGGCCTTGCGGGTTGCGCGCTGACCGAACGGCTCACCGCGCGCGGCTGGCGCATCAGCTTGATCGACCAGCACCCGGACGCCGCGCGCGAAGCGTCGGGCAATCCGGCTGGTGTATTCCACCCGCTGATTTCACGCGACGACAGCGTCGCCTCACGCATCACGCGTGCGGGTTTTCTCTATGCACTAAAACATTGGAGTGCGCTTGAACAAAGCGGCTATTCATTCCAGCGCAGCACACTCGGCCTTTTGCATCTCGCCGTCGATGAAGACGAAACGCGTGCGATGACCGACGCCATCACATCGCTCGGCTACCCGGCGGACTTCGTCACACCGGCGTCACAAACGGACGCACAAGCGCTTGCGAACGTTGCGCTCACGCGCGGCGGCTGGCTCTATCCGCGCGGCGGGTCGCTCGATCCTGCCGCGCTGTGCCGCGCGCAATGCGACGCCGCCGGCGACTTGCTCACGCGGCACTTCGGTGTGGAGGTGCAGCGCATAGAACGTGTCGACGATCACTGGCGCGTCATCGATGCGGCAGGCAGGCCGCTTGCGTCCGCGCCGGTGGTGATCTTCGCGAACGCCTGCGATGCCGCACGCGTCGCGGGACTTCACCAAGCCCCGACGTGCATCGTGCGCGGCCAACTGACGCTGTTGCCCGCACGCGTCGCCTCCGGCCTGCGCGTACCGTTGATCGGCGAGGGCTATGCCGTGCCGCTCGCGGACGGCATCACGCTGACCGGCGCGACATACGAAGTCGACGATGACGAGCGCGCGATGCGCGCATCAGGCCATGTCGAGAATCTCGAACGGCTTGCGCAACTGATGCCGGATGTCGCAAACGAACTCGCAGCGACCGATCCGAGCAGGCTCGAAGGACGCGTCGCGTTTCGCTGCGTCGCCAGCGACCGCTTGCCGATGGCCGGCGCGCTGGCCGACGAACGCGCAGCGTCGCGCGATGCCGCGGCGCTGCGTGGCGCATGGCCCCTCGACCTGCCGCGCGCCGATGGTCTCTATGGCGCCTTCGCCTATGGTTCGCGCGGCCTTGTCTGGGCGACGCTTGCCGCGGAGTTGATCGCCTCGCAGATCGAAGGCGAACCTTGGCCGATCGAACGGGATCTTGCCGAAAGCATCGACCCCGCGCGCTATCTATTACGCGCGCTGCGTCAAGGCACACTCGATTGAGCGAAAAAGTTATCCACTCGATGTTGTGGACAACCTAGCGAAAGTCACGCGAAATTCGTGTGGACTCGGTGTGCACGTATACGGGGTAAGTCAGCTGTACCGCGTATACGGCAAAAAGTTACTCAACGCTGCCGGTCGCGGGCGCACATGCTCCGCATCCGGTTATGCGTTCGGTAAACGTCTGATTTGGATCGGGAAAATGGGGTTATCCACAGAAAAGTGGTGCCTTTGTTAACTTCTACTACGTATACATACGGTAAACCAGTAAACCAAGACATCGGGACCGCCTCGGCTGCGTATACCCCGAAGCGCGTCAAAGCATTCAAGGCACAAAGACCGAAGCGAAAATCCAATTCGCATATCACAGGAATCGGTCGATTCTTCCGTCTTGTCTGAGGTTAGTGCTCGTTTTTACCGAGATAAAAGCAAATTCGCGTAGATTCGTGTCGTATACGCGTTCGCTGTGGCACAATCCGGCTTCTTCCCGTATCGGTGGCGAACAGCTCACCGATGCATCGACGGAACGGTGCGCCCGCTTCGGAATCTGATCCATCATCAAGACGGCAGCAGTTCAACGCGTCTTGCCGAACGCAACACCTTGCACACTGGCTGCGTGCCAGGGTCCGTCCAACGCACCCGCCCGTGCCGGCGCATCCGTTTCAGCTTTCATTCGATCATCGACCACTCGCCTAGCGTTGCGAGTCAGAACACAGCGGCCTCCCAGGCTGGCTGGTCGTGATGTGGCCATGTGCCGCTCGGTTGTTCGCAAAGGAGAAGCCATAACGATGAAATCGGCGTTTTCATTCTTCCCCGGTTGGCCGCTCGTGCCGGACGCCATCTTTTGGGCGGGCCTCGCCATGCTCGCCGCGGGTTTGCTCGGCGAACTCTGCTATCGGGCCTGGCATTTGCCGCGCATCTCGGGCTATGGCGTGATCGGGCTGATCGCCGGGGCCGCGGGCTTCGGCGCGATCGATGCGAGTGCCGGAGGCACCTCGCGTCTGTTGCTCGACGTCGCGCTCGGCTTGCTGCTGTTCGAACTCGGCGGCCGGCTCGACTTGCGGTGGATCCGCCGCAATCCATGGCTCATTGCCTCGAGCCTCGCGGAAGCCACACTGACTTTCATCCTCGTGTTCGTCGTGCTGATGCTCCTGCACGTGCCGGTGATCGTCGCGGTCGTGCTCGCGTCGATCGCCATGGCAACGTCGCCCGCGATGGTGATTCAACTGAAGACCGAGCTGCGCGCCGAAGGGCAGGTGACGCAACGCCTCCTGACGCTGACCGCGCTCAACAGCATGTATGCCGTGGTCATCGAGAAGCTCGCATCGGGCTGGGTGCACCAGGAAACGTACGGCAACGTCTTCGCGACGATCATCCAGCCGCTCTATCTGCTCGTCGGCTCGCTGATTCTCGCGTTCTTGCTCGCGCGCGCCTGTACCTTCCTGTATCGGCGCTTCAATTTGCAGGATGAGCATTCGTTCGTTGCGCTGTTCGGGCTCGTGCTGCTCGCGATCGCGATTGCGCATCTGTTCAAGCTCTCGACGATCCTGAGCCTGTTGGCCGCCGGCATCATCGTGAAGAACCTCGTAGCGAAGCCGCAGTTGTGGCCGCAGCATTTCGGCACGGCGGGGTGGCTCTTGACTGTCATCTTGTTCGTGCTGACGCTGACGTCGTTCGAATGGCAGGACATCGCGCTTGGCGGCATCGCGGCGATTGGGCTGATCGTCGCGCGGTTCGTCGCGAAGCTCGTCGGCGTGCTCGCGTTCGCGAAGCCGAGCGGGCTCAATTTGAAGCAGGGCGTTGCGCTCGGTTTGTCGCTTTCGCCGATGTCGGCGCTCGCCTATCTGCTCGTCCAAGATACCTACGACCTGTACCCGAAGTTCGATCCGATGCTGAGCGCGGTCATCATGTGCTCGATCGTGGTGTTGCAGATCGTGGGTCCATGGCTCGTGTATCGCAGCCTGACGCTCGTCGGCGAACGCCGCGACATTTGATTTGAATTGCAGAGGACGCCATGTCGCTCGAAGCCTTCATCAACTCCAAGCCTTTCACCTTCGGCGTGGAGCTCGAGATCCAGGTCGTCAACACGCACGACTATGATCTGACCAAAGCCGCATCGGATCTGATGCGGCTTGTCAAGGACGAAAAAATCCCGGGCAACATTACGCCCGAAATCACCGAAAGCATGATCGAGCTGTCGACGGGCATTTGCACGTCGCACGAACAGGCCGTGGCCGATCTGCGCAAGATCCGCGACACGCTCGTCGCGGCGGCCGATCACCTGAACGTCGGCCTGTGCGGCGGCGGCACGCATGCGTTCCAGCAATGGAGCGAGCGGCAGATTTTCGATACGCCGCGCTTTCAATACCTTTCCGAGCTTTACGGATATCTCGCGAAACAGTTCACGGTGTTCGGCCAGCACGTGCATATCGGCTGCCCGGACCCGGACAGCGCGCTGTTCATGCTGCATTCGATGTCGCGCTTCATTCCGCATTTCATCGCGTTATCGGCCTCGTCGCCGTACGTGCAGGGCGTCGACACCGGCTTTCATTCGGCACGCCTGAATTCCGTGTTCGCGTTCCCGCTGTCGGGCCGCGCGCCGTTCGTGCTGACCTGGGACAGCTTCGAGGAATATTTCTCGAAGATGGTCAAGACGGGCGTCGTCAACAGCATGAAGGACTTCTACTGGGACATCCGGCCGAAGCCCGGCTTCGGCACGATCGAGGTGCGCGTGATGGATACGCCGCTGTCCGTGGATCGCGCCGCGGCAATCGCGTGCTACATCCAGACGCTCGCTCGCCATCTGCTGCTCGACAAGCCCGTGACGCCGAAAGAGGACGATTACCTCGTCTATACGTTCAACCGGTTCGAGGCTTGCCGATTCGGTCTGGCCGGCATGTGCATCAACCCGCAAACGGGCGAGCGCCGCTCGATTTCCGAGGACATTCTCGAAACGCTGGACGCGATCGCGCCGCATGCCGAGGTGCTCGGCTCGAAGGCGGCGCTCACCGAGGTTGCCGCGATCGCGCGTGGGCAGGTCAACGATGCGACCTGGCTGCGCGGCGTATTCGATAAGGAAAAGTCGCTGCACGAAGCCGTCCGGCAGCAGTGCTTGCAGTGGCGCGGCTAGAGGTAGCAGGCGAGGGCGAGGCAAGCCGCACGGCAGTTTTAAGGAACTGCATCAGGTTTTTTTTCGGTTCCGCGTATACCGACAGCCGTTCCCTTAGGTTTTCTTAAAGTTTACGTATACATACGTAGTAATAGTTAACAAGGGCCGTGCCCGCCTGTGGAAAACCGCAAAATTCGGCGTAAACTCAATGGGCTGCGTAAACGATAACCTCGTGGGCGAAGCGCTTGATTGCGGCCTGACGACGGGATAACTTCGATGACGTTTACGTCGCACCTTGACGTTATCAAGAATTCACGCACAATCAGTCCCAGCAGTTGTCCCAAGGTTATCCACAACTTTCACTGAATAACTTAGCTGTACGATTCTCCGCTCTCGAATAGAATGACGGTTTTGTTGCGGCGTGAAGTCATGCGGATGACTCGGCGATCGGGTATAACGCAAGGCGCATCGCCGAAGAGTGCGGCGCGCAGCGAGCCTCAAAGCGCAGTTTTTGAAGCTCAAGCAGCGCAAAATTTATGAGATAGTAAAATCGGTCCGCCCGCGAAAAAACCGCGGCGAGCCGCCCCACGGCAGGCCGTAGGCGCGAGGCGCCACGCGGTCGACTAAACAGCAGCACGCTGTCAATAGCGAACGAAAGACTATGAGCGAAGGTGTATACGGAGAGCAAGCAACCGGGCGCGTGACGCACAGCCTGTTACGGTTGAGCACGGCCATGCGCAGCCAGGCATGGGAGTGGGCCGAAGGCGCCGGCCTGACGCCGACCCAGGGCGAGATCCTCGTTTTGCTGATGCAACGCAAGGGTCCGATGCGCTTGGGGGAGATCGCACGTGAAACGGCGTTGACCGCCGCGACCACGAGCGATGCGGTCAGCACGCTCGAAACCAAGGGCCTGGTCGAAAAGCGCCGCGCGCTCGACGACGGCCGCGCACTGGCCGTGCGTTTGACGGCCCGTGGCCGTACCGCGGCCAAGCGCGCGGTGCAGTGGCCGGACTTCCTGTCCGAAGCGATCGGCACGCTGCGCGACGAAGAACAGGCGGTGTTCTATCGCACGCTGCTGAAGATGATTCGCCAGCTGCAAGTGCAGGGCGACATTCCGCAGCACCGGATGTGCGTGACTTGCTCGCACTTCGAGCCGAGCAAGAATCCGAAGAAGACGCCGCATCGCTGCAAGCTGCTCGAGCTGTCGTTTGCGGATACGGACTTGCGACTCGATTGTTCGGTCCACGAAGAAGCCGACGTCGGCACGCAGAAAAAGACCTGGAAGATTTTCGCGCAGCAAGGCTGATGGCGCTTGGTCGCAGGCGAGCCGGTCGCGCGCCGGCCGCCTGGCTGTCGGCGCCGTCGCTCGAATGCTCGTTCGAACTCGTCGCGGGGAGCTGAGCCTTGAAGAATCGCGAAGCGTTGGCTATTCGCCATGTGTACTTCGAGGATTTAGGGACGCTCGAACGCGTGCTGGGTGAGCGCGGCGTGGCGCCGCGCTATCTGAACGTCGGCCTGGCGCGCCTCGATGCGCCGGACCCGGTCGCGGCAACGCTGACGGTGGTGCTCGGCGGGCCGATCAGCGCGTTTGACGACGCCGCTTACCCGACGCTCAGGCCGATTCTTTCCCTGCTCGAAAAACGCATCGCCGCCGGGCTTCCGACGCTCGGCATTTGCCTCGGCGCGCAACTGATCGCGCGCGTGCTCGGGGCGCGCGTCTATCCGGCGGCAACCAAGGAGCTCGGCTGGAGCCCGCTCACGCTGAGCGCCGCTGGACAGGCTTCGCCGCTGCGCCATCTCGACGGCGCGCATACCTCAATGTTCCATTGGCACGGCGACACCTTCGACCTTCCGGCCGGCGCCACGCATCTTGCCTCCACGCCAGTTTGTGAAAACCAGGCGTTCTCGTGGGGCGATCACGTGCTCGGGTTTCAATGCCATCCGGAAATTCGCGCTGAACGGTTCGAGCCCTGGCTTATCGGCAACGCGGGAGAAATCGCCGCGACGCCGGGTGTCGACGCTCAGCAACTGCGTGCCGACATGGCCCGTTTCGGCCCTGAGCTCGAGGTCGCCGCGCGCAAAACCTTCGATGAATGGCTCGACACGGCGGGCTCGGCGAAGCACGGCAAATAGGCGCCGGGACCGCGGTCAGCAAGCATAAAACTCGCGTGCTATGCTCGGGCGCTTCTCTGTCCCATCGGGTGAGTCCCGCCGGAGATTTCCATGGCCGCGTTGTTTTCTCCGCTCACGCTGCGTAGCGTGACGCTTCCGAACCGCATCGTTGTCTCTCCGATGTGCCAGTACTCCGCCGAACGCGGCGAGGCGACTGAGTGGCACATGATCCATCTCGGTCATCTCGCGATGTCGGGCGCGGGCATGTTGTGCATCGAAGCGACGGCCGTCGAGCCTGACGGGCGCATCACGCCCGGCTGTCTCGGTCTGTGGGACGACGTGACCGAGCGGGCGCTCGTGCCGGTGCTCGCGGCAATTCGCAAGCACTCGAAGATATGCGTCACGATGCAGCTCTCGCACGCCGGGCGTAAGGCTTCGAGCCATGTTCCGTGGGATGGCGGCCAACTGATTCCGGTGGCCGAGGGTGGCTGGATGACGCACGCACCATCGGCGATTGCCCACAAGCCCGACGAGCTGCCGCCGCTCGCGCTCGATACCGCCGGCCTCAATCGCATCCGCGAAGCCTTCGCCGCCACGGCCCGGCGCGCCGCGCGTCTCGGCATCGACGCGCTCGAAGTGCACGGCGCGCACGGCTATCTGCTGCACCAATTTCTCTCGCCGCTCGCGAATCAGCGCACTGACGAATACGGCGGCTCGCGCGAAAACCGCATGCGCTTCCCGCTCGAGATCTTCGAGATCGTGCGCGCGGCGTTTCCGGCCGACAAGCCGGTCGGCGTGCGCGTGTCGGCGTCCGATTGGGTCGACGGCGGCTGGACGCTCGACGATACGATCGCGTTTGCGCACGAACTGAAAAAGCGCGGCTGCGATTGGATCGATACGTCGTCGGGTGGCGTATCGCCGCTGCAGAAGATTCCGCTGAGCCCCGGCTATCAAGTGCCGTTCGCTGAAGCCGTCAAGAAGGAGACCGGCATCACGACGATCGCCGTCGGCCTGATTACCGATCCGGTGCAGGCGAACGAGTTGATCGAATCGGGCAAGGCCGATTGCGTCGCGATGGCGCGCGCGATGCTCTACGATCCGCGGTGGCCATGGCATGCCGCTGCGCAGCTCGGCGCGACGGTCGAGGCGCCGCCGCAATACTGGCGTTCGCAGCCGCGTGATCAGAAGGCGTTGTTCGGCGATATTTCGTTCGGGCAGCGTTGACGTTCAATCGTGTTGGGCCGCGCTCGCAGGAAGCGGCGCACAAGGTTGAATTAAGCTGTCTCGACCGTGTACGATGCCGGTTGTGACGCGCTCGCGTCGCACGTTCACGCGGCGCCCGCTCGGCGCCGCGTTTTCTATGTCCATCCGAGTTAGCGCTTCAGCAGTCGGTCGGAGCGAGTGCTTCAGCACTTACTGCGGCCCCACGCAGAGCACTCACGCGCGGCACATGCCGGCCGGCGGTGGCCGGTTGCAGTTTTACAAAGGATTCGTCGATGAGTTCACGCAGGACGGTCGTGCGCCAATCGGGTGTGCACGGCAAGGGCGTGTTCGCCGTGGAGCCGATCAAGGCCGGCGAACGTTTGCTGGAATACAAGGGTGAACGGATCTCGTGGAAGGAGGCACTGCGTCGGCATCCGCACAACCCTGATGAGCCGAATCACACGTTTTACTTCGCGCTCGAAGACGGTCGTGTGATCGACGGCAAAGTGAACGGCAACAGCGCGCGCTGGATCAACCACTCGTGCGCGCCGAACTGCGAAGCGGAAGAGCTGGACGGACGCGTGTTCATCCACGCGCTGCGCAACATCGATGCGGACGAAGAGCTGTTCTACGACTACGGTCTCGTGATCGATGCGCGTCAGACGAAAAAGCTCAAGCGCGAGTACGAATGCCGCTGCGGCGCGCGCAAGTGTCGCGGCACGATGCTCGCTGCGACGGAAGAGAAGGACAAAGAGAAAGAAAAGAAGCGCAAGAAGAAAGAGTAGCTTCGCGCCAAGGTTGCTCGCTCACGAAGCTGAGCGGGTTTCTCGCGTTTTTCTCGTTGGCTGCTCGAATCAGGCAAGCGTGATTCAAGCAGCGGCTTCACAGATCGATCGGCGCATGTTGCGCCGATTTTCTTTTGGCGGCCGCCGTATCGTCCGCGCGTGCGGACGCGACAAGCGGCACACGCAGGATAAAGCGCGCTCCGCCTTCGGGCGCGTCGGCATACTGCACGCTGCCGCCGTGCAAGACCATGATGTCGTGGACGATCGCCAGCCCGAGGCCCGCACCGCCATCGACGCCGGTTCCGATCACGGTCTGCCCATCGCCGCGGAAAAAGCGCTTGAAGAGATCGGCTTGCTGATTGCCGGGCACGCCCGAGCCGTTGTCCTCGACGATGATTTCCGCGTACGCGATGGCGTCGATCGTCACCTTCGCGACGCTGACGGTGATCCTGCCGCCATCCAGGCGTGCCGGCGGGACGTACTTCAACGCGTTGTCGAGCAGATTCGCGATCACCTCGCGTAGCAAGACGGGATTGCCGCGCGCGACGAGCGGGCTGTCGTTCGCGGGATCGTCGAGGCGCTGGAAGCCGAGGTCGACATGCGCCGCAAGCGCGCGCGGCACCCATTCCGCGCCGGTTTCGAACGCGAGGGCGGCGAGGTCGACGTCGACGAAGCGCGCGGCCTGCGCGCCCGGTTCCGCGCGTGCGAGCGAGAGAAGCTGGTTCGACAGGCGCACGGCGCGATCGGCCGCGGCGCGCAGCTCGCACACGGCGGCGATCGTCTGCGCCGGGTCACGTGCGTTCGCGGCCTGTTCCGCATGCAGCTTCACGGCGGTGAGCGGCGTGCGCAGTTGATGCGCGGCGTCGGCGATGAATTTGCGCTGCGCGTCGAGCGCGGTCTTCAGGCGTTCGAGCAGCGCGTTCAGCGCACTGGTCAATGGCCGGATCTCGACCGGCACGTAGGTTTCGTCGACGGGTTCGAGCGACGTGTGGGTCTGTCGGTTGAGCGAGTCGGCGAGATCCGTCAGCGGATTGAGCTGCTGATTGACGACACGCCAGACGATGACCCAGCCCGCGAGCAGCAACAGCAACAGCGGCATCATGATCGCGACGAGAAACTCGGCGGCAATCCGGAAACGATGCCGCACCGGCTGTGCAACCTCGACGATCATCGGATTGCCGCCTGCCTGATTCACTCGAACCTGCGCGACTCGCACGCTCACGCCCTGATGCTGCGCCTCGAACGCGTACGCATAGTGCATGCGCCGCACGTTCGAGCCGAATAGCGGCAGCTTCGGGTCGCCGGCGATTTCGTTTTCGCCGTCGCTGATCCGGTAGATCAAGTTCTCAGTCGGGTCGGAGAACATGGCCTGCGCAAGCGGCGGAACGGTGATCGGCGCGTCGGGACCGGCGATCTGAATCTGCTTCGAGATCGCGGTGGCGAGATCGGCGAGCGATCGGTCGATGACGTGCTGCGTGTACTGCCACGCGAGCCAATACGCGATCAGGCCGCTCATCAGTGCGAGCAGCGACAGCGGGGCGGCTAAGCGCCGCAGCAGCGAGCGGCGCAGGCTATTCGCGGCGGCGTGGGGCATGTCAGTAAGCACCGGCCTCATGCACAGCAAGCAGTGAGCGCGGGGGCTGTTTCATTTCAGTCTTGCGAAGTAGAAAACCCCGGAGGACCCTGTGATTCGCGACGGCGCCGCGCATGAAATACGCGGCGCAATGGCGGGCCAAGGCTCAATCCGGGGTTATAACGGTCTGCCGGCTCAAGAAGCCTGGCGGATTTCCTGCAGCAGATAGCCGAAGCCGCGCACCGTGACGATTTCGACGCGGCAGTTTTCGAGTTTCTTGCGCACGCGGTGCACGTAGACTTCGATCGCGGTGTCGCCGAGATCGCCGCCGAAATGCGTCAGGTGATCTTGCAGCTGGGCCTTGCTCACGACGCGGCCATGGCGCAGCAGCAGCATCTCGAGCACGGCGAATTCGCGCGGCGACAGTTCGAGCGCCTTGTCGTCGTTGAAGATGCGGCGATCGACGCCCGACAAGCGCACGCCACCCAACGACACTTCCGGACGCGGCATATCGCTGTGCGGGCCGCTGCGGCGCATCACCGCGCGGATGCGCGCTTCGAGTTCGGCCGGCTCGAACGGCTTGAGCATGTAGTCGTCGGCGCCTGAATTGAGGCCCTGAACGCGGTCGTTCAACTCGTCGCGCGCGGTCAGCACGATCACGGGGGTGTGGCGGTTGCTCTGGCGGAAACGCGACAGGAGCGTCATGCCGTCGATGCCCGGCAGGCCGAGATCGAGAATCACCAGCTCGTGGCGGTTTTGCGTGAGGGCTTGTTCAGCAAAGATGCCGTCGTGGACCATGTCGACGGTGAAGCCGGCTTGTTCAAGACTGCTTTGAATACCGCGCGCGATGGGGCGGTCATCTTCGATCAGAAGGAGTCGCATGGATTTCGCTCAAGTACAATGGGTTAGGCCTTAGAAGCACGCGGTTCGCCGGTGCGCCGTCTCTGCTGGGAGCACGCCGCCGCGCGTCGGTTTCGAGCAGGCGGCCAAGGAACGATCTCAAAAATCATGTCCAATATTACGATCAACGAACTAGAAGCCGCGATCAATTTCTGGCGCACCCGTTCGCCTTCGAGCGGCGATGAACTCAGCTTATGCAAAGAGGCAAGCGCGCTCTCCAAGCCGTATGCGCTGATGATTGTACAGCGTCAGACCACTCTGTCGCCGGAAGGTTTGGAGCCGTTTGCACGCGAGGCGTGGGAATCTTACGTCCGCCTTAAGAATGGCCTATAGAAAGCGGCGTTTCGACCCCGAATTACCTGCAAATCGCTTTCACGGCTGTGTGCCGACGATGCGGCGTGATCTCATGCGCGTTGCATCGATTTCGCGACTTCGTCGATAAAACGCGCGAGCGCCACGTCCCGTTCGGTGAGACCGTTCGCTTCGTGCGTCGACAGCGTGATGTCCACCGTGTGGTAGACGTTGAACCATTCCGGGTGGTGATTCATCTCCTGCGCCTTGATCGCCACACGCGTCATGAAGCCAAACGCTTCGTTGAAGTCGGCGAACTTGAATTGACGATGGATCGCATCGCGGCCCGTGACAGCCTGCCAGCCGTGCAGTTGCGCGAGTTGCGTGGAACGTTCTTCGGAAGTCAGCTTGTGGATCATTTCGTCACCTCTATGGGCTTTGATGGGGTGCGGACGCTCTCAGACGTCCGCAACGGTCCAAACATTTTTTCACAGAAGGCAGGCGCCTGCAGGGCTGCGCCTCAGATGTCGCCGTCGGGCTTCCAGCCTTCCTGCGTGCCGCGGGTGATTAAGCGATCGGTGGCGAGCACGTCGCCCGCCGCAAGCGCGGGGGCATCGGCGAGCTTGGCCAGGAGCGGCGTGAAGTCGGTGCGTGCAACGTCGAAGAGCTGCTCGAAATCGTCGATGACGAAATAGGTCTTTTGAAACGTGTCGATGCGATAGCGCGTACGCATGACGCGTTCGAGATCGAACGCGAGCCGGTTAGGCGCGGCGCTTTGCTGGCTGTAGATCGTTTCCCCTCGGCTCGACACGATGCCCGCGCCGTAGATCTGCACACCATTGGGACTGTCCGAAGCGCGGATGAGACCGAATTCCACCGTGTACCAGTAGAGCCGCGCGAGTAGCGGCAGGGCGCCGGCGTCGCTTGACGCGAGCGCGGCGCGGCCATAGGCGTGCATGTAATCGGCGAAGATCGGCTGGATCAAGAGCGGCACGTGACCGAACAGGTCGTGGAAGCAGTCGGGCTCTTGCAGGTAGTCGAGCTGGTCCGGGCGGCGCATCCACCAGGTGACGGGAAAGCGGCGGTTCGCCAGATGTTCGAAGAACACGCGGTCCGGCACGAGGCCGGGCACCGCGACGATTTCCCAACCCGTCGCCGGCTTCAACTGACGATTGATCGATTCGAACGAGGGCACGGATTGCGCCAACACATTCAGCCGCGCCACGCCTTCCAGAAACGCGTCGCACACGCGGCCTTCGAGCAGCGCCGTTTGCCGCGTATAAAGCTGGCGCCATACCGCGTGGTCGGCGGCGGAGTAGCGGTCGATCGGCTGGTCGATGGTGAAGTCGGCGCGGGTTTCGAGTCCGGCTTCAAATTGTTCTTGGAGTTTGGCGGTGACGGCGGCGGACATGGTCTTGCTGCATTCGTGAAATCGAGTGCATGCAAGTGTAGTGCGGGCTGTTCGCGGAAAGGGCGCAATCGAAGCGTGTTATCGCCTTGATATGCAATAATCGCGCGTTATTTTCGAATTCATGCGGGAAATGCTCATGGTGGAACTCGATCACTTCGATTTGGCGCTGCTGGATGTGCTCCAGCGCTTCGGACGCGCCACGCATCAGCAACTCGGCGAGCAGGTTCCGCTGTCGCCGTCGCAGATCGGGCGGCGGCTGCAGCGGCTAGAGGCGGCGGGGGTGATCGACGGCTATCGGGTCGTGCTGCGCCCCGAAAAGCTCGGGCTCGGCGTCACGGCGTTCACGAGCCTGAAACTCAAGCATCACGGCGATTCGATCATCGAGAAGTTCCAGCAGCAGATCGACGTGCTGCCCGAAGTGCTCGAATGCCATGCGGTGGTCGGCGACGCGGACTATCTGCTGCGGATCGTCGCGCCGGATTTGAACGCGCTCTCGTCGTTCGTGATGAAGAAACTGATGCAGGTGCCGGGTGTCGACAGCGTGCGCTCGAACATCGTGCTCACCACGTTCAAGCGCAATGGGCCATTGCCGCTCGGCCACTTGTCGCCGGGGGCCGGAGCGGCGTGATTGATATGAACACTCAAGCCGCTTGGTCCACCTGTGCCGGATTGAGCAAATCGACGTAAGCGACCGCGACAAGATCCGACGTCGGCACCCCGAGCTTCGCAAACACTGCGTGCGCTTCGGCCTCGCCGCCTTCCTCGTCATCGTCGGGTGCGAGCACCACTTCGAGTTCGACGAAATCGCCTAGTCCGTCGACGCGATCCAAATGGATACGTGTGCGTCCCGCCAAATAGACGTGACGTTCTTTCGTGACGATGCCGCGCGTCGTGAGCGCCGTGGCGAGCAGCGAGTGCATCGCCTCGGGGTTCGTGACCGGGCTCCGCGTGTAGTACGACGCCTTCGGGCCGTCGCGATCGTCGCGCTGATAGAAGATCAGCTCGGCCGGCGTGCCGTCGTCGAATTGGCGCAGCTTCAGGCGCCCGCGCGGCACATCGTAGAAGAAGTCCTGCTGGCGGAAGATCAACGGAGCCTCGGACGAAAGTTCGGCGGCGCGTTCGCGCAGTTGTTCGAACTGCTGGGCGCGGGCTTTGATTTCGATGTTGCGTGCCATCTGAGGCTCCTGACGAGAAGGGGAAGGAGAACAACGCGAGGGGGGACGCGCGAAGCGCGAACCACGAATCTAGCAAATATTGCCGATGCTCGTCGTATTAGTCGGTGCCGGACGCCTCATTCATCAGCGCGGCTCATATCGCCCATTGCTGCTCGATGAGCTTGAACGCCGCGGCGATCGCCGGCTCGTCCTGACGCTCGGCGAGCGTGACGAACGTGAGCTGGGTCGGCACCGTCACGCCTTCGACGATCGTCAGCGCGTGCGCGTGCGCCTCGGCGAGCGCGATCGAGTCGCGCGCTAGCGTGAGTCCGACGCCCGATTTGACGAGGTCGAGCATCGACGGCTCCTGATCCACTTCCGCGACTTTGACCGGCGTCACGCCCGCTTCGGCGAAACGCCGCGACAGCAGCCGGTGATGCGCGGACGCGGGCGGCGTCCAGATCCACGGCAGCGCGGCGAGCGCGCGCCAGTCGCGTGCGCGGCTCACTCGGTCCTTCCAACCGGCCGGCGCGAGCACGCGGTATTGAAAGCGGATGAGCGTCGCGGAGCGAAAGAGATCGTGCTCGCGGGCGTCGTCTTCAGCGGGGTCGCCGATGTAGTAGCCGACATCGAGCTCGCGCGAGCGGATCTGGTCGAGCACCCAGCCCGACATGCCGTGCCTCAAGGCGGTTTCCATCTGCGGATAGGTTTCGACCAGCTGTCTGAGGAAACCGCCGAGCCGCAAAAACGCGGGATCGAGGATCGTGCCGATGCGCAGACGCCCGCGCACTTCCTGACGCAGCGTGGCCGCTGCGCGCTCGACGTCGCCGGCCGCCGCGAGCGCGCGTTCGGCGTGCGGCAGGAGCGCCTGGCCGTCGCGCGTGAGCGTGAGCCCATGCGACGTGCGCGAAAACAGCGCCACGCCCAGCGCTTCCTGCAGATTCTTGATTTGCAGGCTGACGGCGGGCTGCGTCAGGTGCAGCTGCACGGCGGCGCGCGTCAGGTTGCCGGTGCGCGCGACCGTCGCGAAGGCGCGGAGCAGTATCAGGTCCATCCGCTGATATTAGCGCGCCTTATATCGCAATTGAGCATTACTCATTGGATTTCGCGGCGCGATGCCGCGTACGCTTGGATTCAAACGGATCCGGCGGACAGCCTTTAATGACGCGGCGCAGCAGGCGGCGTGTCCATTTAATGCACCCAGTGAGGAGACACATGAGCGAGGCAGACAAAGGCGCACGCGTGCGCGAGTTGACCCATTTCATCGGCGGCAGCACGGTGGCCGGCAAGAGCGGCCGTTTTGGCGATGTGTTCAATCCGGCGCTCGGCTCGGTTGCCACGCGCGTGCCGCTGGCGGGCGTCGACGAAGTCGCCGCAGCGGTGGCTGCCGCGAAGGCGGCGTTTCCGACGTGGAGCGAGGTCGCGCCGATCAAGCGTGCGCGCGTGATGTTCAAGTTCAAGCAGCTGCTCGACGAACATCACAACGAGCTCGCGGAACTGATTACGAAGGAACACGGCAAGGTGTTCTCCGACGCGCAAGGCGAAGTGATGCGCGGCATCGAGATCGTCGAGTTTGCGTGCGGCATTCCGAATCTCTTGAAGACCGATTTCACCGATCAGATCGGCGGCGGCATCGATAACTGGAATCTGCGTCAGCCGCTTGGCGTCGTCGCCGGCATCACGCCGTTCAATTTCCCGATGATGGTGCCGTGCTGGATGTTTCCGATCGCGATCGCGTGCGGCAACACGTTCGTGCTGAAGCCGTCGGAGCGCGATCCGTCCTGCTCGATTCGTCTCGCCGAATTGCTCAAGGAAGCGGGCTTGCCCGATGGCGTGTTCAATGTCGTGCATGGCGACAAGGCGGCCGTCGATGCGCTGCTCGAACATCCCGATGTCGAAGCGCTGTCGTTCGTCGGCTCGACACCGATCGCGCAATACATCCACAACGAAGGCACGAAACACGGCAAGCGGGTGCAGGCGCTCGGCGGCGCGAAGAACCATCTCGTCGTGATGCCCGATGCGGATCTCGACCAGGCCGTCGACGCGCTCATCGGCGCGGCCTACGGTTCGGCGGGCGAGCGCTGCATGGCGATTTCGGTGGCGGTGGCGGTCGGCCATATCGCCGACGAGCTGATCGACAGGCTCACGCCGCGCGTGAAGGCGCTCAAGATCAAGAACGGCATGGAAGCCGACGCCGAGATGGGCCCGCTCGTGACGGGCGCGCATCGCGCGAAGGTGTCGGGCTATATCGACGCGGGCGTGGCGGCGGGTGCGAAGCTCGTGGTCGACGGCCGCGGTCACAAGGTCCCAGGTCATGAGGAAGGCTTCTTCCTTGGCGGCTCGCTGTTCGACGATGTGAAGACCGATATGACGATCTATCGCGAGGAGATCTTCGGGCCGGTGCTGTGCGTCGTGCGCGTGCCGGATTTCGCGTCGGCGGTCGAACTGATCAACGCCAACGAGTTCGCCAACGGTGTCTCGTGCTTTACGTCCGATGGCGGCATCGCGCGCGCGTTCTCGCGGCAAATCCAGATCGGCATGGTCGGCATCAACGTGCCGATTCCGGTGCCGATGGCGTGGCATTCGTTCGGCGGCTGGAAGAAGTCGCTGTTCGGCGACCATCACGCGTACGGCGAGGAAGGCGTGCGGTTCTACACGCGCTACAAGAGCATCATGCAACGCTGGCCCGACAGCATCGCGAAGGGTGCGGAGTTCACGATGCCGGTGGCGAAGTAAGGCTAAGGCGCTCATATGACAACCCAAGCGCCTACGCTAGAAGGCGAGTTCGACTACATCGTGGTCGGCGCGGGCACGGCTGGATGCGTGCTCGCGAATCGCCTCACCGAAGACCCGGATGTCAGCGTGTTGCTGCTCGAAGCGGGCGGCAAGGACGACTATCACTGGATTCATATCCCCGTTGGCTATTTGTATTGCATCGGTAATCCACGTACCGATTGGCTCTACAAGACGCAGGCGGAAGCAGGATTGAACGGGCGCGCGCTGTCGTATCCGCGCGGCCGCGTGCTCGGCGGCTCGTCGTCGATCAACGGCATGATCTACATGCGCGGCCAGCGCGAAGACTACGACGAGTGGGCGCGTATCACAGGCGATGCATCGTGGAGCTGGGATGCCGTGCTGCCGGTTTTCAAGCGCAGCGAGGATCATCACGGCGGCGCGAATCAGTGGCATGGCGCGGGCGGTATGTGGCGCGTCGAGAAGCAGCGTCTGAAATGGCAGATCCTCGAATCGTTTGCCGACGCTGCGCAGCAAGCGGGCATTCCCGCCACCGACGATTTCAATCGCGGCGACAACACCGGTGTCGGCTACTTCGACGTCAATCAGAAGCGCGGCATTCGTTGGAATGCGTCGAAAGCGTTTCTGCGTCCAGCTTTGCAACGGGGCAATCTCACGATCATCACGGGTGCGCTGACGCAGCGCCTTGTGTTCGAAGGCAAGCGCTGTGTTGGCGTCGAGTATCGCGGCGGCGTGGCGGGCGATATCGACTTCGTTGCGAAAGCGCGCTGTGAGGTGGTATTGAGCGCGGGTGCCGTGAATTCGCCGCAGTTGCTCGAGCTATCGGGCGTCGGCAATGGGGCGCATCTGCATAAGCTCGGCATCGATGTCGTGCAGGATCTGCGCGGCGTCGGCGAAAACCTGCAAGACCATTTGCAATTGCGCGCTGCGTTTCAAGTAAGCGGCGTACGCACGCTCAACACGATGGCCGCGCATTGGTGGGGCAAGCTGATGATCGGCATGCAATACGCGCTCACGCAAAGCGGTCCGATGTCGATGGCGCCGTCTCAGCTCGGTGTGTTCGCGAAGTCCGATCCCGACGATCCAACGATTACGCGCTCCGATATCGAGTACCACGTGCAGCCGCTTTCGCTCGATCGCTTCGGCGAGCCGCTGCATCGCTTCAATGCGTTCACGGCGTCCGCGTGCAATTTGCGTCCGACTTCGCGCGGCACGATACACATCGATTCACGCGATCCGCGCAAGCCGCCGTTGATCGCGCCGAATTATCTGTCGACGGAACGCGATCGTCATGTTGCCGCCAACGCGTTGCGTCTTACGCGGCGCATCGCCGGTTCGCCCGCGCTCGCACGTTACGCTCCGAAAGAAATCCTGCCGGGGCTGCAGTTCCAAACGGAAGAGGAGCTCGTCAAAGCCGCGGGCGAAGTCGGCACGACGATCTTTCATCCGGTCGGCACATGCCGCATGGGCACCGTCGACGATCCGGCGGCGGTGGTCGATGCGCGTTTGCGTGTCATCGGATTGGAAGGATTGCGAGTGGTCGATGCATCGGTGATGCCGGTCATTACATCGGGCAATACGAATTCGCCAACGCTGATGATCGCCGAGCGAGCCAGCGCAATGATTCGCGAGGATCGCAAAGCGCGGGTGTCGGGAACGCAAGCTCAATCGCCTTCGACACATGGCGCGAGCGTGTCCGTCTGATGACAGTGAGTGCGCGTCATTGAGTGCACGTCGCGCGCAATAACGCGCTCATGCAGCCGATTCTGTCTATTGGATGAACTCGCATGCAATTGCGTAAAACGCAATTACATGGCTTTCAATGTCATGCACAAAAGGCGTTCGCTTTGTTATTCATAGGTAAACCGACCCTAGTGCAAATCCCAATGATTGCGGTGCATCATTGGCGAGACAATGGCGCCGTACCGCGTGGTGCGGTAGGGACGATCGTCCGTATTGATGCACCACGTCATAAAAAGCGGGGGCCCGACCGGCACCTGTCGTAACCTGGTGCTGCGCGATCGGCGCGCAACCTAGCAGTGCATCGCCTGACTTCGCACGGAAGGGGACATGATTCTCGGCGACACGATTCTCGAAACGCGCGGGCTGACCAAAGAATTCAAAGGATTCACCGCTGTCAACGGCGTCAACTTGCGCGTGCGCCGCGGCTCGATTCATGCATTGATCGGGCCGAACGGCGCGGGCAAGACCACCTGCTTCAATCTGCTCACCAAGTTTTTGCGGCCTACCGCAGGGCAGATCGTGTTCAACGGTGTGGATATCACGGGAGAGCGTCCTGCGCAGATCGCGCGGCGCGGCATCATCCGCTCGTTCCAGATATCCGCCGTATTTCCGCACATGACGGTCTTGCAGAACGTGCGCGTCGCGTTGCAGCGCTCGCTCGGCACCGCCTTTCATTTCTGGAAGAGCGAACGCTCGCTCAAAGAGCTCGATGAAGAGGCGCTCGATCTGCTCACGCAAGTGGGCCTGACCGATTTCGCCGATACGCTCACCGTCGAACTGTCATATGGCCGTAAGCGCGCGCTCGAGATCGCGACGACGCTCGCGATGGAGCCCGAGCTGATGCTGCTCGACGAGCCCACGCAGGGGATGGGCCACGAAGACGTCGACCGCGTGACCGCGTTGATCAAGAAAGTGTCGAGCGGCCGCACGATCCTGATGGTCGAACACAACATGAACGTGATCGCGGGCATCTCCGACACGATCACCGTCCTGCAGCGCGGCGAAGTGCTCGCTGAAGGCACTTACGCCGAAGTATCGAAGAACGCGCTCGTGATGCAGGCTTATATGGGCAGCGTCGATACCGCGCTAACGGGAACGCACGCATGAACCAGGCCGTGAGCGAAAACGTCGATGTAGTCGCCGCTGCGACCGGCACGCCCGCGCTGACCATCGCCGGACTGCAGGCGTGGTACGGCGAATCGCACATCCTGCATGGCGTCGATTTGAAGGTGAACCGCGGCGAAGTGGTCACGCTGCTCGGCCGCAACGGCGCGGGGCGCACCACGACCATGCGCGCGATCATGGGCCTGACGGGACGGCGCACGGGCTCCATCCGCATCGGCGAGCGCGAGACCATCGATTTGCCGACGCACAAGATCGCGCACTGCGGGATCGGCTATTGCCCGGAAGAGCGGGGCATCTTTTCGAGCTTGTCGTGCGAGGAAAACCTGATCCTGCCGCCGATGGTCGGCGCGAGCAAAGACGCGATGTCGCTCGACGAAATCTACGAGATGTTCCCGAACCTCAAGGAACGCCGGATGAGTCAGGGCACGCGCCTCTCGGGCGGCGAGCAGCAGATGCTCGCGGTCGCGCGCATTCTGCGCACGGGGGCGAACCTGCTCTTGCTCGACGAAATCTCGGAAGGTCTCGCGCCCGTCATCGTGCAGGCGCTCGCGCGCATGATCCTGATGCTCAAGCAACGCGGCTATACGGTGGTGATGGTCGAGCAGAACTTCCGTTTTGCCGCGCCGCTCGCGGACCGTTTCTATGTGATGGAGCACGGCCGCATCGTCGAGCATTTCGGTGCGAGCGAACTCGAAAGCAAGATGCCCGTGCTGCACGATCTGCTCGGTGTGTGAATCCAGTTTGACACGTTGGTCCTGACCGATGCGCTTGCGCGCCGGCGGGACCCGTGGGCTCGACTTTGTACGTACAACCAGAACGCAACGAACGAAGGAGTAGACCAATGAAGAAGAAGTTGCTCGCACGCGTCGCAGGATCACTCGCTTTGACGACGGCCGCATGGCTGGCCGCCGCGCCGCTGCAGCAGGCCGTGGCCGACGAGAACCAGGTCACGATCGGCTTCATCACCGACTTGTCGGGTCTGTACGCGGACATCGACGGCAAGGGCGGCCTGACGGCCGTCCAGATGGCAATCGACGACTTCGGCGGCAAGGTCAACGGCAAGCCAATCAAGCTGCTCTACGCCGATCACCAGAACAAGGCCGACATCGCTGCGACGACCGCGCGCAAATGGATCGACACCGAAGGCCTCGACATGCTCGTCGGCGGGACGAATTCGGCGACGGCCCTGGCGATGAACGACGTGATCAAGGAAAAGAAGCGGCCGTTCTTCTCGATCGGCGCAGGCACCGACGCGCTGACGAACAAACAGTGCACGCCTTATACCGTTCACTACGCCTACGACACGACCGCGCTCGCGAAAGGCACCGGTTCCGCGACCGTGAAGCAGGGGCTCAAGACCTGGTACTTCCTGACCGCCGATTACGCCTTTGGCAAGTCGCTCGATGCCAACACGACCAAGGTCGTCGAAGCGGGCGGCGGGAAGGTGCTCGGCCACGCGTTCCATCCGCTGTCGGCTTCGGATTTCTCTTCGTTCCTGCTTCAAGCGCAGGCATCGAAGGCGCAGGTGCTCGGCCTCGCAAACGCGGGCGGCGACACCGTGAATTCGATCAAGGCCGCGAAGGAGTTCGGCATCGGCAAGACGATGAAGATCGCCGCGCTGCTGATGTTCATCGACGACGTGAATAGCGTCGGCCTGCCGACGGCGCAGGGCCTGCTGCTCACGGACAGCTGGTACTGGGATCAGAACGATGCCTCGCGCAAATGGGCGCAGCGCTACTTCGCGAAGACCGGGAAGATGCCGTCGAGCCTCCAGGCCGCCGACTACTCGGCGACGATGAATTACCTGAACGCGGTGAAGGCTGTCGGTACGACGGATGCAGACAAGGTGATGGCGCAAGTCCGGCAGCAGAAGATCGACGACTTCTATGCGAAGGGCTACGTTCGGCAGGACGGCGTCATGATCCACGATATGTACCTGTTCGAAGTCAAGACGCCGGCCGAATCGAAGAAGCCGTGGGACTACTACACGCTCAAAGCGACGATCCCCGGTGATCAGGCATTTGGGACCAAGGCTGAAACGCAGTGCGATCTCTGGAAGTAATGCGGCGCGCGCGCTCGCTCGGGGTTGGCGCGCCAGTGCTGACTCCGATCCACGCGGCGCACCGTTCTGACTCTGACGGCAGGTTCATCGATGGATATTTTTGGCGTTCCGCTGCCTGCGATGCTGAGCCAGTTGCTGCTCGGGCTCGTCAACGGCTCGTTTTACGCGATTCTGAGCTTAGGTCTCGCGGTGATCTTCGGCCTGCTCAACGTGATCAACTTCGCCCACGGCGCGCTGTTCATGCTGGGGGCGATGCTCGCGTGGATGGGTCTCTCGTACTTCAATCTGCCGTACTGGGCGATGCTCGTGGTCGCGCCGATCGTGGTCGGCGTGTTCGGCATGATCATCGAGCGCTCGATGCTGCGCTGGCTCTACAAGCTCGATCACCTCTATGGACTGTTGCTCACGTTCGGGCTGACGCTCGTGATCGAAGGCGTGTTCCGCTCGATTTACGGTTCGTCGGGGCAGCCGTATGACGTGCCCGATGCGCTATCCGGCGCGACGAATCTCGGCTTCATGTATCTGCCGAACTATCGCGCGTGGGTGGTCGTTGCCTCGCTGGTGGTGTGCTTCATCACGTGGTTCGTGATCGAGAAGACACGGCTCGGTTCGTACCTGCGTGCGGGCACGGAAAACCCGAAGCTTGTCGAAGCGTTCGGCGTCAACGTGCCGCTGATGGTCACGCTCACCTATGGCTTCGGCGTCGCGCTCGCGGCGTTTGCGGGCGTGCTGGCGGCGCCGGTCATCCAGGTGTCGCCGCTGATGGGGCAGTCGATGATCATCACCGTGTTCGCGGTGGTCGTGATCGGCGGCATGGGCTCGATCATGGGCTCGATCTTGACGGGTCTGCTGCTGGGTGTGATCGAAGGGTTCACGCGCGTGTTTTATCCGGAGGCGTCGGCCACGGTTGTCTTCGTCATCATGGCGCTCGTGTTGCTCGTGCGTCCCGCGGGTCTCTTCGGCAAGGAACGATGATGCAGAGAAAAGCGCTCTATGGCCTGATGCTGATCGGCCTGCTTGCCGCGCCTTGGCTCGGCGTGTACCCCTTGTTCGTGATGAAGGTGATGTGCTTCGCGCTCTTCGCGGCGGCGTTCAATTTGCTGATCGGCTATACGGGGTTGCTGTCGTTCGGGCACGCGATGTTTCTGTCGACGGCGGGTTACGTCACCGGTTTCGCGATTCAATCGATGTCGCTTTCGCCCGAGGTTGGCGTAGTCGCCGGCACGGCGGCGGCTACGCTGCTCGGTTTGGTCGTCGGCTTGTTTGCGATTCGCCGGCAAGGCATCTACTTCGCGATGGTGACGCTCGCGCTCGCGCAGATGGTCTATTTCGTTTATCTGCAGGCGCCATTCACGCACGGCGAGGATGGCTTGCAAGGCGTGGCGCGCGGCAAGCTCTTCGGCTTCCTGGATCTGTCGTCGGATCTCGCGCTGTATTACGTCGTGCTCGTGCTCGTGGTGCTGGCGTTTCTGCTGATCGTGCGTGTCGTGCATTCGCCCTTCGGACAGGTGCTGAACGCGATCAAGGAGAACGAGCCGCGTGCCACTTCGCTCGGCTACGACACCGATCGCTTCAAGCTGCTCGCGTTCGTGCTGTCGGCGGGGATCGCGGGGTTTGCCGGCGCGCTCAAGGTGCTCGTGCTCGGCTTCGAGACTCTGAGCGACGCGTACTGGACGATGTCGGGTCTGGTCATCCTGATGACGCTCGTGGGCGGCATGGGCACGCTGTTCGGCCCGCTGCTCGGCGCCGCGCTCATCGTTGCGCTGGAAGACCGCATGGGCGATATCGGCACGGCGATCGCGTCGGCGACGGGCATCGACTGGTTCCGCTCGCTCGGCGAATCGACGACCATCGTCATCGGCCTGATCTTCATCGCCTGCGTGCTGGCGTTCCGGCGCGGCATTGTCGGCGAGATCGTCGCCCGTGTTCGGATGTTGCGCGCATGACGGTGTTTTCGGAGCGGCAGGCGAAGTTAGTTCGGAATCCGACGTAAATCGACGCTTCGGAAAATGCCTTGATCTACGGCGTTTCACACCAAAAAACCGCCCCATCTGAGTGCAAACCTGCACCACTAGGGTAAATGCTAGGTTGTCTCGTGGGGCAGGGTTCGTTAATCTTCTGCCTAGTTCTGATGCACCCGAATTTGCAGGTGGAGAACGAGGAGACAATCGAGGCACTCAGTGCCCGGACGAAAGCGCTGTTGGATAGGATCCAACAGCGCTTTTACTTTGTGGCTTCCATTACTGCGTTTTCCGCCGTTCCTGCCGTTTAGCGTGCCGTTCGGCGCGCGCTTCTTTCCCCGCTTTCACCCGCTCCTACGTCCTTAAGAATCGTCCGATTCTTAGCGCGATTCCTTGCTGCGCCTCGCTCGCGTCCCTTACACTCGCCCGTTCTCGATATGGGGCCGGTCCATTCGGCTCCGTTTCAATCGTCAAATTCAAACGAGTAGTCGCTACGGGGTTAAACGGTATGAAGTTCACGTTGCGTTGGATCGGCGCCGCGCTCGCCGCGACAGGCATGGCGGCAGGTTGGAGCGGCCACGCGCTGGCAGACGTCAAGATCGGTGTGACCGTGTCCGCGACGGGTCCTGCCGCTTCGCTCGGGATTCCCGAAAAGAACACGATCGCGCTGCTGCCGAAGGAAATCGCCGGCCAGAAGATCGATTACATCGTGCTCGACGACGCGACTGATTCCACGCAGGCCGTGAAGAACGCACGCAAGCTGACGAGCGAGGACAAGGTCGATGCGATCATCGGATCGACGGCGGCGCCGGGCTCGCTGGCGATGATCGACATCGCGTCGGAATCGTCGACGCCGATGATTTCGATGGCGGCGAACGCGTCGATCGTTGCGCCGATGGACGGCAAGCGCGCATGGGTCTTCAAGACGCCGCAGAACGATACGCTGATGGCGACGGCGATCGCACAGCACATGGCCGCCAACGGCGTGAAGACGGTCGCTTTCATCGGCTTTAGCGATGCGTATGGCGAGAACTGGGTCAAGGAGTTCGGCAAGGCCGCGGGTCTGGCCGGCATCAAGCTCGTCGAGAGCGAACGGTTCGCGCGCAACGATACGTCGGTGACGGGGCAGGTGCTCAAGATGATGTCGTCGAAGCCCGATGCGGTGCTGATCGCCGGCGCGGGCACCCCCGCGGCGCTGCCGCAAAAGACGCTCAAGGAGCGCGGCTACAAGGGCAAGATCTATCAGACGCATGGCGTCGCGAACAACGATTTCCTGCGTGTGTGCGGCAAGGATTGCGAAGGCACGTATTTGCCCGCAGGGCCGCTGCTCGTCGCCGATCAACTGCCCGATGCCAACCCGGCCAAGAGCGCCGCGCTCAAGTACAAGGCCGCGTATGAGGCGGCCTATGGCGCGGGTTCGGTATCGACATTCGGCGGGCACGCATGGGACGCGGGGCTGCTCTTGCAGCGCGCGATTCCCGTCGCGCTGAAAGCGGGGCAGCCGGGCACGAAGGCGTTTCGCGAAGCGCTGCGTGCCGCGCTCGAGAACACCAAGGACATGCCGGCTTCACACGGCGTCTTCAACATGAGCGCGACGGACCACGCGGGGCTCGACCAGCGCGCTCGCGTGATGGTGCAAATCACCGGCGGCAAGTGGAAGCTGATCGGCGATTGATCGGCATCGACCGGCCGGTTGCTCGAAACCAGAAGGCGCGTGCTGTCGGACGCGCCTTTTTTATGCGTGTTGCGCGGGAAAACCATGCTTGGCACGCCGTGGCACGATAACTAGATTCGAGTGTTCGACCTTTGGTTTGGCCTTTGTGTCGGCAACGAAAACACGCTTCTAGAATGCGTTTGGAGACGATCGATGAAAAGAACGAAACGGTGGATGCAAGCAAGCGTTGCGGCAATGCTGGTGTGCGGTGCGAGCGCGGCTTTCGCGCAAGTGAAAATCGGGGTCACGCTTTCGACGACGGGGCCGGCCGCGTCGCTCGGCATTCCGGAGAAGAACACCATCGCGCTGCTGCCGAAGGAGATTGCGGGCAAGAGCGTGCAATACATCGTCCTCGACGACGGCTCGGACACGAGCCGCGCCGTGCAGAACACGCACAAGCTGATCGATGAGGACCACGTCGATGCGATCATCGGCTCGACCGTGACTCCGAATTCGCTGGCGATGATCGACCCGGTATCGCAAGGCAAAACGCCGATGATCTCGCTCGCGGCTTCCGCCGCAATCATCGAGCCGATGGACGCTAAACGCGCGTGGGTCTTCAAGGTGCCGCAGAACGATAGCCTGATGGCGGAAGCGATTGCCGGCTACATGGAAAAGCACGGCGTGAAGACCGTCGGCTTCATCGGCTTCTCGGATGCCTACGGCGAAAGCTGGTACGGCGTGTTCAGCAAGGCCGCCGACGCGCATCACCTGAAGATCGTCAGCAACGAGCGCTACAACCGCACCGACACCTCGGTGACGGGGCAGGTGCTGAAGATCATGAGCGCGAATCCGGACGCGGTGCTGATCGCCGGCTCGGGCACGCCGGCCGCGCTGCCGGCGACGGCGCTCAAGGACCGCGGCTACAAGGGCAAGGTCTATCAGACGCACGGCGTCGCGAATAACGACTTCCTGCGCGTGTGCGGGAAGGTCTGCGACGGCGAGCTGCTGCCGGCGGGCCCGATTCTCGTCACCGATCAATTGCCGGACTCGAATCCGGTCAAGCAATCGTCGCAAGCGTACAAGACGGCCTATGAGAAGGCGTATGGCGTGGGGACGGTGGCGACGTTCGGTGGGCACGCATGGGACGCAGGGCAGATGCTGCAACGGGCGATTCCCGAAGCGCTGAAGAAGGGCGAGCCGGGCACGGAAGCCTTCCGCGAAGCGCTGCGTGCCGCGCTCGAAAACGTGAAGGATTTGCCGCTCTCGCACGGCGTGATGAACACGACGCCGACGAACCACAACGGTCTCGACGACCGCGCACGCGTGATGGTGCAGATCGTCGACGGCAAGTGGAAACTTCAGAACGACTGAAGTGTTTCAACGGAAGCGGGGGGCGCGACGTGCTGTCGTGATCCGCGCTGCTGAATGGCAATTAGCAAACCGCCCGTCGCGCCGCTTTGCGGTCCGGCGGGCGTGCTTTGATGTCAGCGTGCCGGTGCTCTCCCGTTTCCCCATTCGAAGTTAGAAAAAAGAGGAAGTATGGATCTATCGATTGCGGCGATTCTCGCGCAAGACGGCATCACGACGGGCGCGATCTACGCATTGCTCGCGCTGGCCCTGGTGCTGGTGTTCTCTGTCACGAGGGTGATCTTCATCCCGCAGGGCGAGTTCGTTTCCTATGGCGCGCTGACGCTCGCCGCACTCCAGACGCAGAAATTTCCCGCGACGTGCTGGCTGCTGGTCGCGATGGGCTTCGCGTGTTTCGTCGTCGAGACAGCGGGACTCGTCCGGCATCCCGAGCGGCGGCGTCATGCGCTGCGCACGCTCACGACGCTTGTCAGCCAGTATCTGCTGTTTCCGATTGCGATCTATGCGGTGACGCGCGGCGTCTTCATGCAGCCGTTGCCGATGATCGTGCAGATCGCGCTCACGCTCTTGATCGTCGTGCCGATGGGGCCGTTCGTGTACCGCCTCGCGTACGAGCCTATCGCCGAGGCGACGACGCTGTTGCTGCTGATCGTCGCGGTGGCCGTGCACTTCGCGATGGTCGGCCTGGGCCTCGTGATGTTCGGCGCCGAAGGCTCGCGGACGACGCCGTTTTCCGACGCCACGTTCAATTTCGGCAGCCTGTCGGTATCCGGGCAGAGCTTGTGGGTGGTCGGCACGGCGGTCGTGCTGATCGTCGCACTCTATCTGTATTTCGGACGCACGATCTCCGGCAAGGCGTTGCGCGCCACGTCGGTCAACCGGCTTGGCGCACGGCTCGTCGGCATCGGCACGACGCAGGCCGGACGGCTCGCGTTCACGCTGGCTGCGGGCTTGGGCGCGCTGTGCGGCATCCTCGTCGCGCCGCTCACCACGATCTACTACGACTCGGGCTTCCTGATCGGCTTGAAGGGCTTCGTCGGCGCGATCATCGGCGGCTTGGTCAGCTATCCGCTCGCGGCGGCCGGCTCGCTGCTCGTAGGCTTGCTCGAATCGTATTCGTCGTTCTGGGCGAGCGCCTACAAGGAGGTGATCGTTTTCACGTTGATCATTCCCGTGCTGCTGTGGCGGAGTTTCGCGAGCCCGCACGCCGAAGAGGAACAGGAGTAAGCCGATGAAACGCGTCATTCGAAACAAGTTCTTCTGGCTGTTCCTCGTCGTGATGTTTGCGCTTCCGGCGCTTCCGCATCCGATTCGTGTGCCCGAGTACTGGGTCACGCTGCTCAATTACATCGGGCTCTATTCGATTGTCGCGATCGGACTCGTGCTGCTCACGGGCGTCGGCGGGATGACGAGCTTCGGGCAGGCGGCGTTCGTCGGCGTGGGGGCCTATGCGACGGCCTATCTGACGACGCAATACGGCGTCTCGCCGTGGCTTGCGCTGATCGTGGGCGTCGTCTTGACGGCGCTGGTGGCGTTGATTCTCGGCGCGGTCACCATGCGGCTCTCCGGTCACTTCCTTCCGCTCGGCACGATCGCCTGGGGGCTCTCGCTGTACTACCTGTTCGGCAACATGGAGTTGCTCGGCAAGTACGACGGCATCAACGGCATTCCCGTGTTGAACGTGTTCGGCATTCCGCTGGAATCGGGGCGCCACATCTACTACCTGATCTGGATCGTCGTACTCGCGTCGGTCGTCTCAGTTCAGAATCTGCTTAATAGCCGGCCTGGGCGTGCGATTCGCGCGCTGCGCGGCGCCGGCGTGATGGCCGAGGCGATGGGCGTGAACACCGCATGGATGCGGGTCTTGATCTTCATCTATGCCGCCGTGCTCGCAGCGATTTCCGGCTTCCTCTACGCGCATTTGCAGCGCGCGGTGAACCCGACGCCGTTTGGTCTGAACCATGGCATCGAATTCCTGTTCATGGCGGTTGTGGGCGGTGTCTCTCACGTCTGGGGGGCATTGCTGGGCGCGGCGATTCTCACCGTCCTGCAGGACTATCTGCAGACGCTGTTGCCGATGCTGCTCGGCCAGAACGGCAACTTCGAAGTGATCGTGTTCGGCGTGCTGATGGTGCTGCTGCTGCAATATGCGCGGCAAGGCGTCTGGCCGTTCGTCGCGCGCCTGTTTCCACGTGGCCCGAGCGCGCATGTGCCCGAGCACGCGGAGCCGCTGCCGCAGCGGGCGAAGCCGACGGCGGGGGAAACGCTGCTGGTCGTGGACAACGCGCGCAAGCAGTTCGGCGGCCTGGTTGCCGTCAACGACGTGAGCTTTGAGGTCAAGGCGGGGCAGATCGTCGGCTTGATCGGGCCGAACGGTGCGGGCAAGTCGACCACCTTCAACCTGGTCACGGGCGTGCTGCAAGCGACGCGTGGCGCGATCAGTTTTCGCGGCGAGCGGATTGATTCGCTCAATTCACGTGAAATCGTCAAGCTCGGAATCGGGCGCACGTTTCAGCACGTCAAGCTGCTGCCGGGCATGACGGTGCTGGAGAACGTCGCGTTGGGCGCGCACTTGCGAGGCTCGGCGGGCGTGTGGCGCAGTGTGGTCCGGCTGAACGCTGCGGAGGAAGCGCGCTTGATGGCGGAAGCCGCCAAACAGATTCGTCGCGTTGGCCTCGAGTCCCATATGTATGAGGAAGCCGGGAGTTTGGCTTTGGGGCAGCAGCGGATATTGGAAATTGCTCGGGCACTTTGCTGCGATCCGACGCTGCTATTGCTGGACGAACCCGCGGCGGGCCTGCGCTATCAGGAAAAGCAGCAGCTAGCGGGTTTGCTGCGCAAGCTGAAGGCCGAAGGGATGAGCGTGCTGCTGGTCGAGCACGACATGGACTTCGTGATGAATCTGACGGATCGGCTGGTCGTGATGGAATTTGGAACGCGAATCGCGGAGGGCTTGCCGCAGGACGTGCAGAAAGACCCGGCGGTGCTGGAAGCGTATCTCGGCGGAGTGGAGTGAAATGAATCAGACAAAAACCATGCCGATTCTGGAAGTGACGGGTCTGTCGGTGCGTTACGGGAAAGTCGAAGCGCTGCACGGCGCGGGGCTCAAGGTTGCGCCGGGCCAAATCGTCAGTGTTATCGGGCCCAACGGGGCGGGTAAATCGACCTTGCTGAATGCCGTGATGGGTGCGTTGCCTGTGACCGGGCACGCCAAAGGCAGCGTTCGCTATCGCGGAGAGGAGGTGGGCGCGGTCCCGATTGAAAAGCGTGTGGCACGTGGCATGTGCCTGGTGCCGGAAAAGCGCGAGTTGTTTGCGACGATGAGCGTCGAGGACAACCTCGTGCTCGGCGCGTACCGGCGCAAGCGCGCTGGAGAGCGCGATTTTCTGGACCAACTCGGGCCTGTGTTCGATCTCTTTCCGCGCTTGAAGGAGCGTCGCAAACAGGCGGCGGGGACGCTGTCGGGCGGCGAGCGGCAGATGCTCGCGGTGGGGCGGGCACTGATGGGAAAACCCGATTTGTTGATGCTTGATGAGCCGAGCCTCGGTCTGGCGCCGCTAATCGTAAAGGAGATATTTCACATCATCGCCAAGCTCAAGGGAACGGGTGTGGCGACGCTGCTGATCGAGCAGAACGCCCGTGCCGCATTGCAGATCTCGGATTACGGCTACGTTCTGGAAACTGGGGAGCTTGCGCTGGAAGGACCGGCGGAGGATCTTGCGCAGAACCCGCGAGTGATTGAAACGTACCTCGGGCTGGTGAAGAAGACGGCTTAGCGGTTGTTGGGTCAACCAGGTGGCTGGGATGAGCGGTGTGTTTCACGTGAAACACACCGCTTTTTTGTCGACCGGAGTTAGTGGTTCAGCACTTACTCCGGTCCCATGCTGTGGTTGCCTGAAGTTGGCGCTTTAGCGATTACTTCAGGCCCACAGTGAGTATCTGCTTCGCGCGTTAGCCATTCGGATGAAATTCGGGCCAAAAGCGAACCCGCTATAATTCGCGCATACATTTTTCTCGAAAGGCTCGTGCACGTCCCCGCGCGAGGTCTCCAATGCTTTTTCCTACAGAATTTGACGTCATCGTCGTCGGCGGCGGTCATGCCGGCACGGAAGCCGCTTTGGCGTCCGCGCGTATGGGCGTGAAAACGCTGCTGCTCACGCACAACATCGAAACGCTCGGCCAGATGAGCTGCAACCCGTCCATTGGCGGCATCGGCAAGGGCCATTTGGTCAAGGAAGTCGATGCGCTGGGCGGTGCCATGGCCGCTGCCACCGACGAAGGCGGGATTCAATTCCGCATCCTCAATTCATCCAAGGGGCCGGCGGTTCGCGCGACGCGTGCCCAGGCGGATCGTCTCCTGTACAAGCAGGCGATTCGCCACCGCCTCGAGAATCAGCCGAATCTTTGGCTGTTCCAGCAGGCGGTGGATGACCTGATAGTGGAGGGCGATCGCGTCGTCGGCGCGGTGACTCAGGTCGGCATTCGATTCAGGGCTCGGGCGGTCGTGCTGACGGCCGGTACGTTCCTTGATGGGAAGATTCATGTTGGTCTTAACAATTACACCGGTGGCCGGGCAGGCGATCCGGCTGCCGTTTCGCTTTCCGCTCGACTGAAAGAGCTGAAGTTGCCCCAAGGGCGGCTGAAAACCGGTACGCCTCCGCGCATTGACGGCCGCACGATCGATTTCTCGGTGCTCGAGGAGCAACCGGGCGACCTCGATCCGGTGCCGGTGTTCTCGTTCCTCGGTCGCGCCGAGCAGCACCCACGGCAAATGCCGTGCTGGGTGACGCATACGAACGAGCGGACACACGACATCATTCGTGGCGGTCTCGATCGCTCGCCGATGTACACCGGAGTCATCGAGGGGGTAGGGCCGCGCTATTGCCCGTCGATTGAGGACAAGATCCATCGGTTCGCTTCGAAGGAATCGCATCAGATTTTTCTCGAACCGGAAGGGCTGACCACCAACGAGTTCTATCCGAACGGGATTTCGACCAGCCTGCCGTTCGACGTCCAACTTGAGCTAGTCCACTCGATGCGCGGCCTTGAGAATGCGCACATCCTGCGACCGGGCTACGCAATCGAGTACGACTATTTCGATCCGCGTGGCCTGAAGGCGTCGCTGGAAACCAAGGTGATCCACGGGCTCTTCTTTGCTGGCCAGATCAACGGGACGACCGGGTACGAAGAGGCGGCAGCGCAAGGCCTACTTGCCGGGATCAACGCGGGGCTGCAAGTGCAGGGCAAGGACGCATGGTGTCCGCGCCGAGACCAGGCTTATCTGGGTGTGCTGGTCGATGATCTCGTCACGCGCGGTGTTTCGGAGCCGTATCGAATGTTCACGAGCCGTGCCGAATATCGCTTGAGCTTGCGTGAAGACAACGCCGACATGCGGTTGACTGAGATCGGTCGCCAATTGGGCGTCGTTGACGATATCCGCTGGGACGCATTCAGCCGGAAGCGTGATGCTGTTTCACGTGAAACAGAGCGGCTCCGCACCACGTGGGTCAATCCGAAGACGCTTTCGTCAGAGGAGGCGACCGCGCTGCTTGGGAAGCCAATCGATCACGAATATAGCTTGGCTGAATTGTTGCGCCGGCCGGGCGTGAGCTACGACGGCGTTTGTGGCTTGCGTGAAGGCACGTCAAGCCCCGCGGAGCCGCTTGCTGATGACCCGGTTTTGCTCGAGCAGATCAAGGAGCAGATCGAAATCGGCATCAAGTATCAGGGCTACATCGAGCGCCAAGCCGGGGAAATCGAGCGAAACGAGGCCCACGAAAACACGCGTTTGCCGGAAGCGCTGGATTACGCGGAAGTTCGCGGCCTGTCGTTCGAAGCTCGCCAAAAGCTCACGCAATTCCGTCCCGAGACAATCGGGCAAGCTTCGCGGATCTCGGGCATCACGCCAGCGGCCATTTCGTTGCTGATGGTCCACCTCAAACGCGGGCTAGGCCGTCGCGCAACGACGAACGTCGTCGCCGACGAAACCGGGGCTGACAACACCCCGGCGGCTCAATGACGGCGCCGCGTGTGAGCGGCGGTCAATCCGGCAGCGGTGAGGCGATGGCCGCGCTGTTGCGCGCCGGTGCAGCCGAATTGGGCGTCGAGCTGAGTGAAGTGCAGCAGGGTCAGCTGCTCGATTATGTTGCATTGCTTGCGAAATGGAACGCCGTCTATAACCTGACGGCGATTCGCGACCCGCGGCAGATGCTGATTCAGCACATCCTCGACTCGCTTTCGATCGTCCCCCATCTTGCTGGGCGAGGGACGTCGTCAGTCCTGGACGTTGGCTCCGGCGGCGGGTTGCCGGGCATCGTTCTGGCGATCGCGCTTCCTGATTGGACAGTGACCCTGAACGACATCGTCCACAAGAAGACGGCATTTCAGTCCCAGGCAAAGGCCGAATTGAAGCTCGGCAACCTCTCGGTTGTCACCGGCCGAGTCGAAACACTGCGCCCGGGTATCGAAGTGCCGGGGAAATTCGATGTAATCGTGTCGCGCGCATTCGCAGAGCTCTCCGATTTCGTTACACTGGCGCGTCATCTGGTTGCAGAGGGCGGTTTCATCTGGGCGATGAAGGGCGTGCGCCCGGACGGCGAAATCGAGCGCCTGCCGGCCGGCTCGAAGGCGGTGCAGGTGATTCGGCTCGCGGTACCGTCGCTGGATGCGGAGCGGCACCTGGTCCAGGTTTCGGTCGACGGCGGTGCAGGCGAGAGCAGGGCTTAGAACATTCGGTTTGATGCGGTAAAAAGGGATATACCAACGATGGCAAAAATTTTCTGCGTTGCGAACCAGAAAGGCGGCGTCGGCAAAACGACGACAACGGTCAATCTCGCCGAGAGTCTCGCATCGCAGGGACAGCGCGTCCTGCTGATCGACCTGGACCCGCAAGGTAATGCCACGATGGGCAGCGGCATCGACAAGGCCGCGTGTGAGAACACAGTCTATGAAGTGCTCGTCGATGGGGTTTCAGTCGCGGACGCGCGTATCAGGCCCGAGTCGGTGTCCTACGACGTCCTGCCCGCGAATCGCGAATTGGCAGGCGCGGAAGTGGAGTTGGTGAGCGTCCAGAATCGCGAGCGCCAACTGAAGGATGCGCTGGATCTGGTCGTGCAAGAGTACGACTTCGTGTTGATCGATTGCCCGCCTGCGCTTTCGCTGCTGACGCTGAATGGCCTGTGCGCCGCCCATGGCGTCGTGATTCCGATGCAATGCGAATATTTCGCGCTCGAGGGCCTCTCCGACCTGGTCAACACGATCAAGCAGGTGCACGCGAACTTGAATCGTGACCTCAAGGTGATCGGCCTGCTGCGGGTCATGTTCGATCCGCGCATCACACTTCAGCAGCAAGTGTCCGACCAATTGAAGGAACACTTCGGCGACAAGGTCTTCGACGTCGTGATTCCACGCAACGTGCGACTGGCGGAGGCGCCGAGCTATGGTTTGCCGGGTGTCGTCTTCGACCGCGCTTCGCGCGGCGCGCAGGCCTATGTCCAGTTCGGCGCCGAGATGATTGAACGCGTGCGCGCCTTGTAACGCACAGAATCGAGGAAGCACGATGAACGCAGTAGCAAAGAAAAAGGGATTGGGCCGCGGTCTGGAAGCATTGCTCGGCGGCAGCCCTGAAATTGCCGCGGCCGTGCGCAGCGAAGGTGCGCCGCACGTATTGCCGCTCGGCAAACTGCAGGCCGGCAAGTACCAGCCGCGCACGCGAATGGACGAAGGTGCGCTGCAGGAGCTGGCCGCAAGCATCCGCGCGCAGGGCTTGATGCAGCCGATCCTGGTGCGTCCGGTATCCGCGGAGAAATACGAAATCATCGCTGGCGAGCGTCGTTTCCGTGCCGCGCATCTGGCCGGGCTCGACGAGGTGCCGGTGCTGGTCAAGGATGTGCCGGATCAGGCGGCCGCCGCGATGGCGCTGATCGAAAACATCCAGCGCGAAGACCTGAATCCGCTCGAAGAGGCGCACGGCATCCAGCGCTTGCTCGATGAGTTCAACTTTACGCACGAACAAGCTGCCGAATCCGTCGGCCGTTCGCGCAGTGCCGTTTCGAACTTGCTGCGCCTTTTGAATCTCGCGACGCCGGTGCAAACGATGCTGCTGGCAGGCGACCTCGATATGGGGCACGCTCGTGCGCTTCTCGCCGTCGACGCCGCGACGCAAATCACGCTGGCCAATCAGGTGGTCAATAAGCGGATGTCGGTGCGGGAAATCGAGAAACTCGTCACCGCGACGACGAAGGCGAGCCCGGCAGTTAAAGCGCGCGCGAATCACGACGGCGGCCGCGACACGCGCCGTCTCGAAGAAGAACTGTCCGACCTGCTCGCGGCAAACGTGAAGATCAAGATGGGTCGCCGCGGGCGAGGGCAGGTGCAGATCGATTTCGGCGATCTCGACGCGCTCGAGGGCATTCTCAATCGCCTGCGCGGCGGCTCCGCGGTCTGAAACCGTCCGATCGCGCTTGCTCGCCCGTGCCTATCGCCAATGAATCTCGAAGCGTTCGATTGAGTTGGCCGCGCAGGCTTTTGGCGCTCGTTGCCAAAGAGCCTGTGCTGTCGCTGCTGCTGATCGCGCTCGCCTTTCTCCAAGCATTCCATCCGCGTCCCTGGACGTCGCTGCCGGGGCTCGTCGACTGGCAAACCGTGCTGACCCTGGCAGGACTCCTGATTTTGACCAAAGCGCTCGAATTATCAGGAACCCTAACTTGGTTCGCGCACCGCGTCGTCCATCATGTCCACTCCGAGCGAGCGCTCGCGTACTGGCTTGTGACGCTGGCGGCGGCGCTGTCGACCGTTTTGACCAACGATGTCGCGCTCTTCGTCGTGGTGCCGCTCGTGCTATCGCTGAACGAGCTGACACCGTTACCGCTGAAGCGTCTCGTCATCTTTGTCGCGCTGGCCGTCAATGCCGGGTCGATCCTGACTCCGTTCGGAAATCCACAGAACCTATTTCTCTGGCAATTAAGCGGCGTTTCGTTCGGGGGCTTCGTGTGGGCGCTCGCGCCGTTATGCGCCCTGATGATGGCGATGCTGTATGCAGTGACGGCTGTCTCGTTCAAGGCGCGGCCTCTCGACCTCTCGCAAGACTCCGTCGTGCAGCCCGTCGATCGCGCATTCGCGGGCGTCGCAGCCGTTCTCTTTGCCGCGTTCGTCCTGCTTGCGGATTCGCATCATGCCGGCATTGGACTGATCGGCGTCGCGGGCGGCTTTCTGATCTGGCGACGCGACGCGGTCCTGAAAATCGACTGGTTGCTGCTGCTGATTTTCGTCTTCATGTTCATCGTTCTGCGCAGCGTCGCGGCCTTGCCGTGGGTGCAAGAGACGATCGAGCACATCGGCCTCGATACGCCGCAGCGCGCGTACGTGGCGGGGATGGTGCTGTCGCAAGGCATCAGCAACGTGCCGGCCGCGATCATGCTCGCCGAATTCACAAAGGACTGGCGCTCGCTCGCGTTTGGCGTCAGCGTCGGCGGTTTTGGTATAGCGATCGGCTCACTCGCGAACCTGATCGCTGTCAGGCTGGCCAAGAGGCGCGGTATGTGGTCTCAGTTCCATGCCTTCTCAATTCCGTTCTGGATCGTTGGCGGCGTAATCGGCGGATGGGTGTTGTCGCATTTTTGACACGTTATAAACGACATTTCGATATACCTCGCCGCCCCGATGACTCAAGTCAATAAGCGATAAGCCCGCGCCGCGCCCGGCCGTCTTACATTCGACGCGCCCGTCCTATAGACAGACTGTTTTCCAAACCCCGCGAAGCTCCCTTACGCGCCGGGTTTTGGCGCGCCTAAAGTCTTGAATCACCTGCAACTATCGCTTACAATCGCCCGGATTTATTAGCTAGGCAACCCCGTAAGCGTCACGAAAGACACGGGCCAAAATGGACTTTGCGGAACACTGCGATGGCGGGTCGAGCGCCGAATGACAGGCACGAAGAACACGCACAGCGCACCGCCTCCGAAGCGGCCAACGGTCAGCAGGAATGGGCTGACGATGCGTGGGATGCCGAGCAGCAAGATAAAAACATCGTTCCGCTCTCGCGGGCTGAAGCAGAGAAGCTGTTTGGTCCGAATGTGAGTCGTCCATCGCGCGTCACGCCTTTCAAGGTCGTGGTTGCGCAAATGGTTTTGTCCCTGGTTGCTACGCTGGTTTGGTGGCTGTTCTATAAGCCGCCGGGCGCTGCTGCGCTGTCGGCGTTCCTGGGGGGAGCGATTTGCTGGGTGCCGAGCGCATTGTTCGCGGCACGTCTTAGGAAGCTGGGCGGCGGCGCAACCATCCTGAGCTGGATGATTGGCGAAGCGCTCAAGATGGGAGCGACGGTCGCGATGTTCGTGGCGATCGCGTACTGGTATCACGACGTGCGCTGGTTGCCGCTGCTCGTGACCTATCTCATCGCGCTGAAGACGTACTGGATTGCGTTGGCCTGGCGCTGAGCTGGTTGAGTCCGATTACGGCGCACGATTATGAGATCGCTTGCGCCAGCGAGTTCCCGCAACGCACTCTTGCGGCGGGCGCGAGCACCGAAAGATTTTCGACAATTTGGGTGGCATTAACGATATGGCAGCTAGCGAAGGAACGCGCGGTATGGATCCGTCCGAATACATAGCGCACCACTTGCAGAACCTCTCCACGTCGCACCAGACGTCGGTCGTCGACTTCCACGTATGGAATCTCGACACGCTGTTCTGGTCGATCGTCTGCGGTCTCGTGACGATCCTCATCCTGCGTCTTGCCGCGCGCAAAGCGACCCCCGGCGTACCGGGCCGCTTCCAGTGCGCGATCGAAATGCTCGTCGAGATGGTCGAAGACCAATCGAAGGCGATCGTTCACGGCAACCGCACCTTCATCGCACCGCTGGCCCTGTTCGTGTTCGTCTGGGTCGCGCTGATGAACTCCCTCGACTTTCTCCCCGTCGATCTGCCGGGCCGCGTGATTGGCTGGCTGGGTCTGTCGGCGGTCATTCCGCACCACCGCATCGTGCCGACGGCCGACTTGAACGGCACCTTCGGCATCGCACTCGGCGTGTTCGCGCTGATGATCTACTACAACCTCAAGATCAAGGGCCCGGGCGGCTTCCTGCACGAGCTGCTGTCGGCTCCGTTCGGCGCGCATCCGCTGCTGTGGATTCCGAACCTTGCGTTGAACCTCATCGAGTACGTCGCCAAGACCGTGTCGCTGGCGCTGCGGCTGTTCGGCAACATGTACGCCGGCGAACTGCTGTTCCTGCTGATCGCCTTGCTCGGCAGCATGTGGACGTTCAGCGCGGACACCTCGGTGCTTGGCTTCATTGGCCACGTGATCGCAGGCAGTGTCTGGGCAATCTTCCACATCCTGATCGTTCTGCTGCAAGCATTCATTTTCATGATGTTGACGCTGGTGTACATCGGTCAAGCACACGACAAGCACTAAGCGCGTAAAGAGTTTCAAGTTCGTTTCGTTTCTTAAATCCTGGTTTTAAAAAGTCTTTTCACAAAGGAGTGATCATGCAAGCTTTCATCGCCAACATCCAAGGTCTGACCGCCATCGGTATCGGCATCATCATCGGCCTGGGTGCAATCGGCGCCTGTATCGGTATCGGCCTGATGGGCGGCAAGTACATTGAAGCTTGCGCACGTCAGCCGGAACTGATGAACCCGCTGCAAACCAAGATGTTCCTCTTGGCTGGTCTGATTGACGCGGCGTTCCTGATCGGCGTTGGTGTGGCAATGCTGTTTGCGTTCGCGAACCCGCTGCTGTCGAAGCTGGCAGGCTGAGGTTCCTCGGAAGTTTGCGCCAACTCCTTTTCATGGCGCAGGGCGAAACGGGTACTGGGGCGCTGATCGAATCCATGTCGATGAGCGCCTTACCGTTTCATCTTTCCGTGCATAGCAACATTTAAGGAAACACCATGAATCTCAACGCAACCCTGTTTGCGCAGATGGTCGTGTTCCTGATCCTCGCGTGGTTCACGATGAAGTTCGTGTGGCCGCCGTTGGTCAATGCCCTCGACGAGCGCTCGAAAAAGATCGCCGAAGGTCTCGCTGCAGCCGAGAAGGGCAAATCGGAACTCGAAGCCGCGCACAAGCGCGTCGACCAGGAACTCGCTCAAGCACGCAACGACGGCCAGCAGCGCATCGCTGACGCCGAGAAGCGCGCACTCTCCGTCGCCGACGAAATCAAGGCGAACGCTCAAGCCGAAGCCGCACGCATCATCGCGCAAGCGAAGGCCGACGCCGACCAGCAGATCGTCAAAGCACGCGAAGCGCTGCGCGGCGAAGTCGCCACGCTGGCCGTGAAGGGCGCCGAGCAGATCCTGAAGCGCGAAGTCGATCAAAAGGCCCACGCCGAACTGCTGAATCAACTGAAAGCCGAGCTCTGATCATGGCCGAACTTGCAACCATTGCCCGTCCGTACGCAGAAGCGCTGTTCCGCGTGGCCGAAGGCGGTGACGTCGGCGCCTGGTCCACTCTCGTGCAGGAGCTGGCACAGGTTGCGCGTCTGCCCGAGGTGCTGTCGATCGCCGCGAGCCCGAAAGTGAGCCGTACCCAAGTCGGCGATCTGCTGCTGGCTGCGGTCAAGTCGCCGACCAAGGACACCCCGCAGGCGAAGAATTTCGTGCAGATGCTGATCGACAACCATCGGCTTTCGCTGCTGCCGGAAATCGCCACGCAGTTCGAAGAACTGAAGAACGCTCGCGAGGGCGCGGCCGATGCACTGATCGTCAGCGCATTCCCGCTCGAAGGCGAGCAGTTGAACGACCTCGTCGCAAGTCTCGAACGCAAGTTCAAGCGCAAGCTGAAACCGTCGGTTGAAGTCGACGCGTCGCTGATCGGCGGCGTGCGCGTGACGGTGGGCGACGAAGTGCTCGATACCTCGGTCCGCGCGCGGCTCGCCAGCATGCAGACGGCACTGACCGCCTGAAGCGCATACGCGGCTGGCACGCAACAGAATTGACTATCAGGAGCGAATAATGCAACTCAATCCCTCTGAGATCAGCGAGCTGATCAAGAGCCGGATCCAGGGCCTTGAAGCGAGCGCAGACGTTCGCAACCAAGGCACCGTGATCTCCGTGACCGACGGTATCGTGCGCATCCACGGCCTGTCGGAAGTGATGCAAGGCGAAATGCTCGAATTCCCGGGCAACACGTTCGGTCTCGCACTGAACCTCGAGCGCGACTCGGTCGGCGCCGTGATTCTGGGTGAATACGAGCACATCTCCGAAGGCGACATCGTCAAGACGACGGGCCGCATTCTCGAAGTGCCGGTGGGTCCGGAACTCGTTGGCCGCGTGGTCGACGCGCTCGGCAACCCGATCGACGGCAAGGGCCCGATCAACGCGAAACTGACTGACGCAATCGAAAAGATCGCGCCGGGCGTGATTTGGCGTAAGTCGGTGTCGCAGCCGGTGCAAACGGGTCTGAAGTCGATCGACTCGATGGTGCCGATCGGCCGCGGCCAGCGCGAGCTGATCATCGGCGACCGCCAGTGCGGCAAGACCGCAGTCGCTGTCGACGCGATCATCAACCAGAAGGGCAAGGACCTGATCTGTATCTACGTCGCGATCGGCCAGAAGGCTTCGTCGATCATGAACGTGGTGCGCAAGCTCGAAGAAACGGGCGCGATGGAATACACGATCGTCGTCGCCGCTTCGGCTTCGGAATCGGCTGCGATGCAATACCTCGCACCGTACGCCGGCTGCACGATGGGCGAATACTTCCGTGACCGCGGCCAAGACGCGCTGATCATCTATGACGATTTGACCAAGCAAGCTTGGGCGTACCGTCAGATCTCGCTGCTGCTGCGCCGTCCGCCGGGCCGTGAAGCGTACCCGGGCGACGTGTTCTATCTGCACTCGCGTCTGCTCGAGCGTGCGGCTCGCGTCTCGGAAGAGTACGTCGAGAAGTTCACGAACGGCGAAGTGAAGGGCAAGAGCGGTTCGCTGACGGCACTGCCGGTCATCGAAACGCAAGCCGGCGACGTGACCGCGTTCGTTCCGACGAACGTGATCTCGATTACCGACGGCCAGATCTTCTTGGAAACCGACCTCTTCAACGCAGGTATCCGCCCGGCAATTAACGCCGGCGTGTCGGTGTCGCGTGTGGGCGGTGCGGCGCAGACGAAGGTCGTGAAGAAGCTCTCCGGCGGTATCCGTACCGACTTGGCGCAATACCGTGAGCTGGCAGCGTTCGCGCAGTTCGCATCGGACCTCGACGAAGCCACCCGCAAGCAGCTCGAGCGCGGCCGCCGCGTGACGGAACTGCTCAAGCAGCCGCAATACCAGCCGCTGCAAGTGTGGGAGCTGGCCGTCGCGCTGTTCGCGGCCAATAACGGCTACCTCGACGACCTCGAAGTGAAGGACGTGCTGCCGTTCGAAAAGGGCCTGCGCGAATTCCTGAAGACGAGCCATGCCGACCTGATCAAGCGCATCGAAGATACGAAGGACCTCTCGAAGGACGACGAGGGCGCGCTTCACGCCGCTCTGAAGGACTTCAAGAAGTCGGGCGCTTACTGATCCAGCGTGATCCGCTAATCAAAAACGGATGTTGAAGCGGCGCGTACGGCAGAGGTTGAGCCCGCGCCGCTTCGATCAAGGATCAAGGAGCAAGCAATGGCTGGAATGAAGGAAATTCGCGGCAAGATCAAGAGCGTGCAAAACACGCGCAAGATCACGAAAGCGATGGAGATGGTCGCCGCATCGAAGATGCGCCGCGCCCAGGAGCGCATGCGCTCCGCTCGTCCGTACGCCGAGAAAGTCCGCGACATCGCTGCGCACATGAGCCGCGCGAACCCCGAGTACCGTCACCCGTTCATGGTGGAGAACGAGGGCGCGAAGGCGGCAGGCATCATCCTCGTCACGACCGACAAGGGTCTGTGCGGCGGCATGAACACGAACGTGATGCGTGCATCGCTGGCGAAGTTCAAGGAGCTGGAAGGCAAGGGGCAGACGGTCGAAGCGACGGCAATCGGCAACAAGGGCCTCGGCTTCCTGAACCGCCTGCGCGCGAAGGTCGTGTCGAACGTGGTGCAGCTGGGCGATACGCCGCACCTCGAGAAGCTGATCGGCGCGGTGAAGGTTCAGCTCGACCTGTACTCGGAAGGCAAGGTTTCGGCGGTGTACCTCGCGTACACGCGCTTCATCAACACGATGAAGCAAGAGCCGGTGATCGAGCAGCTGCTGCCGCTGTCGGCGGAGCACTTCGAGCGCGACGAGACGACGCCGAACTCTTCGTGGGACTACATCTACGAGCCGGATGCGCAGGCAGTCGTGGACGAGCTGCTCGTGCGTTACGTCGAAGCACTCGTGTATCAGGCAGTGGCCGAGAACATGGCGTCGGAGCAGTCGGCGCGGATGGTCGCGATGAAGGCCGCGTCGGATAACGCGAAGACGGTGATCAACGAGCTTCAGCTGTCGTACAACAAGAGCCGCCAAGCTGCGATTACGAAAGAACTGTCGGAAATCGTCGGCGGCGCCGCGGCGGTCTGATCGTAGCGATCGGCCGCAACGTAGCGAATAGCTCGGTAACTGCGCCTTTGCGCGAGTGAAGAATTGAGTATCTAAAGGAAAAGCGATGAGTACAACTGCTTTGGTAGAAGGCAAGATCGTACAGTGCATCGGCGCGGTGATCGACGTGGAATTCCCGCGCGAGAGCATGCCGAAGGTCTACGATGCCCTGATTCTCGAAGGCACGGAACTGACCCTCGAAGTTCAGCAGCAGCTGGGCGACGGCGTCGTGCGCACGATTTGTTTGGGCGCATCGGACGGCCTGCGCCGCGGCGTCGTGGTGAAGAACACCGCGAAGCCGATCAGCGTGCCGGTCGGCAAGCCGACTCTCGGCCGCATCATGGACGTGCTCGGCCGTCCGATCGACGAAGCTGGCCCGATCACGAGCGAAACGACGCGCTCGATCCACCAGAAGGCTCCGAAGTTCGACGAGCTGTCGCCGTCGACGGAACTGCTCGAAACCGGCATCAAGGTTATCGACTTGATCTGCCCGTTCGCGAAGGGCGGCAAGGTGGGTCTCTTCGGCGGTGCAGGCGTGGGCAAGACCGTCAACATGATGGAGCTCATCAACAACATCGCGAAGGAACACGGCGGTTACTCCGTGTTCGCGGGCGTGGGCGAGCGTACCCGTGAAGGGAACGACTTCTACCACGAAATGAAGGACTCGAACGTTCTCGACAAAGTGGCGCTCGTGTACGGCCAGATGAACGAGCCGCCGGGCAACCGTCTGCGCGTGGCGCTGACCGGCCTGACGATGGCCGAGCACTTCCGTGACGAAGGCCTCGACGTTCTCTTCTTCGTCGACAACATCTACCGTTTCACGCTGGCCGGTACCGAAGTGTCGGCACTGCTCGGCCGTATGCCGTCGGCGGTGGGCTATCAGCCGACGCTGGCTGAAGAAATGGGTAAGCTGCAAGAGCGCATCACGTCGACCAAGACCGGCTCGATCACCTCGGTGCAGGCCGTGTACGTCCCTGCGGACGACTTGACCGACCCGTCGCCGGCTACGACCTTCGGCCACTTGGACGCAACCGTCGTGCTGTCGCGTGACATCGCTTCGCTCGGTATCTACCCCGCCGTGGACCCGCTCGATTCGACGTCGCGCCAGATCGACCCGAACGTGATCGGCGAAGAGCACTACTCGATCACGCGCCGCGTGCAGCAAACGCTGCAGCGCTACAAGGAACTGCGCGACATCATCGCGATTCTGGGCATGGACGAACTGTCGCCGGAAGACAAGCTGTCGGTCGCGCGTGCGCGTAAGATCCAGCGTTTCCTGTCGCAGCCGTTCCACGTCGCGGAAGTGTTCACGGGCTCCCCGGGCAAGTACGTGCCGCTGAAGGAAACGATCCGCGGCTTCAAGATGATCGTCGACGGCGAGTGCGACCACCTGCCGGAACAGGCGTTCTACATGGTCGGCACGATCGACGAAGCCTTCGAAAAGGCCAAGAAGATCCAGTAAAGGTCGGGTGTAACGCGGCGGGCGCCAGTCTCGCGCGTGTTGATACGTGTGATGTATCGATACGCCGTGCAGGCGCCCTCGTAATACGTTCAACCTGCCTTAGGAGTCGATATGGCAACCATCAAAGTAGACGTCGTCAGCGCGGAAGAGCAGATCTTCTCGGGTCCGGCGAAATTCGTCGCTCTGCCGGGCGAGGCGGGCGAGCTCGGCATTCTGCCGGGCCACACGCCGCTCATCACGCGGATTCGTCCGGGTGCGGTGCGCATCGAGGCTGAGAACGGCGAGGAAGAGTTCGTGTTCGTCGCGGGCGGCATTCTCGAAGTGCAGCCGGGCGCGGTGACGGTGCTGGCCGACACGGCGATTCGCGGTGCGGACCTCGACCAAGCCAAGGCCGAGCAGGCTCGCAAGCGTGCGGAAGAGGCGCTGCAGAACTCGGGCTCGAATCTCGAGTACGCGACCGCGCAAGCGGAACTCGCGTACGCAACGGCTCAGCTCGCGGCGATCGAGCGTCTGCGCAAACTGCGCGGCCAACGCTGATACGCTTTCTGTCGCAAGAGAAAAAGCAGCCTTCGGGCTGCTTTTTTTTCGACCCAAGTTAGCGCTTCAGTGCTGACTTGAGTCCCATGCAAAGCTCCGCATTTAGCGCGAAGGTGCAATCGCAGGCGAGCGTATGCTGCGGGAAAGACTTGATGTCGCACTGTCATCCCCGGGTGGCAGAATGACGGCCGATACTTATTCCCAAAAAGCTCACCTCTGGCCGACACAGGAGACAACCATGGCAACGCAAGTCCCAGGCGGCGGCGCGCTCATCGTGCCGGTCGACGGCATGTCCTATGTGCGCGGTTCCACCGAGATCCCGCTGTCCGAGGCGACGATTGGGCAGTTTCTGCGCGACACCGCGCGGCGTTTTCCGGATCGGCCGGCCGTCGTGTTTCGCGAGCAGGGCATTCGCTGGACTTGGCAGGAGTTTGCCGACGAAGTCGACGTTGTCGCGGCCGGGTTCGCGGCGCTTGGGATCGTCAAAGGGGATCGTGTCGGCATCTGGTCGCCGAATCGCGTCGAGTGGCTGCTGACGCAGTTCGCGACGGCACGCATCGGCGCCGTGCTCGTCAACGTCAATCCCGCCTATCGGCTCTCCGAGCTCGAGTACGCGCTGAACAAGTCCGGCTGCAAGATGATCGTTTGCGCGGAGCGCTTCAAGACTTCGATGTATGTCGAGATGCTGCAAACGCTCGCGCCGGAACTCGCGCAGCAGTCGCCGCGAGAACTGCATATCGCACGCCTGCCGCATTTGCGCACGGTGGTTCGGACCTGCGATACCGAGACCGCCGGCATGCTGTGCTTTTCGGAGCTGGTTGAGACGGGACGCGTCGCGCGCGACAGCATGAACTTCGATGCCATCGGTGCGACGCTTTCGGCGCATGACCCGATCAACATCCAGTTCACGAGCGGCACGACTGGCAATCCGAAGGGCGCAACGCTCACCCACCGGAACGTCGTCAACAACGCGCGTCATATCGCAATGGCGATGCGCTTGAGCGAAGCCGATTCGCTGTGCATTCCGGTGCCGTTGTATCACTGCTTCGGCATGGTGTTGGCGGTGCTCGCATGCGTGTCGGTCGGCGCGGCGATGGTGTTTCCCGGCGAGGCGTTCGACCCCGGCGCAACGCTTGCAGCGGTGTCCGATGAACGCTGCACCGCGTTGCACGGCGTGCCGACGATGTTCATCACCGAGTTGGACCACCCGGACTTCGGAAACTTCGACTTGACGTCGCTGCGCACCGGCATCATGGCCGGCGCACCGTGTCCGATCGAAACGATGAAGCGCGTGATGTCGAAGATGCACCTGTCGGAAATCACGATCGCCTACGGCATGACCGAGACGAGCCCGGTGTCGTTTCAAACCTCGACGGCCGACCCAGTCGAGAAACGCACATCCACGGTCGGCCGCATTCAGCCCCATCTCGAAGCGAAGGTGGTCGATCCTTCCGGTCAAATCGTTGCGGTCGGCGAGACCGGCGAGCTGTACGTCAAGGGCTATTCCGTGATGCAAGGCTATTGGGACGACGAAGAGCGCACGCGCGAATCCATCGTCGACGGCTGGATGCGCACGGGCGATCTGGCGACGATCGATACCGACGGTTACTGCAACATCGTCGGCCGCCTGAAGGACATGCTGATTCGCGGCGGAGAAAACGTTTATCCGCGCGAGATCGAGGAATTTCTGTTTCGGCATCCGAAGATTCAGAGCGTCCAGGTGTTCGGCGTGCCGGATGCGAAATACGGCGAGGAGATCTGCGCATGGATCACGCTGCGCGCCGGCGAATCGATGACTGCCGAAGAAGTGACGGAGTTCTGCCGCGGCCAGATCGCGCATTACAAGGTGCCGCGCTATATCCGCTTCGTCGACGAAATGCCGATGACGGTAACGGGCAAGGTGCAAAAATTCGTCATGCGCGAACGGATGATTGACGAACTGAAGCTGTCGACGCCACCGACGGCGTAAAGCACGCAAAGGCACGCACACGCCAGGTCCGGCAATTGCTCGACTTCGATGGAGGAGAGCGGTTGCCACGCCGAATGTGCGCTGCGTCACATATAGACGGAACACCTAAGTGTTCTGGGGCGTTTGCAAAGAGAGAGGGCGAAAAAAAAGCGGGCCTGGAGCCCGCTAAAAACCACACGCTACGGGGTTAGCGCGAGGAGACCAATGTAGGAACCGACTGGATTGACGCATTGCGCCGATAACGGCTCCAGCAGGGATGCCCCCGGGGAGGGATTCGGCGCGAGGCCGACCGGCTTAAGTGCATCGTATCCGCTCACACTTTGCACTGCCGCCACATCCGTGTTGAAACCGTTGAAGGGCATTGTGGGCGAATTGCTTTCAGGACGCGGTAACAAAGTGTTTCAGGTTGTAACGCCCGCCGGATAAGGCTCCCCGGGATTTTTTGCCATCGGCAAACGCTTAATAAGATATTCTTACCGATTTCCAAACGAGTCGTGACAGACCGGCTCGCATCGGCCAATCTTCCATTCAAGAAACGTAGCCGCGCGACACGGAGATCGCCGAATATGCGGACGAATCCGCTCGATAGCGAGCCGCCGATAGAGTTCGTGCCGCCGGATGTCGAGACACCTATCTTTCCGTCGATTATTCAACGATGAACGAGCCTGTAACTTTGCAGCACATTCTGGAGCGCGATCGCGTGATCGCGGTGGTTGGATTGTCGAACCGTCCGCATCGGCCGAGCTATTCGGTCGCCGCCTATATGCAGGCGCACGGCTACCGGATCGTGCCGATCAATCCCGCTTATGCAAACGACTCCGCCGGCGTGCTCGGGGAGCGTTGCTACGCGACGCTTGCCGATGCCGCGCGTGCGCTTGCCGAAGAGCAGGTGTCGATCGACATGGTCAACGTTTTCCGGCGCCCCGAGGAAGTGCTCCCGGTGGCCGCCGACGCCGTTGCGATCGGCGCGAAGTCGCTGTGGTTGCAACTGGGCGTCGTCAACGATGAGGCGGCGGCGCTCGCCGCGGCCGCGGGGCTCGATGTCGCGATGGACGTGTGCGTGAAAGTCGAGCATGAACGCTTGTTCGGCGCGTTGCATCGCGCGCATGCGCCGGCGCCGCGCGTGCCGGGGCAACTGGTCGAGTGAATCCGCGACTGACACGAAAGGCAAACCCATGACGATCGATTCCCAGCTGCTCGATTTATATGCCGCTATCGCCGAGCACTTCGCACCACTTCCTCTCGACGCCGATGCGAACACGCGCCGGCAGCGCATGGCCGACGTGGGGCGCCGCTTCGCAAGGCCGCGTCGCGCGGACGTCGAGTCGGTCGATATCACGGTGCCGCTCGCCGGACGCACGCTGCGTGCACGCATGTATCGGCCTGCCGGGAGCACGGGCCCGTTGCCGCTCGTCGTCTACTTTCACGGCGGCGGTTGGGTCGTCGGCGATCTCGACACGCACGATTCGATCGCGGCCGGTCTGGCGGCGGACGGCGGCCTTGCAGTGGCGAGCGTCGAGTATCGGCTCGCGCCCGAGCATCCGTTTCCTGCGCCGGTCGACGACGCGATCGACGCGCTATCGTGGTTCGCCGAACAACGCGCGCGGCTCGGCTTCGCACTCGACACACTCGCCGTGGCCGGCGACAGCGCAGGCGCGCATCTCGCCACTGTCGCGGCGCGCACGCTCAACGAGCGCGTCGCCGGTCTCGTGAAAGCGCAATTGCTGCTGTATCCGGTGACGCAGTTCGACTTCGATACAGACAGCTACACGCGTCACGCGAACGGCGTGGGCCTGACGCGCGACGAGATGCGCTGGTATTGGGCGCAGTTCTTGTCCGGCGCGCGCCCGCGCGAGGACGACCCGCGCGCTTTTCCGCTCACGGCTCTGTCGGAGCGTGTGCCTGCGCCGGCGGTCGTGTTTGGCGCGCTGCACGATCCGCTCTACGACGACGCTGCCCTCTACGCGCGATATCTGGAGGCGCACGGCGGGCGCGTCGAATGGATCGAAGCATCCGACATGACGCACGCCTTCGGCCGGATGCAAAGCGAATCGGCGGCTGCGCGCGCGTGGATGCGCACGGCGGCGCAGCGTCTGGCGGGGCTCCTCACTTGAGCCACTTGTCGGAGATCGTCTGGAACTCGCCGGTTGCACGCGAGAGATGCAGCCATTGGTCGACGTACTGCTGGAACACGACGTCGTCGCTCGGCACCAGGTAGGCTTTTTCGCCGTACTGAAACGGCTTGTCCGGATGCACCGAGCAGAGACCGGGGTTGAGCTTTTGCTGCAACAGCGTCTCCGATGCATCCGTGACCATCACGTCGGCCTTGCCCGCGAGGATCTGCTTGAAGATCGTGACGTTGTCCGGGTAGACGGTCAGTGTCGCGTGCGGCAAATACTGCTTCGCGAAGCGCTCGTTGGTGCCGCCGGGGTTGACGATCACGCGCGTCGACGGCTGATCGATCTGCGCGACCGTCTGGTATTTCTCGACGTCGGCGCAGCGCGCGATCGGCGTCTTGCCGTCGATCATGTAGGGCTGCGTGAAGAACGCGCGCTTCTGCCGTTCGAGTGACGTCGATACGCCGCCCACCGCGATATCGCACTTCGCGATGAAGTCGTTCATGAGGTTCGACCACGACGTTTTCACGTATTCCGCTTTCACGCCGAGCGACTTCGCGAGCGATTCGGCCATGTCGATGTCGATGCCTTCGAAGCTGCCATCCGCGCGATAGAACGAATAGGGCTTGTAGTCGCCCGTCGTGCAGACGCGCAATGTGCCGCGCGCGGTGATCTGTTCGAGCCGGGACGCCGCGGACTGGCCGGCGGCGCCGTTCGTCTGGGCGAGCGCCGAGCCGGCGCAGGCAACGCTCAGCAGCAGGGCGAATGCGGTTCTTTTCATGGGTCTCCTCGTGCGTCGGTTGGGTGGGTCGATCATAGCCGAGCGTATTGCCCCTTGAACATCGAAAGGCACACCCTATCTTTCTGTCATGGCGGAACGCTTTCCACTTGAACGATGCGCGGCATGCCCGCGCGCGGCGTTTCCGCGTGTGTCCAATTCAAAGGAGCTCGAAATGTCGTCGCTGACCAGCCGTTCCATGTTTGAAGAACTATTCCGTGATTTTGCCCCTGGGTTCTATATTCGCCCCGTGCATGGCCAGGTGCCGGGCGAAGCGTCTCCTGTCGTCGACGTACGCACCGAAGTGCGCGAAGACGCGACCGGCTTCACGTTGCTCGCGGATCTGCCCGGTGTGAGGAAAGAGGACATCCAGGTGTCGATCGACGCGAACGTGGTCACGCTACGCGCGGAGTTGAAGCGCGAGACGTCGACCGAAAACGTCGGCGGGGAAGGGGTGAAGTTCCGCGTGCTGCGCAGCGAGCGGCAATATGGGGTGGTTTCGCGCAGCTATGCGCTGCCCAACGAGGTCGATGAAGCGAATGCCCGCGCCAAGTTTGAAAACGGCGTGCTGACGCTGACCTTGCCGAAAAAGGCGGCCGCCAAGACGCGCCAGCTGACGGTCGAATAAGAGCGGGGTGTGATCGAGGGCCCGCCGCTGGCGCGAACGGGTCGCGGAAAGCCGGTGTGGCGACGAGCCGCACCGGCTTTTTTGTGCCCCTGCGCATGCGGCAGCGCCGCGACAGCGGCGAAAGCGTGGAGCAAAAAAGTGCGGCGGCGCGGCCCGTTATTGCGCGTATCTCGCACGATCGGACAAGCCGCCTCCGGTAGAATCGCTCTTTGCTCTTCTGCCTTTTCGTTGCCTCCACCGTGGCCCATACCCTTCTGAACGACACCTTCCTGCGCGCGCTCCTGCGCCAGCCGACCGACTACACGCCGATTTGGCTGATGCGTCAGGCGGGCCGCTATCTGCCCGAATACAATGCGACGCGCAGCCGCGCCGGCAGTTTTCTCGGCTTGGCGAAGAACCCGGATTACGCGACCGAAGTGACGCTTCAACCGCTCGAGCGCTACCCGCTCGACGCCGCGATCCTCTTCTCCGACATCCTGACGATTCCCGACGCGATGGGCCTCGGTCTCGACTTCGCAGTCGGCGAAGGCCCGAAGTTCGCGCGCCCAGTGCGCACGGAGGCTGACGTCGCGAAGCTGGCGGTGCCTGATATCGGCGCAACGCTGTCGTACGTGACCGATGCGGTGCGCGAAATCCGCCGCGCGCTGACCGATGGCGAAGGCCGCCAGCGCGTGCCGCTGATCGGCTTCTCGGGCAGCCCGTGGACGCTCGCGTGCTACATGGTCGAAGGCGGCGGCTCGGACGATTTCCGCACGGTGAAGTCGATGCTGTACGCCCGCCCCGACCTGATGCACCGCATTCTCGACGTGAACGCACAAGCGGTTGCCGCGTATCTGAACGCCCAGATCGAAGCGGGCGCGCAGGCCGTGATGATCTTCGATACCTGGGGCGGCGCGCTCGCCGACGGCGTCTACCAGCGTTTCTCGCTGCACTACATCGAGCAGGTCGTGAGCCGCTTGAAGCGCGAGCACGACGGCGCACGCGTTCCAGTGATCACGTTTACGAAAGGCGGTGGCCTGTGGCTCGACGAGATCGCAGCGACGGGCGTCGATGCCGTGGGCCTCGACTGGACGGTGAATCTCGGCCGGGCGCGCGAGCGCGTCGGCGGGCGAGTGGCCTTGCAGGGCAATATCGATCCGAACGTCCTGTTCGCGCCGCCGGCGGCGATCCGCGAGGAAGCGCGCAAAGTGCTCGACAGTTTCGGCAACCATCCTGGCCACGTTTTCAATCTCGGCCACGGCATCTCGCAATTCACGCCGCCCGAGCATGTCGCCGAATTGGTCGACGAGGTGCACCTGCATAGCCGCGCGATCCGGGCCGGCGTGTAAATGTCGGCTCGATGACAATCTTTGCTGCGATGCACCAAGGTGGGCTCTTCCCCTAAGGGGGAACCCTCTCGCAGCGCCGCGCCGTTCGGCCGTCTTGTGATTGTCAAGACTTGACTTATACACATTTGGCACGTTGCGGCGCGGTAGAGCGATTTGCCGCTGGCATTGTCTCGAAAACTGTGCTTTAGGCAGTTCCCGGCCTTGACTGGCAAGGGTTTGACGGCATCCCGAAAGAGTGTGCGATGGCCCACAGAATGGCGTCGTAGCGCCATTTCCACCGTTTGCCGGGCGAGTTCTCAACAAAGTTATCCACAGGCTGGGCGGCAACCGGGCAATTCTTAATGAGAATCCAAAACTTAGCGGCGAATGTGATGTTTTACTTTAAGTTCGCGCCGCGTGTCGCAGTCCAGCATCCGCGCCGCACGGCAGCCGCTTCGGGGCTCGCGTCAGCGTGAGCGGCGTGTTCGTCCGCGTCGCGCTCGATCATCCGCTGCCGACGCTGTTCGACTATCGCTGCGAGCCGTCAGGCGGCGAACCGTCGGCGCAGCCCGCACCCGGCACGCTCGTGCAGGTGCCGTTTGGGAAGCGGCACGTGGTGGGGCTCGTTTGCGAAGTGACCGCTCACAGTGACGTGCCGCCCGAGCGGCTGCGCGATGCCGGAGCGCTATGCGTGGCTTGTCCGCCGTTGTCCGCCGAGTGGCTCGCGCTCGCGGCGTTCGCGGCGGAGTACTACCAGCGCGGGCTGGGCGAGGTGGCGCTGCCGGCCTTGCCGCAGGCGTTGCGCGATGCGTCGCGATGGGCGCGGCTGTTCGCGCCGGAGGAACGCTACCGGCTGACTGCCGCCGGCCGTTCCGCGTTGCCGGATGCGCTGCCCGCTCGCGCCAGCGCGCTGCGTCGGCTGGCCGAAGCGCTTGCCGCCGCTGAATCGGTCGAAGCCGCCGAGGCCCGAGCGATCCATCCGAAGGCGATTGCGACGCTTGCAGCATGGCAGGCCGACGGCTGGGTCGAACATCAGGTGATCGATGCGGCCGCGGCGCGCGATCTACCTCGCCTCGTCAACACCGAGCCGCCCGACCCGCTCCCGATCCAACGCCCGACGCTCACCGACGAGCAAGCCCAAGCGGTCGATGCCATCGGCGCAGCCGACGGCTTCGCACCGTTCCTGCTGCACGGCGTGACGGGCAGCGGCAAGACCGAGGTCTATCTACACGCGCTGGCCGCACTGCTCGACGCGCGCCCCGATGCCCAGGCGCTCGTGCTCGTCCCCGAAATCAACCTGACGCCGCAGTTCGAGGCTGCTTTTCGCGCGCGTTTCGCGGCGTTGCCCGACGATGCGATCGTGACACTGCACAGCGGGCTCGCCGAAGGCGAGCGCGCCCGCAACTGGTTCGCGGCGCACCTGGGGCAAGCGCGGATCGTGCTCGGCACGCGGCTCGCGGTGCTGGCGTCGCTGCCGAAGCTCGCGTTGATCGTCGTCGACGAGGAGCATGACCCGGCTTACAAGCAGCAGGAAGGTTTGCGCTACTCGGCGCGCGATCTCGCCGTCTGGCGTGCGAAGCAGCTCGAGATACCGGTTGTGTTGGGCTCGGCCACGCCGTCGCTCGAGAGCTGGTGGCAGGCCGATCAGGGCCGCTACAAGCGGCTCACGCTCGCGCGCCGGGCGGTCGCCGATGCGGTGCTGCCGGCCGTGCGGCTGATCGACCTCGAAGAGGAGCGGCGGCGCGGACGGGCGTCGGTCGAAGGCTTGTCGGGGCCGCTCGTCGCCGCGCTCAAGGGCCGGCTGGAGCGCGGCGAGCAGAGCCTCGTGTTTCTGAACCGGCGTGGCTATGCGCCGGCGCTGTCGTGCGACGCGTGCGGTTGGGTAGCCGGTTGCCCGCGCTGCAGCGCCTACGTCGTGCTCCACAAGCCCGAGCGCGCGCTGCGCTGCCATCACTGCGGCTGGGAGGCGCGCATTCCGCGTTCGTGCCCGGAATGCGGCAACGTCGATATCGCGCCGCTGGGCCGCGGCACGCAGCGCGTCGAAGAGACGCTCGCCACAGCGGTGCCGGGCGCGCGCGTGCTGCGCATCGATGCGGACAGCACGCGCCGCAAAGGCAGCGCGCAGGCATTGTTTTCGGATGTGCACGCGGGCGAGGTCGACATCCTCGTCGGCACGCAAATGATCGCCAAAGGACATGATTTCCAGCGTGTGTCGCTGGTCGGTGTGCTGAACGCGGATACGGCATTGTTTTCGCACGATTTCCGCGCGAGCGAGCGGCTGTTCGCGCAACTGATGCAGGTCAGCGGCCGGGCGGGGCGCGCCGGGCTGCCCGGCGAAGTGCTCGTGCAGACGCGCTATCCGCGTCATGCGCTCTATCACGCGCTCGGGCGGCACGATTACGTCGGCTTCGCGAATTCGACGCTCGCCGAGCGGCGCGACGCGCATCTGCCGCCGTTCGTCTATCAGGCGCTGTTGCGCGCCGAGGGACGCACGCTCGAAGCGGCGCTCGCGTTCCTGCAGCAAGCTGCCGGCGCGCTCGCCGAGATTCCCGCGGCGGAGCGCGTCACCGTCTATGACGCGGTGCCGATGACGATCGTCAAAGTCGCGAATGTCCACCGCGCGCAGCTGCTGCTCGAAAGCGCTTCGCGCCAGGCGCTGCAGGCGACCTTACGCGCGTGGCAGCCTGCGTTGCGCGCGTTAAAGGGGGTGCTGCGCTGGAGCGTCGAAGTCGATCCGCTCGATATCTAGCGTTTTCGCGTTCCCGCAGGCGTTGCGGTCAATATCGCAGGCGGTTGCGCGCAGTCCGCGCACGGGTTCGCACTCGGTTGGCGTAACTGGGGGCAGGGGTTGCGAGCGGTCTCGCACAGGCCGGTGTTGGCCTGCGTCCCCGTTGTTGCGGCTGCCGGTGCCGCGCGGACAACTGGCATTCTTTCGAGCAAAGCATTGTGAGCCTCGCTTTTTTGGTCCGGGGTTTGGTGCGAGCGTCGCCGAGGGTGGTCTGTGCCGTTGGCACGGCCAGCTGGTCTCTCCCGACGATACGTGCGCTCAGTTCTCCCCCTGACTTGCGCACTTCCCGCTTTCTTTTGCTTAGGTGCCCTTCGGCTCAGCGGACGACCGACCTTGATTCTCGAGCTCGGCTTTGCGGCGGCGTTCTTCGCGCGAGCGCGCCATGGCGAGCGCCCGGTTATGCGCCGGCGAGGCGCCGCGCACGAACAGCACCAGGCACGCGACGGACATCGCCCAGATGCTGCCGATCACAATCCACTTCTCCATTTGCTTCTCCTTTCGTGCTGCGCACTGTGCGCTACACCCCGTTCCTGGGTTAACGGCACGGTTTTGCCCACGAAGAGGGCGATGATAACGATTTACGCTCAGGGAAAATACCGAGCGCAACCCTAAGAGCCCCAGCCGGAGCCATTTCCCGGTAAGCCTTGCCGATCAAGGCTTTACGTCGGGTGCAACCCTAACCCATATTTGGTTGCACCTTTTAATTTGAAGGCGTACGATTCGGCCAACTTTTTGGTCATTTCGCCGCAATCCCCGAGCGGCAAACGAAGGAAATATGGCTAGCACCACCCTAGGCGTCAAAGTCGACGACATCCTCCGCGCGCGGCTCAAAGACGCCGCGAACCGTCTGGAACGCACCCCTCACTGGCTCATCAAGCAGGCGATCTTCGCCTACCTCGAGAAAATCGAGCACGGCCAGTTGCCGGCTGAGCTGTCCGGTCACACCGGCACGGCCGATCTCGCCGACGCCGCCAATGGCGAAGCCGACGATGACGGTGCGCTGAACCCGTTCCTTGAATTCGCGCAGAACGTGCAACCGCAATCGGTGCTGCGCGCGGCGATCACGGCGGCGTACCGCCGGCCGGAACCGGAATGCCTGCCGTTCCTGATCGGTCAGGCGCGCCTGCCGGCGAATCTCGCCCCCGACGTAGAAGCCATGGCGACCAAACTCGTCGAAAACTTGCGCGCGAAGCGCACGGGCGGCGGCGTCGAAGGGCTGATCCACGAATTCTCGCTGTCGAGCCAGGAAGGCGTCGCGCTGATGTGCCTCGCCGAAGCGCTCCTGCGCATTCCCGACCGCGCGACGCGCGACGCGCTGATCCGCGACAAGATCAGCAAGGGCGACTGGAAGTCGCACGTCGGGCACGCGCCGTCGATGTTCGTCAACGCGGCGACCTGGGGTTTGATGATCACCGGCAAGCTCGTGACGACCAACAGCGAAGCGGGCCTGTCGTCGGCGCTCACGCGCCTGATCGGCAAGGGCGGCGAGCCGCTGATCCGCAAGGGCGTCGATATGGCGATGCGCCTCATGGGCGAGCAGTTCGTCACCGGCGAAAACATCTCCGAAGCGCTTGCGAACAGCCGCAAGTACGAAGCGCGCGGCTTCCGCTACTCGTACGACATGCTCGGCGAAGCGGCGACCACCGAAGAAGATGCGCAGCGCTACTACGCCTCGTACGAGCAGGCGATCCACGCGATCGGCAAGGCGGCGGGCGGGCGCGGCATCTACGAAGGCCCGGGCATCTCGATCAAGCTGTCGGCGCTGCATCCGCGCTACTCGCGCTCGCAGCAGGAGCGCACGATGAGCGAGCTGCTGCCGCGCGTGCGCACGCTCGCGATCCTCGCGCGCCGCTACGACATCGGCCTCAATATCGACGCCGAAGAAGCGGACCGCCTCGAGCTGTCGCTCGATTTGCTCGAAGCGCTGTGCTTCGATCCGGAGCTGGCGGGCTGGAACGGCATCGGTTTCGTCGTGCAGGCGTATCAGAAGCGTTGCCCGTTCGTGATCGACTATGTGATCGATCTCGCGCGCCGCAGCCGCCATCGCGTGATGGTGCGGCTCGTGAAGGGCGCGTACTGGGATAGCGAAATCAAGCGCGCGCAGCTCGACGGGCTCGAAGGCTATCCGGTCTACACGCGCAAGATCTACACCGATGTGTCGTACCTCGCGTGCGCGAAGAAGCTGCTCGGCGCGCCCGATGCGGTGTATCCGCAGTTCGCGACGCACAACGCGCACACGCTGTCGGCGATCTATCACCTCGCGGGCCAGAACTACTACCCCGGCCAATACGAATTCCAGTGCCTGCACGGCATGGGCGAGCCGCTCTACGAAGAAGTGACGGGCCGCGACAAGCTGAATCGTCCGTGCCGTGTGTATGCGCCGGTCGGCACGCACGAGACGCTGCTCGCCTACCTCGTGCGCCGCCTGCTCGAGAACGGCGCGAACACGTCGTTCGTGAACCGCATCGCCGATGAGAGCGTGCCGGTCAAGGAACTCGTCGCCGATCCGATCGAGGAAGCGTCGAAGATCACGCCGCTCGGCGCGCCGCACGCGAAGATTCCGCTGCCGCGCAATCTGTATGGCGCCGAGCGCCTCAATTCGATGGGGCTCGATCTGTCGAACGAACATCGGTTGGCGTCGCTGTCGTCGGCGTTGCTGGCGAGCGCGCATCATCCGTGGCGCGCGGTGCCGATGCTCGAAAACGATGAAATCGACGCCGGCGCCGAAGGGGCGCGCAACGTGCGCAATCCGGCCGATCATCGCGACCTCGTCGGCACGGTGGTCGAAGCGACCTCGGCGCACGTGAGCGCCGCGCTCGCGAACGCCGTGGCCGCCGCGCCGATCTGGCAGGCGACGCCGGTCGACGCGCGCGCCGACTGCCTCGCGCGTGCCGCCGATCTGCTCGAAGCGCAGATGCACACGCTGATGGGCCTCGTGGTGCGTGAAGCGGGCAAGTCGCTGTCGAACTCGGTGGCCGAGATTCGCGAAGCCATCGACTTCCTGCGCTACTACTCCACGCAGATCCGCAACGAATTTTCGAACGATACGCACAGGCCGCTCGGCCCCGTGGTCTGCATCAGCCCGTGGAACTTCCCGCTCGCGATTTTCATGGGCCAAGTGGCCGCGGCGCTTGCCGCCGGCAACACCGTGATCGCGAAGCCGGCCGAGCAGACGCCGCTGATCGCGGCGCAAGCGGTGCGCATCCTGCGCGAAGCCGGCGTGCCGGCGGGCGCGGTGCAGCTGTTGCCGGGCAACGGCGAGACGGTGGGCGCGGCGCTCGTCGCCGACCATCGCACGCGCGCCGTGATGTTCACGGGTTCGACCGAAGTCGCGCGCCTCATCAACAAGACGTTGTCCGAACGCCTCGATGCGGACGGCAAGCCGATTCCGCTGATCGCCGAGACGGGCGGGCAGAACGCGATGATCGTCGATTCGTCGGCGTTGGCCGAGCAAGTGGTCGCGGACGTGCTGCAGTCGTCGTTCGACTCGGCCGGCCAGCGCTGCTCCGCGCTGCGCGTGCTGTGCCTGCAGGACGACGTCGCCGATCGCACGCTCACGATGTTGAAGGGCGCGATGCAAGAGCTCGCGATCGGCAACCCCGATCGCCTCTCGACCGATGTCGGCCCGGTGATCGACGCCGAAGCCAAGCGCACGATCGATACGCACGTCGCCGCGCTGCGCGAGAAGGGGCGCACGGTCACGCAACTGGCCATGCCGGAGGGCTGTGCGCAAGGCACGTTCGTGCCGCCGACGCTGATCGAACTCGACACCATCGATGAGTTGAAGCGCGAAGTGTTCGGCCCGGTGCTGCACGTGATCCGTTATCGCCGCAGCGCGCTGGACAAGCTGCTCGAGCAGATCAAGGAGACCGGCTACGGCCTCACGCTCGGCATCCACACGCGCATCGACGAGACGATCGCGCACGTGATCAGCCGCGCGCATGTCGGCAACATCTATGTGAACCGCAACGTGATCGGCGCGGTGGTCGGCGTGCAGCCGTTCGGCGGCGAAGGCTTGTCGGGCACGGGTCCGAAGGCCGGCGGCGCGCTGTATCTCCAGCGTCTGCTCGCCAAGCGTCCGGCGGGGCTGCCGAAGTCGCTGGCTTCCGCGCTCGTGGTCGACCCGGTCGCGGGCAGCAGCAATGGCAACGGTAACGGCGAGACCAACGGTTCGACGCCCAGCGCCGCGCTCACCGCGCTGCGCGACTGGCTGATCGCCGAGCGCGAGCCGGCGCTGGCCGCGCGCTGCGACGGCTACCTCTCGCACGTGCTCGCGGGTGCAACCGCGGTGCTGCCCGGACCGACCGGCGAGCGCAACACATATACGCTTGGCGCGCGCGGTACGGTATCCTGCGTGCCCACGACGGCAAGCGGCGCCCGTGCGCAGTTCGCGGCGGTGCTGGCCACGGGCAACCGCGCGCTGTTCTCGGGCGCGGCGGGCGAACAACTGGTCGCCGCGCTTCCCGCGTCGCTCAAGGCCTACGCGAGCGTCAAGAAGAATGGCGAAGGCGATTTCGACGCCGTCCTCTTCGAAGGCGACAGCGACGAGCTGCTCGCCATCGTGAAGGAAGTCGCGAAGCGTCCTGGCCCGATCGTCTCGGTTCAGGGCGTGGCGGCGGGTTCGCTCGAAAACGGCGACGAAGACTACGCGCTCGAACGCTTGCTGACTGAGCGCTCGGTCAGCGTGAACACGGCCGCGGCAGGCGGCAATGCGAATTTGATGACGATCGGCTGAGCGACCCTCATTCCTGATCGATTCAAAAAACGGAAGCGGCAAGGTCACCCCGAAGCCGCTCCAACATCACCTTGGTACCTAGGAGAAAGCATGCAACACACGATGAAACAGCTGGCAGGCGCAACGCTGGTTGCGGCACTGTCGCTGGCGGGGACTGCGCACGCACAACAAGCCGACGAAGTGAAGATCGGTTTTGCTGGTCCGATGACCGGCGCGCAGGCGCACTACGGGGCAGACTTCAAGAACGGCATCACGCTCGCGATCGAAGACATCAACGCGACGAAGCCGGTGATCGGCGGCAAGCCGGTGAAATTCGTGCTCGACGCAGCCGACGACCAGGCTGACCCGCGCACGGGCACGACCGTCGCGCAGAAGCTCGTCGACGACGGCATCAAGGGCATGCTCGGCCACTTCAACTCGGGCACGACGATCCCGGCTTCGCGCATCTACGCGAACGCGGGTATCCCCGAAATCGCGATGGCGACGGCGCCTGAGTACACGTCGCAAGGCTTCAAGACCACGTTCCGCATGATGACCTCCGACACGCAGCAAGGCTCGGTGGCCGGCGCGTTCGCGGTCAAGAGCCTCGGCATGAAGAAGATCGCGATCGTCGACGACCGCACGGCCTACGGCCAGGGTCTCGCCGACCAGTTCGAGAAGGCGGCGAAGGCATCGGGCGCGACGATCGTCGACCGTGAGTTCACGAACGACAAGGCTGTCGACTTCAAGGCGATTCTGACGAAGCTGAAGGCGGCGCAACCGGATCTGATCTACTACGGCGGCGCGGATTCGCAAGCGGGCCCGATGGTCAAGCAGATGAAGACGCTGGGCATGAAGGCCCCGCTGATGGGCGGCGAAATGGTCCACACGCCGACGTTCCTGCAAGTCGCGGGCGACGCGGCGAACGGTACGATCGCATCGCTGGCGGGTCTCCCGCTGGAAGACATGCCGGGCGGCAAGGACTACGTCGCGAAGTACAAGAAGCGCTTCAACGAAGACGTGCAGACGTACTCGCCGTACGCCTACGACGGCGCGATGGCGATGTTCTCGGCGATGAAGAAGGCGAACTCGACCGACCCGGCGAAGTACCTGCCGGTGCTGGCGCAGACCGACATGCCGGCTGTGACGACGGCGCACCTCGCGTATGACACGAAGGGCGACCTGAAGAACGGCGGCATCACGATGTACAAGGTCGTCGACGGCAAGTGGGCGCCGCTGCAGAGCATTGGCGGGAAGTAATTCCGCGTCGAAGCTGAACGTTCGCGCGGCGTGATTTGCGGCGCGACGTGTTAAATGCAAAAGAGAAAGAGCCCCGTGGCAAGTTGAAATGCCACGGGGCTCTTTCTGCTTAAGCACGCTGGCTTAATGTCTATGTTCGAACTCCGCATTATGCAGGGCGCAGGCGGGTGCTTTAAATTTCTGGGAAAGGTTTTCCAAATATCTTAAAACGGCATCCAAACGAGAATTTCCGTGTTACTCCTGTGGGATCAGATATTAGAGGGAATCGCAATTGCGTTCCTTTGAATATTTTTAGTACCCACGTTATTCCTCCTATGAAGCGAAATTCAACCGTGTCGTCATCTCTTATTTTTAATGAGCTGAACGATCCGGTCGAGTAGGGTGCGCCGAGGGTTGCGGAGTCGACGATCGATAAATTTTCGTCCAATAAGGTTATGCGGAGCGTCTCCTCGAATGGAACGTCATCCGTCGTAAAAATCAGGAATGAATCATTCCATCGGAGACTCGCTTCGAGGTATGCCCCCGCAATGGTCGCGTCGGTCGGCTTACCGTCGATGTAAATTCTGCTTTTCGGGAACGCTTCGTCGGGAAGCGGTTCGAGCCGGAATTCTCCGCTTGCAAGCTCATGCATCGAGATGTTCCCTCACCACAAGATGTTTACGCCCATTGCAGCAAATGCACCGCCTACAAAGGCCCCCAGTGTCACACATACAGGAGATGCCGGTCCGCAAAGCAAACCGGCCACTGCCCCTCCCGCGATTCCACCTGCCACGCCGGATCCGGTAGTCGCGACTTCGTGTACAGTGGCCGCCGTTTTGTTTTCTGTTGAACTGCTCCGAGTACGGTAGTGTTCTTGAGTACACTTGCGCTCAGTTTTGGCGCAAAGCGCCTCGTTCGCAAGCAAAAGGAGTCTCCACGATGTTTACCTGCATCAACCAATCCCGCCAGGCTCAATGGGAGCAGTCGGACGTCGGAGTGAAGTGACGCGCCGCGCGCGTGGTGCGGATAGGAAAGGCTCCGGAGGTAGCGATACCGCGGAGCTTTTTGTTTTTGGGGCGCGTGAAAGGAGTTGATCCGGAAATTTTCGGACTTTTCTGATGGACGCGTCTCGTTGTTCTCGCTAGCTTGCGAGTTCAGGTTTCAAAGATTAATTAGGAATACAGAAAAATATGTAAAAGGCATATTTATCTATTTTTTGCCTAGCAGGAGCAGTCGGCCAGTTATGAAAACGACGAACACACATGAACACAATGTATGAACGGTTTTTCTGGCAAAGCATCGACAACTCGATCTATCTGCACATATACGAGCCGCTGTGGGACCGTCTCGTTAGTTACTATCGCTTCGCCGACGGCAGGCTCGATACGGACATAACCCGCGAAGAACTCGATGCTCTGAAAACAGCGATGGAGGCAGCCAGCGCGGCTTTTGTGCGGAGGCGGACGCCTGAATCGTTGATGTCGGAAATAGATCATGATCTGAGGGCCGCGCTCGGGCGCAGCAGCCGTTATGCCGATAGCCTGTACCTGATGAACACTCATCAGGTAGCCCGCGCGCTACATGAGGAGGTGAAAGAGGGGCGCTTGGTCCTTCTCCCCGAGCGAAGAGAGTTGCGGGAATGTGTTGCGGAGATTCTGGCCGACGGGAAGAAGCGCTCACAGGCAGTGGGTGGCGTTGACAAGCCTGCACCTGTTTCGCCCGCCGAGGTGCTATACGGCAACACACCGCGCAATACGCCTGTTCGTGTCAGTGAGTTTATGGCGAACGAAGCTGGTGATGAGGCCAATGCGCTTGTTGGCAAATCTCCGAGTTTGCAAGCGGACTTGAAAAAGCTGGATGGAGCCGACTGGAAAATTCGGTACGGCGAACCGGGGGGCGGCTCGTATGCAAATCGTGAGAGGCAGGTCATTACGCTTGATAGCAGCCTCAAAGGCCACCCTGAGGCGCTTACGCAGACCTTGTCGCACGAGGTCGGGCATGCAACCTATCCGTATCAGGAGGATTTTTCTTCGAAGGCGGCGTACCTCCGGGGCACGATGGCCGACGAGGGGGCGGCTACGATGACCAATATTAGGACGCAGCGCGAGATTCTTGCCCATGGCGGGACGGACATCGGCGTCGCTGGCAGGAGTCACGCGAGCTATAACGCGGCTTACGACCAGTTCCTGAAGGATGGCAATGCCGCAGCTTGCAGGGATGCAATCGGGGTTGCCTTCGGGAATGAGATTACATCGAGCACGGGACAAACCTACAATGAATATTATGGGGGGTGGTATGACAAGACTTTCTCATCGGGGAAGTAGCCTGCGCCGGACCCTTGTGACGCTTGGCTTGGCAATCGGACTTATCGGATGCAGTCAGGCTAGTGGACAACAGAAAAAGGACTCGCAAATGGCCCAACTAGAAATGACGCTTTGGCAGACCATCGACGCGCTAGTGGAGGCGATTCCTCTTACGAGGGTTAAAGTTGAAAACGTCCTTAAGATTAGGTTTGTTGATAGTGACCCCAGTAATTACGCAATTCAGCCTTCTTCTTTTCAACCGCTCGATGGTGGCCCCGTCAAGCTGTCGGACGGTGTGGTGATCGGGAACGTGGATTTGCGCATCAAGCGCGAGGAGGGGCACCCGGGATTTCTTGTGCTGGATAGTCTAGGTGGTGAATGCATTAAGCTTGATGCGGTGCGTGCACGCTACGGTAACCTCAGAATTACAGATTTTCCGCGCGGGCGTTCGCTTGACGAGGCCACATCGTATTCCGCCTTTCCGGCGTGGGGAAAGTTGTCGTTTGGTTTCACGGAGCGAAACCCGGACTGTCTCGCGTATGTTGTCATCAATCCCAAGACACCTGATATCGGCAACGTTGTGAAATGATTAACGTTGGCTTATCAACTCGAAGAGCGGAATTTTCTTCGTTGGGACGCGGAGCGCTTGGCTTGGCTATTGGGCTTGTCGCGAGCAGTGAGGCTAGTGAACAACAAAAAAAGGGTTCGCAATCGACGCAACTGGATATGACTTTGTGGCAGACCATCGAGGTGCCGGTACAGCAGATTCCTTTTACGAAGACCAAGGTCGAGAGCGTGCTTAGCGTCGGGCTTGACGATAAAGACACAAGCAATGTCGCAATCAAGAACACCGCATTTGCGTTCTTCGTAGGTGGCCCTATCAAGCTATCCGACGACGTAGTGATCGGGAACGTGGATTTGCGCATCAGGCATAAGGAAGGGCACCCCGGTTTTCTCGTGCTGAATCTCGCTGGCTCCTGCATTGGCCTCGACGCGGTGCGCGCGCACTACGGTGACCTCAAAATTACGGATTTCCCCCGCGGGCGCTCGCTCGATGAGGTCACCTCACATACGACCGCTTTGGAATGGGGGGAATTGTCCTTTAGCTTCAAGGAGCGCAATCCAGATTGCCTTTCGTCTATCGCGTTTGCTCCCAGGGAGAGCGAAGCAAGCGACGCCGTGAAATGATTAACGCTGCCGCATCATCTGGAAAAATGGATTTTTCTTCGTCGGGACGCGGAGCGCCTGTGACGTTTGGCTCGGCTATCGGTCTTGTTACAGAGTGAAGTAACGCACCACACGCGATATTCGCGTGGAGCGGCCATACAGGCTCCGCGAGTAGCAACACCCCGGAGCCCCTCCTTTTTGGGCATAGCAGCGAGTATCTTCGGTACACTGGCGCCCGTTCACAGCGCGCTGGTCTGCACGCAAAAGGAGTCTCCACGATGTTTACCTGCATCAACCAATCCTGCCAGGCTCAATGGGAGCAGTCGGACGTCGTCATCAAGAACGAGGGGCAAGGGCTCCTGTTCCGCTGTCCGATGTGCGGCGCGCGCAACTATGTCGAGCGCTTCGACGCCGAAGACGGCACGGTCGTCTACGAGCAGATCGAAGGCCGTCCGTTTCTATAACTGGATTCCCCATGACCGCCACGCCCTCGCCACAAGCCGCCCCTTTCAGCCAATTGCCGCTTCCCGCGGCCACGCTCGCGAATCTCGAGCAGCTCGGCTACGTGAACATGACGCCGATTCAGGCGGCGAGCCTGCCGGTTGCGCTCGCCGGCCGTGATCTGATCGCGCAGGCGAAGACCGGCAGCGGCAAGACCGCCGCCTTCGCGCTCGCGCTGTTGTCGCGGCTCGACGCACGCAAATTCGACGTGCAGGCGATGGTGCTCTGTCCGACCCGCGAACTCGCCGATCAAGTCACGCAGGAAATCCGCCGGCTCGCGCGCGCGGAAGAAAACGTGAAGGTCCTCACGCTCTGCGGCGGCACGCCGATGCGTCCGCAAACGGCGAGCCTGGAGCATGGCGCGCATATCGTCGTCGGCACGCCGGGCCGGATCATGGATCATCTCGAGAAAGGCAGCCTAGCGCTCGCCTCGCTCAACACGCTCGTGCTCGACGAAGCCGACCGCATGCTCGACATGGGCTTCTTCGACGATATCGCGACGGTTGCGCGCCAATGCCCGCCCGAGCGGCAGACGCTGCTGTTCTCGGCGACGTATCCCGACGGGATCGCCAAGCTCAGCCAGCAATTTCTGCGCAAGCCGCAGGAGATCAAGCTCGAAGAGCAGCATGACGACAGCAAGATCCGCCAGCGTTTCTACGAAGTCGACGACAACGAACGGCTGCACGCGGTGGGCCTGCTGCTGAACCACTACCGCCCCGTCAGCACGCTCGCGTTCTGCAACACGAAGCAGCAATGCCGCGATTTGCTCGACGTGCTGCGCGCGCAAGGCTTTCACGCGCTCGCGCTGCACGGCGAGCTCGATCAGCGCGAGCGCGACCAGGTGCTGATCCAGTTCGCGAACCGCAGCTGCTCGGTGCTCGTCGCGACCGACGTCGCCGCGCGCGGCCTCGACATCGCGCAGCTTGAAGCGGTGATCAATGTCGACGTGACGCCGGACCCCGAAGTGCACGTGCACCGGATCGGCCGCACTGGGCGCGCGGACCAGGACGGCTGGGCGCTCAGCCTCGCCAGCATGGACGAGATGGGCCGGGTGGGCGCGATCGAGCAGGCGCTCGGCCGCGAAGTCGAATGGCAGCCGCTGGGCGAACTGAAGGCGGAAGACAACGCGCCGCTCGTGCCGCCGATGGCGACGCTGCAAATCCTCGGCGGCCGTAAGGAGAAGATCCGTCCCGGCGACGTGCTCGGCGCGCTGACCGGCGAAGCCGGATTCAGCGGTTCGCAGGTCGGCAAGATCAACGTGACGGAGTTTTCGACCTATGTGGCGGTGGAGCGAAGCATCGTCCGCGATGCGTTGCGCAAGCTCTCCGCGGGCAAGGTGAAGGGCAAGAAGGTCAAAGTCCGGTTGATGGACGAATAACGCGGCAAGCCGTCTCGCCCCGCCGCCATGCGTCCCGCTCATGGCGGCCAAGGTCAAGCCATGAAGTAAACGCATGCCCCGCATGACAAAGTTTCGATTGTGGCGGCGTTTTCGGTCGTGCTTAATTTGCATACTCGAACGGGGCCGCGCGCATTCGGCGGCCTCGTAAGCAACTCATAAGCAAGCACGCCGCGCGGCGCCGAGCCGCCGGCCGGAGGAGCGAATATGCAGAGCGCCTGGACCCCACGCTCGAAACTGCCCGATGTGGGCACGACGATTTTCACGGTGATCGGCCAACTGGCGGCCGAACACGACGCCCTGAACCTGTCGCAAGGCGCGCCGAATTTCGCGCCCGACCCGAAGCTCGTCGACGGCGTGGCCGCCGCGATGCGCGCCGGACACAACCAGTACTCACCGATGTCCGGCATCGGCGCGCTGCGCGAGGCGCTTGCCGACAAGGTCGAACGCCTTTACGGCGTGCAATACGATCCGACGACCGAAGTGACCGTGGTTGCGAGCGCGAGCGAAGGCTTGTACTCGACGATCAGCGCACTCGTGCACCCCGGCGACGAGGTGATCTACTTCGAGCCGTCATTCGACAGCTACGCGCCGATCGTCCGCCTGCAGGGCGCGAAGCCCGTCGCGATCAAGCTGTCGCTGCCGCATTTCCGCGTGAATTGGGACGAAGTCGCCGCCGCGATCACGCCGAAGACACGCATGATCATCGTCAACACGCCGCACAACCCGACCGCGACGATCTTCGGCGAGGACGACATCGCGCGCCTGACAGCGCTGACGCGCAACACCGATATCGTGATCCTCTCCGACGAGGTGTACGAGCACGTCGTGTTCGACGGCGCGAAGCATCAGAGCATGGCGCGTCACCGCGAGCTGGCCGAGCGCAGCGTGATCGTGTCGTCGTTCGGCAAGTCGTACCACGTGACGGGCTGGCGCGTCGGCTACTGCCTCGCGCCCGCCGCGCTGATGGACGAGATCCGCAAGGTCCACCAGTTCATGATGTTCTCCGCCGATACGCCGATGCAATACGCGTTCGCCGAGGCGCTCGCCGAACCGCAAAGCTATCTCGGTCTCTCCGACTTCTATCAGAAGAAACGCGACCTGCTCGCGCGCGCGCTGGCCGAATCGCGCTTCGAGTTGCTGCCGAGCGAAGGCAGCTTCTTCATGCTCGCGCGCTTCCGGGACTTCTCCGACGAAAGCGATAGCGATTTCGTACTGCGCCTGATCCGCGATGCCCGCGTGGCGACGATTCCGCTGTCCGCGTTCTATACGGACGGTACCGACGAGGGCGTGATTCGCCTCAGCTTTTCGAAGGACGACGCAACGCTGATCGAAGGCGCTCGCCGCCTTTGCTCGATTTAAGGGGCGCGCGATGAGCGACATGGTGGAGACGATCAAGGCAGCCGTCGTGCAGATGAGCAGCACGGCCGACGTCGCGCACAACCTCAACGAAGCGCGCCGCTGGGTCGAGAAGGCGGCGCGGGACGGTGCGACGCTCATTAGCCTTCCTGAATACTTCTGCTGGATCGGCAACGACGAACACGAACGCGTGGCACTCGCCGAGCCGTTCGGCGAGGGGCCGATTCAGCAGGCGCTCGCACAACTCGCGCGCGAAGCCAACGTGTGGCTGATCGGCGGCACGGTGCCGATCCGTCCCGAGCGCGGCAGCGCGCAAGAACGCACGCATGCGTACAACACGTCGCTGCTGTTCGATCCGAGCGGTCGATGCAGCGCGCGCTACGACAAGATTCATCTGTTCAGCTTCAACCAGGGCGCCGAGCAGCACGCCGAAGCCGACACGATGATGGGGGGAGCCGCCGTCGGCTCCGCGCAGGGGCCGTTCGGCAACCTGCGGCTGTCGGTCTGCTACGACTTGCGCTTTCCCGAGCTGTATCGCGCGGCACCCGCTGCCGATGTGATCGCGGTGCCTGCCGCGTTCACGCACACCACCGGTCTCGCGCACTGGGAACTGCTGCTGCGCGCCCGCGCCGTCGAGAACCAGGCCTATGTGATCGCAGCGGGCCAGTGCGGCACGCACGTGAACGGCTGGCGCACGTTCGGTCACAGCATGATTGTCGGACCGTGGGGCGAGGTGCTCGCGCGCCACGACGACGAGCCGGGCATCGCGGTGGCGGAACTCAAGGCCGCGGCGCTGCGCGAAGTCCGAGGGCGCTTGCCTGTGCTGACACACAAGCGCATCGCAACCCCCTCGGATGTCGCCGCTTTTTGACGCGCGCATCATTGAACCGATAAAACCAAACGCTTGGCGGCAAGCACGAAACGCCGCCTAAAAATTCGTAAAGACACCCAAAGGCAAGGAGATCCACGATGAAACGACTCAACGTTCTGTTCGCATTCGCGTGCGCATTGGTATCGGCGTCGGCGTTCGCCGACGCGACTTCAATGCGCTTCGGGCTCGAAGCGCAATATCCGCCGTTCGAATCGAAGGCGGCCGACGGCAGCTTGCAAGGCTTCGATATCGATGTCGGCAATGCCGTTTGCGCGGCGGCGCACCTAAAGTGCTCGTGGGTCGAGACGTCGTTCGACGGCCTGATCCCGGCGCTGAATGGCCGCAAGTTCGACGCGATCAATTCGGCGATGAACGCGACCGACAAGCGCCGCCAGGCGATCGACTTCACGACCGTCATCTACCGCGTGCCGACCCAACTGATCGCGAAGGCCGACAGCGGCATCGTGGCGACGCCGGAATCGCTCAAGGGCAAGCGCGTCGGCGTGCTGCAGGCGTCGATTCAGGAGACCTTCGCGAAGGCGCACTGGGAACCGGCTGGCGTGACGGTCGTGGCGTATCAGGATCAAAACCAGGTGTACTCGGACCTCGTCGCGGGCCGCTTGGACGCGACGCTCGTGCTCGCTCCGGCGGGACAGACGGGCTTCCTGTCGAAGCCTGACGGCAAGGGCTACGCGTTCGTCGGCCAGGCGGTGCACGACGACAAGATCCTCGGCAGCGGCATTGCATTCGGCATCCGCAAGGGCGACGACGCGCTGCGCAGCCAGTTGAACGCGGCGATCGCGAAGGTGAAGGCCGACGGCACCGTGAAGACGCTCGCGCAGAAGTACTTCGGCAATATCGACGTTTCCGCGAAGTAACGGCATAGCGAAGGAGCGGGCGGATGATGGCGAGCGAGGGCGGGGCGCCGGTGGCTGTGAACGAGCGTGATGCCGTAGACGTGCTGCTGCGCGAGTTGGGCGACGATCTCGTCGCAGTCGGCGACGCCATCGATCCGCGCTACTTCACCGCCTACAACGAAGCGCCGGGCGTGCGGCCGCTCGCGCTCATCCGGCCGCGCACGGTCGACGATGTCTCGCGCACGCTGGCGCTTTGCTCGCGCTTGAAACTTCCGCTCGTGCCGCAAGGCGGTGCGACCGGGCTCGCGCGTGGCGCGGTGGCGCTCGGCGGCGAGGTCGTGCTCGCGATGGAGCGTTTCGCGGGCGTCGAGGAAATCGATATCGCGGCGGGCACGATCACGGTCCGCGCCGGAACGCCGCTGCAGACCGTGCAAGAAGCGGCGGACGAAGCGGGCTTCACGCTCGGCGTCGATCTCGGCGCGCGCGGCTCGTGCCAGATCGGCGGCAACATCGCGACCAACGCGGGCGGCAATCGCGCGATTCGCTATGGCGTGATGCGCGAGCAAGTGCTCGGACTCGAAGCCGTGCTGGCCGAGGGCACGGTCGTCACATCGCTCAACAAGATGCTCAAGAACAACGCGGGCTTCGATTTGAAGCACGTGTTCATCGGCAGCGAAGGGACGCTCGGCGTCATCACGCGCGCCGTGCTCAAGCTACATCCGAGACTCGCCTCGCCCGCCACGGCCTTGTGCCGTGTGGCCGACTACGATGCGGTCGTGAAGCTCTGGCATCGCGTGCGCGCGACGCTGCCTAGCGTCGTGAGTTATGAGGTCATGTGGCCGGAGTTTTATCGGTTCGTCTGCGCGAATACCCCTGGCGTTACCGCGCCGCTTGCTGCGGACGGCGGGTTTGTCGTACTGATCGAATGCGCGTCGAGCGATGCGGCGGCGAGCGCATCGGATGCGCATGCCGTGCTTGAAGCCTGCCTCGGCACGTGCTTCGAGGACGGCCTGATCGACGACGCCGCGCTCGCCACCTCGACGCGCCAGGCCCTCGACATGTGGACCTTGCGCGAAGGCCTCGCGATCGACACGCTCCCGCACTTCATGAACTTCGACGTGAGCCTGCCGATCGGCGCGATCGGCGTGTTTGCCGAGCGCTGCCGCGCCGCGCTCGTCGAACGGTGGCCGCATGCGGTGAGCGTGTTCTTCGGACACATCGGCGACAGCAACGTGCACATCGGCGTGTCGCTTGCGGATCTGCCGGTGCATGGCGAAGACGCGGTCGATCGCGTCGTCTATGAAGTCGTGCGCGAGATGGGCGGCTCGATTTCGGCCGAGCATGGCATCGGCCGGCTCAAGCGCCCGTATCTCGGCTATTCGCGCAGCGCTGCCGAAATCGAACTGATGCGCCGCATGAAGGCGGCGTTCGACCCGCTCGGCATTCTGAATCCCGGCAAGGTGCTGTAGGCGCGGGACGGTTACGCTGCCGCCGCGCCTTCCCGATCCGCGCCGCGAAACCTGTTCTGCGCATCGATCATCCGACGCTTGAGCGGCACCACGTTTCCCGGAATGGATCAGCCGACGTGCGTGCGTTTCGCTGACGCCGCGACGGTCTCCATGGTCGTCAGACCGTGCACGATCCCGCAGTCCTCCACGGTGTGCTCGCCGACGCATTGCTCACGCAGACCGGTCAGCTGCGCTCTCAACTGCTCGAGTTCGGCGAGGCGCGCGTTCACGTGGCCGATGTGCTCGTCGAGCAGCGCGTTGACGGAGCTGCAGCGGTCGCTGGGGTTGTCGGTGAGGCGCAGCAACTCGCGGATTTCGTCGTGCGTCATGTCGAGCGCGCGGCAGTTGCGGATGAAGCGCAGGCGCTCGATGTGCTCGGCCGAGTAGCTCCGGTAGTTCGAATCGGTGCGCTGGGCGTCGGGCATCAGGCCCTCTTTCTCATAGAAACGGATGGTTTCCGTCGTGCAGCTCGCGGCTTTCGCCAGTTCTCCGATTTTCATCTGAGGTTCCTCGTTTGCGCCTTGACCTTGTAGCGGCTTCAAGGTGTTAACTGTACTCCAACGTACACCAGGAAGCTCGTCATGATTCAAACCAAGAACCCGATCGAAGCGCGCAACGCCGCCCAGCAGTCGCACGATTGCGGCTGCGGGCATGAGCACGCGCACGGTGTGGCTGCGGACGAGAAGCGGCACGCCGACGAGGGCCGGCAGGCGAAAGCGCAGGCTCACGATCACGGGCACGAGCACGCCGATGGGCACAAGCATGACCACGACGACGAGCATGACCACAAGCATGCGCACGGCGATGATCATGCGCACGCTTGCGGGCACGATCACGGCCATGAGCACGGCCATGAGCACGGCGACCGGCACGACCACGAACAAGCGCACGGCCACGACCACGGCGCCGCCTGCTGCAGCGCCCCTGCGCCATCGCTCGCTCCGCTGCGCGCCGCCGAAGTCACCGGCGACGGCGTGCGCACATCGATCCGCATCATGCAGATGGACTGCCCGACTGAAGAAGCGCTGATCCGCAAGAAGCTCGGCCATATGCCGACGGTTTCGAGCATGGAGTTCAACCTGATGCAGCGCGTCCTGACGGTGGTTCACGCACCAGAGGCGCAGCCGGCCGTGCTCGACGCGATCCGCTCGCTCGGCTTCGTGCCCGAGCTGCCCGATCCGGACGCCGGTACGCACCAGGAAATCGCGCCGGCGCCAAAGCGGGTTTGGCCGCTCGTACTCGCTGGCGTCGCGGCGGCCGCATCGGAAGCCGCGACCTGGTTCGGCATGCCGACGTGGCTCGCGGCAGCCTTAGCCGTCGCAGCGATCGCGGTCTGCGGCTTGACGACCTACAAGAAGGGCTGGGTCGCGATCCGCAACGGCAACCTGAACATCAACGCGCTGATGAGCATCGCCGTCACCGGCGCCGCGATTCTTGGCCAGTGGCCCGAAGCCGCGATGGTCATGGTGCTGTTCACGCTTGCCGAGCTGATCGAGGCGAAGTCGCTCGACCGCGCGCGCAACGCGATCCAGGGACTGATGCGCCTCGCTCCAGATACCGCCACGGTCCAGCAGCCCGACGGCGCCTGGGCCTCGGTCGATGCGCGCTCGGTCGCGGTCGGCGCGGTGGTGCGCGTGAAGCCGGGCGAGCGGATCGGGCTCGACGGCGAGATCGTCGCGGGCCGCTCGACGGTGAACCAGGCGCCGATCACGGGCGAAAGCCTGCCGGTCGAGAAGGCCGAGGGCGACGCCGTATTCGCCGGCACGATCAACGAGTCGGGCTCGTTCGACTACCGCGTGAGCGCCGCCGCGAGCAACTCGACGCTCGCGCGCATCATCCACGCGGTCGAGGAAGCGCAAGGCGCGAAGGCGCCGACCCAGCGCTTCGTCGACCAATTCGCGCGCGTCTATACGCCGATCGTGTTCGCGTTCGCGCTGCTCGTCGCGATCGTGCCGCCGCTCGTGTTCAGCGCGTCGTGGCACGAGTGGATCTACCGCGCGCTCGTGCTGCTCGTGATCGCCTGCCCGTGTGCGCTCGTGATCTCGACGCCCGTGACGATCGTCAGCGGGCTCGCCGCGGCCGCGCGGCGCGGGATTCTGGTGAAGGGCGGCGTGTACCTCGAGGAAGGCCGCAAGCTCGCGTGGCTCGCGCTCGACAAGACCGGCACGATCACGCAAGGCAAGCCCGTGCAGACGGACTTCGAACTGCGTGCCGACGTGGATCTCGAGCGCGCACGGCATCTCGGTGCGAGCCTCGCGGGCCGTTCCGACCACCCGGTGTCGCAAGCGATCGCCGCGGCGGCGGCGGGCCGGATCGGCAAGGGCGCGCTCGATGTCGCCGATTTCGAAGCGATCCCGGGACGCGGCGTGCGCGGCACGATCGAAGGCCTGCCGTACTGGCTCGGCAATCATCGGCTCGTCGAGGAGCTGGGCCGCTGCTCGCCCGAACTCGAAGCGCGTCTCGACGAATTGGAGCGGCAAGGCAAGACGGTCGTGATGCTGATCGACGCCGAGCGCGTGCTCGCGTTGTTCGCAGTCGCCGATACCGTCAAGGAAACGAGCCGCGCCGCCGTTGCCGATCTGCACCGCCTCGGCATCCGCACCGCGATGCTGACGGGCGACAACCCGCACACGGCGCAGGCCATCGCCTCGCAAGTCGGCATCGACGATGCGCGCGGCAATCAGCTGCCCGAAGACAAGCTGAACGCGGTCGACGCGCTGTCGGCGAACGGCGCGGTGGTGGGCATGGTCGGCGACGGCATCAACGACGCCCCGGCGCTGGCGCGCGCGGGCATCGGCTTCGCGATGGGCGCGATGGGCACCGATACCGCGATCGAGACCGCCGATGTCGCGCTGATGGACGACGACCTGCGCAAGATCCCCGTGTTCGTGCGCTTGTCGCGCGCGACGCATTCGGTGCTGGTGCAAAACATCGCGTTCGCGCTGGTGATCAAGGCGGTGTTCCTCGGCCTCACGCTCGCGGGTATGGGCACGATGTGGATGGCCGTGTTCGCGGATGCGGGCGCGAGTCTGATCGTCGTGGCGAATGGGCTGAGGTTGTTGCGCAAGTGAATCTGTGCGCGCTTTCGTTGCGCGCACAACCATCAAGCGGCGCTCAATCGGTCACTTCGAATGCCGCTTCCAGTGCATCGAGCTTGTAGGGCTTCGAGCCGATTTCCCCGGTGCGCGCGGCGGCAAACTGTTCCATGCGCGCGCGCACGTTCGCGAGATATTCCGAACGGTGCCGCCGCAGCGCGAAGTCGCGGAAGTTGGCTTGTTCAAGCGTTCGCCACGCTTCGGTGCGGCCGGCTTCGGAGCGGCGGCGAGCGGCGTCGAGCGCGGCCGCGTCGATCTTCGCCGATGCATCGGTCGCCGGTTCATAGCCGTAGTACTGCATGTAGTCCACGGTCAGCGTTTCGATGATCGCGATCTCATCCGGCGACAACTGATGCTTGTACTTGTCAATGTTCGCCGCGATCGGCGGGAAGCAGTTCGACGACCACAGCGCCGACATCTGCGAAATCTGCCGCGCCTCCGGCGAGCGCGATACGTCGAGCATCCGCGGCAGAAAATCGATGCCGAAGAAAAAGCAGATTTGCTTCAACGTCGCTTCCTGGTCGATCAGGAAGTCCTCGTATCGCACCGTCAGCACTCGCTCCGGATAGCGCTTGATCAGCGTATCGGCGGCGCGGTACGCGGCGAGCCACGTTTGCGTGTTGAGCAGGGTGTCGAAGTCGTGAATGATCGCCTTGTTCATCGACGCGATCTGCGCGCGAGGGTCGCGCACGACGTTGAGAAACAGCATGTCCGGCAGCATGCGCATCAGCGCGTCGGCGTAGTGGACGCTGTCGAGCGACTTGTCCATCACGATGCTCGCCTGATTCTGCTCGCCGGCGCGCAGCAGCAGTTCCCATACGATCCGGTGCACGCTGCGCGGCTCGTGCCGTATTGCTTCGAAGACCTCGACGGGATCGAACACGATGCCTGGCCACTTCACCATGCTGGCCGCTTGCAGACCGATCACGTCGCAGACGAGCCGGAAATACGCGCGGTCGTCATCGAGATCGCCGTAGAGCGGCACGATCGGCATGAAATCGACGATGTGCAGCGGATACGGCGAGTAGAACTGCGGGTTGAAATTCAGGCGCAGGCGCAGTGCGTGGCTGCCGCAGCGGCGCAGCGGGATCATCAGGACCGGGCGGGGGCGGGATACGCGCGTGGTGTGTTTGATGTCGGCGTTCATCGGCGGGTCTCCTTTGTGCCATGCGCGCTCATTCTGCAGCTGCGTGATTTGTGTTTTTGTAGCGTTCTGTCAAGAACGTGTGAAGTAATGTCGCCGCGCCGCCGTGCGGCATCCGTGCGGTGTCGACGATGAGCGATGGCGCCAAAGGCGGCTCGTACGGTGAGCTCACGCCGGTGAAGTCCCGGATCTCGCCTTGCCGCGCTTTGCGGTACAGCCCCTTCGGGTCGCGCGCCTCGCACACGGCTATTGGCGTGCTCACATAGACCTCGATGAAACGATCCTCGCCGACGATCTGCCGCGCCGCGGACCGGTCGCCCCGATTCGGCGAAATGAGCGACGCGATCACGATCAAGCCGGCGTCATTCATCAAGCGCGCGACTTCGGCCGTGCGCCGGACGTTCTCGCGGCGGTCTTCGTCGGAGAAGCCGAGATCGCGGTTCAGCCCGTAGCGCAGGTGGTCGCCGTCGAGGACGGCGCAAGGGCGTCCTTCGCTTTTGAGGCGCTGTTCCAGTTCGAACGCGATCGTCGACTTGCCGGCGCCGCTCAGGCCCGTCAGCCAGAACGACACGGGCGCTTGGCTCCCACGCAAATCGGCCAAGCCGGGCTCGCCGAACACAATGCTATTCATGTTCCGATTCCTCTCCGGTGACGTCGATTAGTTATCCAAATCTGATCGAAATCACGTCAGGCTAGAAGCTGCGCCGCCGTCGCTGGTCAAGCGACTTCGGCGGTCTCGTAGGCGAGCGCCATGTCGTTCCTCTCCGGCTGCGCAAACCACGCCGAAGCGCGCGAACGCGTGCTCATCGATACGTCCTGCCGGCTCAGCTTGAACACGCTGACCGCTAGAACGAGCGCGGCCGCCTGCTCGCGCATCGATTCGGCGGCCGCTGCCGCTTCTTCGACGAGCGAAGCGTTTTGCTGCGTCACCTGATCCATTTGGCTGAGCGCCTGATTGATCTGCTCGATGCCGTTGGCCTGCTCCTCGCTCGCGCCCATGATCTCGTTCATGATGTACGTCACGCGTTTGACGCTGTCGACGACTTCATTCATCGTCGATCCCGCTTCTTCGACGAGCCGGTTGCCCGCCTGGACCTGCTCCACCGAGCCACCGATGAGCGCCTTGATTTCCTTGGCCGCCGTGGCCGAGCGCTGAGCGAGGCTGCGCACTTCCGCCGCGACGACCGAGAACCCGCGCCCCTGCTCGCCGGCGCGAGCCGCCTCGACCGCAGCGTTGAGCGCGAGGATGTTGGTCTGGAACGCGATGCCGTCGATCACGCCGATGATCTCGACGATCTTGCTCGATGCGTGGCTGATCGCGCCCATCGTCTGCACGACGCCCGATACCACCGTGCCCGCGCGCTCCGATACAAGCGACGCCGACATCGCAAGCTCATTGGCTTCGCGCGCATGTTCGGAGTTGCGTTTGACGGTGGCGGTGAGCTCCTCCATCGATGCGGCTGTTTCTTCGAGTGAGGCCGCCTGCTGCTCGGTCCGCGAAGACAAATCGAGGTTGCCGGTCGCGATTTGCCCCGCCGCCGACGCGATCGTGCCGGTGCTCGCGTGCACCTGGCTCACGATCACGACGAGACTTTCGCGCATGGTTTTCATCGCGTGCATGAGGCTCGACGTATCGCCCGTTTTCAGGACCACGTCGATGGCGAGGTCTCCTCTCGCGACCCGGTTTGCGGCATCGACTGCGTCACCCGGCTCGCCGCCGAGCTGCTTGAGCAATCCGCGCGTGATGAGCGTCGCCGAGACGACGCTGGTAAGCAACGCGAGCGACGCGAGCGCGATGATCCACGCGCGGCTCTCCCGATATGACGCCTTCGCCGCGGCCGTTTCCTCGTCGTTTTGCTGATGTTCTAGATCGCGCAACTGGCGCACGAAGCCCCACCATTTGGCCTGCACGGGCCTCAAATCGACACGAAGCACATGGTAGGCCGCGTCTTTCTGGCCGGCGAGCACGAGTTCGCGCGCCTTCTGCATGAGCGGCAGCGCCTCGTCGCCTTGCTGTTTGATTTGGTCGAGCAGCGACGTTTCGTCGGAGGTGGTGCCTGGCAGCGCGAACATCGTCGCGAGCTTCGCCCGCGCGTCGTCGTACGCGGCGGACTCCTCGTCGAAGCGCTTGGCTTCGATCGCGATCTGATCTTGTTGATCGGGCTGGAGCAGGATCAGATTGCGCAGCGCGAGCGCGCGATTCGAAATGCTCTGATCGAGACGGCCGGCGAGCTGGGCCTCGACCGAGTTGACATCGGTAATGTCGACCATCGCCGCCTCGAGCCGCGCCATGCGATTCAAGCTGAACAGCGTGACCAACACCAGCAACACCGAAACGAGCGTAAAGCCGATTCCGAGCCGCGTCGCGACTCTCATGTGGGAAAAGTTCATAGCCCTCAGCGCCTTGTTTTTTAAGGTGGCACTCCCTCGCCGGTTTTTTGTGACTCGGGCGAGGTCTCTCAGTTTTATGAGCGCGTAAACGGCGGGGTTGGGGCGGGGCTGAAGTGATTAATCAGACAAATCGTCTGTTATTACGACTTTTTCTTAAGGGAATTTTTAACTGAGTGGTGAAACCGATTTCAGATGTAGGTGGTTTAACGGCGGATGTAGGCGAATGCCTACAGGTCACCCGCCTCAATCTCCTCTGTATCCCAACGCCCTCGACGCATTGCTTCGGCCAGCATGGCGAGAGTCAGTGGCACCAAAGGCGGGCGGCGAAGCCGTTTCGAGAACAAGCCCAAGAACGATGAGAGTAGTTCCTGACCTTCCGCGCTGAAGTAACGTCGATACGGGAAGTCTTTTGCTTCCACTTCGAACGTTGCTGCCCATTTGTCGATGAATTCGACGGCATCTAGCCCGGTCAGGCCGAGATTGTCTTCCAGACGAGAGGCAGGCTCTAGACGAAGTTGACCGCCGAACAGCGGGCGGCCTAGCTCCTCTCGGGCGAATGCTTCCAATCGTGCCCACGTTTCGTCTTTCACTGCAGCACCTGGTCGGCTGGTTGCACGAGGCGGTTATAGGTTCGTACGGTGTTGCGCATGATCACGGGAGCGGCCATGCGCCCATAGTTCACGAGGGGAAAATGAAAAAGGCCGGTCAGCTTTCGCTGACCGGCCTTTCGAATTCCTTGGTGGGGCGTGAGTGACTCGAACACTCGACCTACGGATTAAGAGTCCGCTGCTCTACCAACTGAGCTAACGCCCCAACAGAAGGCGAATTATGCAGGACTTTTCGGACCTTGCCTAGCCCCTTTAGCAAATTCCTTAAAAAATTTCGCCTACGCGCGCTCCGCCGCACCCGAAAACACCAGCCTCTGTACCGAATACCCCCTCTTTGGTGCACTTTTCCCGCTCCCGGTATGATGACGCCACAACAACGCCCCGCGACCCTCGCGAGGCCGGCCCCCGGAGGCAAAACATGGACGAAACCGAGGTTCTCGCGCTGCTCGATCGTGTGCTTGCGCCATGGGTGCGGGCGCTCGGGCTCAAACCGGTCTCCGTCACGGACGAAAGCACTACACTGCGCCTGCCGTTTTCGGGCGAGCTGCGGCACCAGGGCGGCGTGATCTGCGGGCAGGTCTTCATGGCGGCGGCCGATACGGCGATGGTCATCGCGATCTCGGCCGCGCTCGGCGAGTTCAAGCCGATGACGACGGTCTCGCAGAACATCAGCTTCATGCGCGCAGTCCGCAACGGCGACGTCCTGATCACGGCCCGCGTGCTGCGCCTCGGGCGCAATCTCGTGTTCGGCGAAGTCGAATTGACCGACGAAGACGGCAAGATGGCGTGCCACGCCACCACTACCTACGCGCTTCTCAACTAAGCATGTTCGATCAAGTCGTATTCGCGGGAGGCGGCAATCGCTGCTGGTGGCAGGCGGGCTTCTGGGACGTGGTGCAGCCGGAAATCGGCCTCAAGCCCCGCGTGATCACGGCGATCTCTGCGGGCGCGGCGACCGCCTGCATGCTCTACACGCGCGACGCCGAGTGGGTCATGCGCTATTACGCCGACGCGCTGCTCCACAACACGAAAAACGCCTACTGGGGCAATCTCCTGCGGCCAGGCAAAGCCGTCTTTCCGCACTATCGGATTTATCGTCAGGCGCTGCTCGATATCTACGGCGAGCCGTTCGCGAAGCTCGCCGACGCCCCGGAGATTCGCGTCGGCGTCTCGCATGTGCCGCGCTGGCTCGGCGCGCGCAGCGCGGTGGCCGCTGGGCTCGTCGCGTACAACATCGAAAAGCACGTGCGCAAGACGCTGCACCCGACGCTCGGCCGATCGCTCGGCTTTCATCCGGAATTCGTGCGCGTGCAGGATTGCGCGCGCGTCGAGGATCTCGCCGACCTGATCCTGCAGTCGTCGTGCACGCCGCCGTTCACGCCGGTTCTGCGGCGCAACGGCCGTCCGGTGCTCGACGGCGGGATGGTCGACAACGTGCCCGTCGGCGCGCTCGACGCTTCTCCCGGTCGCGTCCTGGTGATGGTGACGCGGCTCTATCCGCGTCCGCAGATGTTCACGGTCGCGCACGGCGAACAGCAACGCCTCTATGTGCAGCCGTCGCGCAAGGTGCCGATTTCAAGTTGGGACTACACGAGCCCGGCGCAGATGCGTCCGGCGTACGATCTCGGCCGCGCCGATGGCGAGCAGTTTCTACAACGCTTGCCGGAAATGTTGGACGTTGCCGCGCACGCTTGAAAGTCGACGAGCGTAAGCGCGATTCGATCAAGCTTGCAAAAAGAAAGCAGGGCCCGGCGTGAACAACGCCGGGCCCCGCCATCATCACTCAGATCCGCTCAATCAGCGCGCGTCGCGCTCGCGCAGCCGGTTATGCCGGCGCGCACCCGAAATGGCTTCGGGATTCGCGACGCTCGTCGTATCGCCGCGATCGAACGCGAGGATATTGTTGAACGCCGCGCTGAAATACAGCTCGTAGCTTTCGCGCTCGACATAGCCAATGTGCGGCGTGCAGATCACGTTTTCCATCCGCAGCAGCCCGTAGCCTTGCAGAATCGGCTCGCTTTCGTAGACGTCGACAGCGACCATCCCCGGGCGATTGCGCGCGAGCGCGGCGGCTAGCGCGCCTTCGTCGAACAGTTCCGCGCGGCTCGTGTTGACGAGCAGCGACGTCGGCTTCATGCGCATCAGGTCGTCGAGCTTGACGATGCCACGCGTGTCGTCGTGCAGGCGCAGATGCAGCGTCAGCACATCGCTTTGCTCGAAGAACGCTTCACGGCTTTCGGCGACATCGTAGCCATCGGCCTTGGCGGCTTCGAGCGAATGCTCGCGGCCCCAGACCATCACCTTCATGCCGAACGCTTTGCCGTAGCCGGCGACGAGCCGGCCGACCTTGCCGTAGCCCCAGATGCCGAGCGTTTGTCCGCGCAGCACTTGACCGAGCCCGAAGTTCGGCGGCAGCGCCGACGTCTTCAGCCCCGACTGCTGCCATGCGCCTTGCTTAAGGTTTGCCACGTATTGCGGAATACGCCGTTGTGCGGCCATGATGAGCGCCCAGGTCAGCTCGGCCGGCGCGATCGGCGAGCCGACGCCTTCGAGCACCGAGATGCCGCGCTCAGTACACGCTTCGAGATCGATATGGCCCGCGATTTTTCCGGTTTGACTGATCATGCGCAGATGCGGACATTTGTCGAGCAGCTGCGAGGTAATGCGCGTGCGTTCGCGAATCAGCACGAGCGCGTCGATATCGGCGAGACGGCTCGCAAGCTGACCGAGGCCGCGCACCGTGTTGTTGAATACTTTGACTTCATGGTCTGCAAGCAAATGAAAGCAATCGAGCTTGCGTACCGCGTCCTGATAGTCGTCGAGAATGGCAATCTTCATAAACAGGTATGTTTTGCAGCGCACGATGTGCGCACGAAATGGAGTGATATCCTTGACGCTCCAACCTGTGGTGTGAAGCACAAGCTGGCATGAGCGATGCGACGCCAGTCATCACGATGCTCATTACTGTGGATAGACAGGACTCTCACTTTTTAACAGCTTGTTGCGTTACGACGCAAGCCATGCGAAACAATGGTTGCCGTCGGCAAGCTGAATGGCTCCTGACGTCATGCAATTCGGCACGCACAGGGGTTTCCCTGGTGTTGTGCCAACGCGCCAAACGCGCCTCTCGCCTGCAGCGTCAGCGAGCGCCTACCGTTTCTCTTTTCACAATCACAAAACGGAGACAGCTCGATGAATCATTCCGCCTTTGGAGGCCAATTCACACTTGAAGCGCCTGCCTATATCAAGCATCGCCGGCTGATCGAATGGGTTCAACGCATCGCTGCGTTGACGAAACCCGAGCGCATCGTCTGGTGTGACGGCTCGCAGGAGGAATACGACCGCCTGTGCGCGCAAATGGTTGCCGCCGGTACGCTGAAAAAGCTCAACCCGGAGAAGCGGCCGAACTCTTATCTCGCGTGGTCCGATCCGTCGGATGTGGCGCGTGTCGAAGATCGCACGTTCATCTGCTCTCAACATCGCGAAGACGCGGGGCCGACCAACAACTGGACCGAGCCCGAGCAAATGCGTACGACGCTCAATGGCCTGTTCGACGGTTCGATGCAAGGCCGCACGATGTACGTCGTGCCGTTTTCGATGGGCCCGCTCGGCTCGCCGATTGCGCACATCGGCATCGAGCTGACCGACAGCCCGTACGTTGTCACGAACATGCGGATCATGACGCGCATGGGCCGCAAGGTGTACGACGTGCTCGGTGAAGACGGCGAGTTCGTGCCGTGCGTGCATTCGGTCGGCGCGCCGCTCGCCGAAGGCCAGGCCGATGTGAGCTGGCCGTGCAACGACACGAAGTACATCGTCCACTTCCCCGAGTCGCGCGAAATTTGGAGCTTCGGCTCGGGCTACGGCGGCAATGCGCTGCTTGGCAAGAAATGCTTCGCGCTGCGCATCGCGTCGACGATGGGCCGCGCCGAGGGTTGGCTCGCCGAGCACATGCTGATTCTCGGCGTGACCTCGCCGGAGGGGCGCAAGTATCACGTGGCCGCGGCGTTCCCGTCGGCGTGCGGCAAGACCAACTTCGCGATGCTGATTCCGCCGCAAGGCATGAGCGGCTGGTCGATCTCGACGATCGGCGACGACATCGCGTGGATCAAGCCCGGCAAGGATGGCCGTTTGTACGCGATCAACCCGGAGGCCGGCTACTTCGGCGTCGCGCCGGGCACGAGCGAGAAGACCAACTTCAACGCGATGGCGACGCTCAAGGGCAATGTGATCTTCACGAACGTCGCACTGACCGACGACGGCGACGTCTGGTGGGAAGGCATGACCAGCGAGCCGCCCGCGCACCTCATCGATTGGCAAGGCAAGGACTGGACGCCGGAGATCGCGAAGGAAACCGGCCGCAAGGCGTCCCACCCGAACGCGCGCTTCACGGCGCCGGCGTCGCAATGTCCGTCGATCGACGCCGATTGGGAGAACCCGGCCGGCGTCGCGATCGACGCGTTCATCTTCGGCGGACGCCGCTCCACCACGGTGCCGCTCGTGACCGAGGCGCGCAACTGGGTCGAAGGCGTCTACATGGCGGCGACGATGGGCTCGGAGACGACGGCTGCGGCTGCGGGCCAGCAAGGCGTCGTGCGTCGCGATCCGTTCGCTATGCTGCCGTTCTGCGGCTACAACATGAGCGACTACTTCGGGCACTGGCTGAACGTCGGCAGCAAGCTCGAGGGGCTCGGCGCGAAGCTACCGAAGATCTTCTGCGTGAACTGGTTCCGCAAGGGCGCGGACGACAAGTTCGTCTGGCCCGGCTTCGGCGAGAACATGCGCGTGCTGCGCTGGATGATCGGGCGCATCGAGTCGCGCGCGGTGGGTGTCGATCACGCGTTCGGCGTTTCGCCGCGCTACGAGGACATCGACTGGCAGGGCCTCGACTTCACGCGCGAGCAGTTCGAGGAGGTGATTTCGGTCGACGATGCGGCGTGGAAGAAGGAGCTGGCGTTGCATGGCGAGCTCTTCGACAAGCTGAGCTACCGGTTGCCCGAGGCACTGACTCAGGCCAAGGCGGCGTTCGAGAGCCGCCTCGAAGCGTAGGCGTGTGAGTCTTCGCTTCGCTGGAAAGGCCGCCCTCGGGCGGCTTTTCTTTGTGTCGGCCGTTAACGTTTCAGCACTTACTTCGGCCCCATGCAAAGCCGTGATTCGATTTTTTTCAATTTAGAGGCGGCCCACGAAAATTTATTTCGACCCCACCCGCGCTTTTCGGTGTTTCTTAACAAGAACGCATAGCCGTATTTCTTGATGATTGTTTCTCAAAAAGGAATGATCGGACCTCGCGGCGTGCACCAAGATAAACAATCGACAAAAAACAACAAGAAATCTGCCCTCGTTGAGCAACTCTGCACGGATTCTCCAGTCGTAGGACAATTACTTATTGTGCTTCGCACGTTTCCGTCAGCTGAAGCCGCTGCAGGAGTAGTCAATGGATCATTTGCAGTCAATGCGCGTATTCGTCAAAGTGGCGGATCTCGGCAGTTTCGCTCGTGCCGCGAGCGCAATGGATATTTCGAACGCTGTCGCCACCCGCCACGTCGCCGATCTCGAAGGCCGGCTGGGCACGCGCCTGCTCAACCGCACCACCCGCAGCCTCTCGCTCACCGAATCCGGTCAGGTCTACCTGGAGCGCGCGCGGCAAATTCTCGACGAGCTCGAAGACGTCGAGCAGATGGTCGTCGCGCGCAATCATGAGCCGGTGGGTACGCTGCGCATCGTCGCTCCCGTCGTGTTCGGGCTGCATAACCTGGCGCCCGTGCTGCAGACCTACACCGAGCGCTATCCGAAGGTCGTTCCCGACGTGACGCTGGTCGATCGGCAGGTTGATCTGGTGGAAGAGGGGTTCGACGTGGGCATCGTGATCGCGCGCCAGATGCGCAGCGCGAGCATCGTGACGCGCCGCCTGACCACCGGCTGCCTGACCGTTTGCGCGACGCCGGCTTATCTCGAGAAGCACGGCGTGCCGACGCGCCCGGAGCATCTGCTCGAGCATCCGTGCCTGAGCCTGCCGTCCGAATACTGGGGCGACGAGCGCATATTCACGGGGCCGGATGGCGAAGTGCGCGTGCGCCCGGCAAACGTGATCATCGCGAACAATACGGAAATGCTGCGCCAGTTCGCTTTGCTCGGCATGGGCATCGCGATCCTGCCGAGCTATCTGATCGGCAGCGACATGACGCGCGGCCGCCTCGTACGGCTGCTCGGTGACTATCGCTTGCCGCAGGTCGAAATCAACGTCGGATACCCGAGCCGGCGCCATTTGCCCGCGAAGGTGCGCACGTTCATCGATCATCTGGTCGAGCATTTCAGCCAGACGCCCAACAGCCTGCTCGGCGAGCAGTGGATCAAGGGCGGCATGGTTCGGCCCGCTGCGGCGGCGCCCGCCGAATTGCGTGCGGGTAGCAAGGCAGAGTTCGCGCACGGCGATGCCGATGGGCATCCAGAGTTGGTCGACGCCGAATTGGCGCCGAAATTGGCGAAATCGACTCGGACGCGCACAGCAGCAGCGCCTGTGCCGCTGTACGCGAACGAGCACTAAACGACGCGGCGGGAAGCCCGCAGTTAACGAACAAAAGCGCAGCGAAAGCTGCGCTTTTGTTTTGAGCCGGCTGTTTTATGAACCGGTTTTTCGCGCCGGCGTTTTTCTTGCCGCCGTCTTGGCCGCTGGTTTCTCGGCAGCGCTCTTTGCCGTCTTCGCTGCGGCTTTCACCGCGCTTTTCTTGGCGGGAACGGCGGCTTCCTCGGCGTCCGCACCTTCGGCTTCAGCCGCTTTCGCCGCGGTTTTCGCCGCAGTCTTCGCTGCCGTTTTCGCCGACGGCTCCTTCTTCTCGAATTCGAAGCCGATCTTGCCGTCGCTCTGCTTGACGAGGAACGCCTTGAAGTTGCGGCCGGTGCGGGACGACTTGAAGTTCGTCAGCAAATCGGTGCGGCCTTCGTCCAGCAGTTTTGTCATCTGCTCGCGCGCGATTTCCTGTTGAAGAATAACCTTGCCCGAGCGGAAGTCGCAGGTCTTCGGATTCGCCACCGAGTTCTCGCAAACGTAGCTCATACCGTGCTCGAACACGCGTGCCTTGCACTTCGGACATGCGCCGACCGGCTGCTGCTCCGAGAAATCCGGCGCTTCGCCGTCTTCGCCGCCTTGATCCTGGCCGAAATCGAACTCGAGCTTGTAGTTCTTCGTCTCGTCGTCGAACGAGAGCTTGAGAATGGCCGAGAACGGCCGGCCCATCTTGCTGCGGAAGCCCGACAGCGGGCCGATTTCCTTCTTCTGCAGCAGTTCTTCGACTTCCTCGATCTCGAACTGGCGGCTGCCCGGGATCTTCGAAATCGAGAATTCGCACTTCGTGCACGCGAAGCGGCGATAGTTTTCCTTCACCTGGCCGCCGCAATTCGGACATGGCGTGGTGAGCGTCGCGTAGTCGCCGGGGATGGTGTCGGAGTCGTATTCCTTCGCGCGCTTGACGATGGTCTGCGTCATGCGGGCGATCTCCTGCATGAACGCATCGCGCGGAAGGTTGCCGCGCTCCATCTGCGAGAGCTTGTATTCCCATTCGCCGGTCAGTTCCGGCGCGGTCAGCTCCTTCACGCCGAGGCCGCGCAGAAGCGTCATCAACTGGAACGCCTTTGCCGTCGGAATCAGGTCGCGGCCTTCGCGCACCAAGTACTTTTCGCCGAGCAGACCTTCGATGATCGCCGCGCGCGTCGCCGGCGTGCCCAGGCCCTTCGCGGCCATGGCCTCGCGCAGCTCGTCGTCCTCGACGAGCTTGCCCGCGCCTTCCATCGCCGACAGCAGCGTCGCTTCGTTGTAGCGGGCAGGCGGTTTGGTGGTCAGCGTGTGGGCCGCGATCTCGTCGGTCTTGACCTTCTCGTTCGGCTGGACCGGCACGAGGTTCGCGTCCTCGCCGCTCGTCTCGCGGCCGTAGACCTGCAGCCAGCCCGGCTCGACGAGCACCTTGCCCTCGGTTTTGAACTGATGGCCGACGACTTCGGTGATGCGGGTCGTGACCTTGTATTCGGCGGCCGGGAAGAACACTGCGAGGAAGCGCTTCACGACGAGGTCGTAGAGCTTCTGCTCGGGTTCCGACAGCGCCTTCGGCGCCTGCAGCGTCGGGATGATCGCGAAGTGGTCGCTGATCTTCGAGTTGTCGAAGATGCGCTTGTTCGGTTTCACCCAGCCCTTGTCGAGCACTTGCTTCGCGAACGGCAGGTAGTTGTTGCTCTCCTTGAGCATGTCGAGCGTGCTCTTGACCGTGTCGAGGTAGTCCTCCGGCAGCGCGCGCGCGTCGGTACGCGGGTAGGTGAGCACCTTGTGCTTTTCGTACAGCGCTTGCGCCAAGCCCAGCGTGTTCTTCGCGGAGAAGCCGAAGCGGCCGTTCGCCTCGCGCTGCAGGCTCGTCAGGTCGAAAAGCAGCGGCGAGAGCTGGGTCGAAGGCTTTGATTCCTCGGTGACGGTGCCGATCTGCTCGCGGCACGCGGCCACCACGGTTTCCGCCGCGGCGACGCTCCAGAGGCGCGAATCGCGTTTTTCCGGATCGAACTCGTCCTTCTTGAACTTTGGATCGAACCACCGGCCCTCGTAGAAGCCGCCGGCGCAGACGAACTGCGCGCGCACTTCCCAATAGTCGCGCGGCACGAATTTGCGGATTTTCTCTTCGCGTTCGACGACGATCGACAACGTTGGCGTCTGAACGCGGCCAACCGTCGTGAGGAAGAACCCGCCGCCCTTGCTGTTGAAGGCGGTCATCGCGCGCGTGCCGTTGATGCCGACCAGCCAGTCCGCTTCCGAGCGGCAGCGCGCGGCATCGGCGAGCGGCTGCATGTCCTCGTCGCTGCGCAGTTGCGCAAAGCCATCGCGGATCGCGGCGGGGGTCATCGACTGCAGCCACAGGCGCTGCACCGGCTGTTTCGACTTCGCGTGCTGCGCGATCAGGCGGAAGATCAGCTCGCCCTCGCGCCCCGCGTCGCATGCGTTGATGAGGCGGTCGACGTCCTTGCGCTTCATCAGCTTGGTGAGCACCTTGAGCCGCGATTCGCTCTTGGCGATCGGGTTCAGGTCGAAGTGGGGCGGGATGACCGGCAGGTGCGCGAAGCTCCATTTGCCGCGCTTGACCTCGTATTCCTCGGGGGCAGCGATCTCGAGCAGGTGGCCGACCGCGGAGGAAAGCACGAAGTCGTCGCTCTCGTAGTACTCGTCATGTTTGGTAAAGCCGCCCAGCGCCCGCGCGATGTCGTTCGCGACAGAAGGCTTTTCCGCAATGATCAGTGCTTTGGACATGACTGGATGTGAGGTGGGTGGTTCGGGGTCAAAACCCTGATGTTGGTCTCTTTAACGACCGCTTTATAGCACACGGCGTTCTGCTTGTTTAAAAACGCGCGCAATGTTAATTGCGGGCCACATTGAAAACAAGCGCGCTGAGAGGCCCGCCGCGCGCGGCTCGCAGGCCGGCGCGGCGGGCTTGCCGCGGCAGGAGAGCGCTAGTCAGACTGCGGCGAGTGCCGGGCGCAGCTTCGGCGCGCCGGCGGAGTTCGGCAGTGCGGTCAGATCGGACAGCATGCGCTCGAGGATCGACAAGTGCGGCAAAACGGTACCGAAAAAGCGCGTGGTGATGCCGTCTTCGATCAGGATCGTCGGGAAGTTCTCGACGTCGAGGTCCTCGAAGCGATCGGCGTGGGTTTCGACGTCGATCCAGGCGAAGCAGACATTCGGGTGCGTGTCGGCGAGGCGGTCGAAGCCGGCGCGGTAGTCGCGGCAGGTGCCGCACCATTCCGCACACAAGCAGGCGACGAGGAGGGTATCGGTGTCGTTGATGCGCTCGGCGATCCGGTCTGCGTCGGTGTCGAGATTCAGCGCTGGCATGGTGTTTCCTTGCGTTCTTTTCTGAAATGCGAACTGCTTGCGGCGACTGTAGCACGCCTCTCGCGGGGCGGCGTGGTCGTCGGTGCGCTTAGCCGCGCTCGATGCGCGCGAAGCGCCCGCCCGGCAGAGCCGTCAGCCGCCCGGCGAGTTCCAGCTGCAGCAGCGTGCTTTGCAACGTCGCATTTTCCATCTCGGTTCGGGCCGCGAGGACGTCGAAGGTGGCGGGCGCATGGCCTAGCGCGGCGAGCAGGCGCTCGGCGTGGGCGTCGAGTTCTGGCGGGAGCGTATTTCGCGTTTCCGTCGGCGCGCGTGTGGGTGTGGATTGTCCATCTGCCGATGCGGTGGTTGTTCGACGCTTTGACCGAGTTCCAGACGATGCGGCTTGCGGCGAGCTTTCCGCGGCCACGCGGATGCCAAGTTCTTCGAGCACTTCCTCCGCCGTTTCGACGAGTTTTGCCCCTTCTTTGATGATCCTGTGACACCCGCGCGAAAGCGGTGCGTGGATCGAACCGGGAATCGCGAATACATCGCGCCCCATCTCGTTGGCGAGACGCGCCGTGATCAGCGAACCGGACCGCAGCGCCGCCTCGACAATCAGCACGCCGCTCGAAAGGCCCGCGATCAGCCGGTTGCGCTGCGGAAAATGGGCGGACCTGGCAGGCGTGCCGAGCGGCCATTCCGACAAAATCGCCCCTTCCACGGCGATCTGATGAGCGAGCGCGTGATGCTTCGCGGGATAGACGATGTCGGCGCCGGTGCCGATCACGGCGATCGTGCTGCTGCGCCCGGCCAGTGCACCTCGGTGCGCGGCGCCGTCGATGCCCTGCGCGAGACCGGACACAACGGTCAATCCGACATCCGACAGGGTTTGCGCGAAGCGAGCCGCGTCTTCGAGCCCTTGCGGCGTCGCGTTGCGGCTACCGACGATCGCCACGCTCTTGGCGTGCAGCAGGTCCATACGGCCCTTTACATATAGCAGCGGCGGCGGATCGGGCATCGTAAGCAGCGCCGGCGGGTAGGCCGGGTCGCTCAAAGTGACGATTGCGTTGCCGGGCTGCGCGCGCCAATGCGTGGTGTCGGCGAGCTGCTGCGCAAAGCCGGGCGGCGGCGCCGCGAGCACAGCTTGCGCAATGACGTCGCCGACGATCGCCGCCAGCGCGCGAAAAGGCATCGCCAGCACCGCTTCGGGCAAACCAAACGCGTCGAGCAGCGCGCGCAGCGCGGCGGGTGCGAGTCCGCGCGCGGCGGCGAGGCGCAGCCACGCGGCGAGTTCGGTATCGGTCATCGGCAGGGTCTGCATGGCGGGTCGAGCCTCGAGCACCGCCTGCGGGCGTTCGGTCAGCATGCTAAAATTTTCATCATCCGAAATACAATGCAGCGCCGCGCAAAGTCGCGGGTGTCCGTGGCTGCGTCCAAAACAGGTGAGTTGAATCTGCTGGGTTCAGCAGACATCTTCGAGACGCGGCACCGAGCCCGCAAGCTGACCGATCGGTCTATTGCCGTATCCGATATTTTTCGTCACGGTATCGCTTTGCGCGACAGCATCCGACCACTTTCAAGATCATGGCCTTACTCAGCATCCTCAATTACCCCGATAAACGCCTGCACAAAATCGCGAAACCGGTCGAGCGCGTCGACGATCGCATCCGCAAACTCGTGGCCGACATGGGCGAGACGATGTACGCGGCGCCCGGCATTGGCCTGGCCGCCACGCAGGTCGACGTGCACGAGCGCGTGATCGTGATCGACGTCTCGGAGACGCACGATCAGCTTTTGGCGTTCATCAATCCGGAGATCGTTTGGTCGAGCGACGAGCGCAAGCTCAACGAGGAAGGCTGCTTGTCGGTGCCGGGCATCTACGACAGCGTCGAGCGCGCCGAGCGAGTGCGCGTGCGCGCGCTGAACGAGAAGGGCGAACAGTTCGAGCTCGACTGCGAAGGGCTGCTCGCGGTCTGCATTCAGCACGAAATGGATCACTTGATGGGGCGGGTGTTCGTCGAGTATCTGTCGCCGCTCAAGCAGACGCGCATCAAGACCAAGATGAAAAAGCTGGCGCACGCGATGTGACGCCCGGCGCCGGGTTTGGTTGGTTCCGCGTTCAGTTGCTTGCTCCATTGCTGTTTATTCGAAGCTCATCCCTATGACCCACACGTTGCGCGTCGTTTTTGCCGGCACCCCGGAATTCGCGGCGGCGGCTCTTGCCGCGATTCACGCCGCCGGGTTTCCGGTGCCGCTTGTGCTGACTCAGCCCGACCGCCCCGCTGGGCGCGGCATGAAGCTGCAGGCGAGCGCCGTCAAACGCTATGCGCAGGAACACGGGCTCGCCGTCGCGCAGCCGCCGTCGTTGCGCCGCGCGGGGAAATATCCGGCCGAAGCTGCCGCAGCGATCGATCAGCTCTGCGCCACGCCGCACGACGTGATGGTCGTCGCCGCGTACGGTTTGCTGCTGCCGCAGGAAGTGCTCGATATCCCTCCGCACGGCTGCATCAACATTCACGGTTCGCTTTTGCCGCGCTGGCGCGGTGCGGCGCCGATCCAGCGCGCGCTCGAAGCCGGTGACGCCGAAACCGGCATCACGCTGATGCGCATGGACGCGGGCCTCGATACGGGCGCGATGCTCAGCGTCGGGCGTGTGCCGATCGAAACGAGCGACACGTCTGCGACGCTGTTCGACAAGCTCACCGCCGAGGGCGCGCGTCTGATCGTCGATGAGCTCGTCGAGCTGGAGAAGAGCGGCACGTTGCAAGCGACGCCGCAGCCCGAAGAGGGCGTGACCTACGCCGAAAAGATCGGCAAGCATGAAGCCGCGCTCAACTGGCGGCGGCCGGCCGCCGTCTTGGCGCGGCAGGTTCGCGCGTTCGATCCGTTTCCGGGCGGCGTCGCGACGCTCGGCGACGGTACCGCGTTGAAAATCTGGGCCGCCGAGCCCGTCACCGCGCACGCTGACGGCATGGCCGAACCCGGCGCAATCGTCGAGGTTTCTACAGACGGCGTCGTCGTCGCGTGCGGCGAAGGCGCATTGCGTCTGACTCAGTTGCAAAAACCAGGCGGCAAGCGCTTGCCGGTGCGCGAATTCCTGGCCGGCGCGGCCCTCTCGGCAGGACAACGCTTTGGGTTGCCTGAGCCTCAGTGAGCGCTGCTTAGGCGCGTCTCCTAGCCCGATCGGGCAGGTCGCGCAGCGGTTGCGGCGCGCGTTAGAATCAGCTGTATATCCCCATCCCAAATTCCCCACTTAAAGCTCGCCATGTTCGGCATCGTCCACTTCGCGTTTTTTATCGCCGCTGTTTTTCTGCTCAACGTGACGCCGGGGCCGGATACGGCTTACATCGTTGGCCGAAGCGTGGCGCAGGGGCGTGGCGCGGGGTTGATGTCGGCGCTCGGCATTTCGGCGGGCTGTTGCGTGCACTCGCTCGCATGCGCGTTCGGGTTGACCGCGTTGCTGGCGGCATCGGCAACGGCTTTCACGGTCATCAAGTTTGTCGGTGCGCTGTATCTGATTTATCTCGGCGTGCGGCTGATCTTCGCGAATCCAGAGAAAGCGGAGGCTGTGGGCAACGCGCGCGCGGCGGGCGGTCCGAAGTCGTTGAAACAGCTCTTCATGCAAGGGTTCTGGACCAACGTCCTGAATCCGAAAGTCGTGCTGTTCTTCGTTTCGTTCTTCCCGCAGTTCGTCGCCGCGGACAGCGAGCACAAGGCGCTCGCGTTCCTGTCGCTCGGCGTCGTGTTCGTGCTGATGAGCACGGTATGGAACAGTTTCGTTGCGTGGATCGCCGGCAGCGTCACGCAACGGCTGGGCGGCAAGCCCGCGGTGAAGCGGTGGTTGGACCGCGGCGTCGGCAGCGCTTTCGTCGGGCTTGGCATCAAGCTCGCCACGACGCGGCACTGATTGAATTTTTTGCGCCCGCCCCTATCTAACATTTCCCTTACAATTCTCCGCTCGGCCTTTGAGGCGGAACAAGGCGTGATGCACGCAGACAGGTTAGGAGCAAGCATGTTCAATTGGGTCAAAACGGCAATGCTGATGGCCGCGATCACGGCCCTCTTCATTGTGATCGGCGGAATGATCGGCGGGCATCGCGGCATGATGCTGGCGCTTTTCATCGCGCTCGGCATGAATTTCTTTTCGTACTGGTTCTCGGACAAGATGGTCCTGCGCATGTACAACGCGCAGGAAGTGGACGAAGCGAGTGCGCCTCAGTTCTACCGGATGGTCCGCGAGCTGGCGACGCGCGCGCAGTTGCCGATGCCGCGCGTCTACCTGATCAACGAAGACGCGCCGAACGCGTTCGCCACCGGCCGCAATCCCGAGCACGCGGCGGTCGCGGCCACCACGGGCATTTTGCGTGTGCTGTCCGAACGCGAGATGCGCGGGGTGATGGCGCACGAACTCGCGCACGTGAAGCACCGCGACATCCTGATCTCGACCATCTCCGCGACGATGGCCGGCGCCATTTCGGCGCTCGCGAACTTCGCGATGTTCTTCGGCGGTCGAGACGAACAAGGGCGGCCGGCCAATCCGATCGCAAGCATTGCGGTCGCGCTGCTCGCTCCGATTGCGGGCGCACTGATTCAGATGGCGATTTCGCGTGCGCGTGAATTCGAAGCGGACCGCGGCGGCGCGCAAATCTCGGGTGATCCGCAGGCGCTCGCGTCGGCGCTCGACAAGATCCATCGCTACGCGCAGGGTATCCCGTTCGCTGCGGCGGAAGCGCATCCGGCGACGGCGCAGATGATGATCATGAATCCGCTGTCGGGCGGCGGTATCGCGAATCTGTTCTCGACGCACCCGGCGACAGAAGAGCGTATTGCCCGGTTGATGGAAATGGCGCGTACCGGGCGATTCGATTGACGCGCAGTGTCCGGCGCGCTGCGCACGGGCGTAGCTAAGGCAGTCGTGGCCGTTGGGGCGAGCCGAGAGGTTCGCCCTTTTGCTTTGTCGACCTCGTCGTTCAATCGCGTGCCGCTGCTCGCTGCGGCAGCAGCGAGCGCTCAGCCATCCTCGCCTCTGGACTACCATACGACGGATCGCTCACCTCGCCACGCTACAATGCGGCGTTTGCTCAACGGGGGTGCCGCGCAATTCCGATGCGGTACGCTCAAACTCTTTCCATGACTCAAAAACCCGCCGCACGTCGCCAGTCGAAACAGCCTGCAGCACCGAAACACGCAGCGCGACAGGCGCGCCTATCGGCACTGCATCTCGTGCCTGAATCGCTCGGCTTTGCGCTCGATGGCGCGGCTCAGGCTGTCGGCGCCGTCCGCTATGGCACCGCGCTGCCGGCGGCGCTTGCCGCCGTGAACGCATCGTCGAACGCGGCTCACGCTGCGTTGTCGCGCGGCGCCGTGCAAGACATCGCCTATCGAACGCTGCGCCGCCTTGCAACCGCCGATTGGCTCGTTTCGAAGCTGGTCCGCAAGGCGCCCGCCGCGCATGTCGGCAACGTGCTCAGTTGCGCGCTCGCGCTGCTCTCCGATGATGCCGATACGGCCGCTTACGCACCGTTCACCGTCGTCGATCAGGCCGTCGAGGCGATCGGCGCGCGACCCGAATTCGCCTTCGCGAAAGGGCTCGTCAACGCCGTGCTGCGCAACTTCCTGCGCGAGCGCGACGCGCTGCTGAACGAGTCCCGCGCGGACCGCGTCGCGCACTGGAACTATCCGGCTTGGTGGATCGATGCGGTTGAACACGCGTGGCCCGATCGCTGGCAGGACATCCTCGAATCAGGCAATCGACAAGGGCCGTTGACACTGCGCGTCAACGCGCGCCGCTCGACGGTCGCGGCTTACTTGGAAACGTTGCGCGCGCATCAAATCGACGCGCAGGAAGCCGGCGTTCACGCGGTGCGGCTCGCGACGCCCATGCCGGTCGAGCGCATTCCCGGCTTCGCCGACGGCGTCGTGTCCGTTCAGGACGCCGGCGCGCAACTCGCGGCGCAATGGCTCGGCGCGCGTGACGGCATGCGGGTGCTCGATGCCTGTGCGGCGCCCGGCGGCAAGACCGGACACGTTCTCGAGCTGGCCGACGTCGAGCTCGTCGCGCTCGAAAGCGACGGCTCGCGGGCGGCGCGCATCGGCGAGAATCTCGCGCGCCTCGGACTCAAAGCCGAGGTGCGCATCGGCGATGCCGGCGATCCCGCGCAATGGCACGACGGCGCTGCCTTCGACCGCATTCTCGCCGACGTGCCCTGCTCGGCGTCGGGCATCGTCCGGCGCCATCCCGACATCCGCTGGCTGCGCCGCGAGTCGGATATCGCCGCGCTTGCCGCCGAGCAGCGGCGCATCCTCGCCGCACTGTGGCCGCTCGTGAAACGTGGCGGCGAGTTGCTCTACGTTACCTGCTCGATCTTTCCGGAAGAGGGCGAGTTGCAGGCGCAGTGGTTTGGAAGCGCGCATGAAGATGCGGTACGATTGGACGCACCGGGGCAACTGGTGCCGGTTCTCGCCGGCGAAGCAGCAACAGCGGCAGCCGAACTCCCGAGCGCAACGCCACTCGGGCAGCGCACCGGTTCAGACACAGACCACGACGGATTCTTCTACGCGCGCTTTCAGAAACGGTGACGATCAAACGCTTTCTTCCGCTCCGGCTCGCGGCCGCGCTTTGGATTGCGCTGGCCCTTTGCCTCGCCGCAGCCGGGCCCGCGTGCGCAGATCCGATCTCGGTGCAGCGCGCGTCGCTGCAAGCGGACGGCACCGGGTGGAACCTGGACGCCCGCTTCGATTTCGAGCTCAACAGCAGTCTCGAAGATGCCGTCAACAAAGGCATCCCGCTTTACTTCACAACCGATTTCGAACTGAGCCGTCCGCGCTGGTACTGGTTCGATGAGCAGCCCGTGTCCGTCTCGCAGACTATCCGCCTGTCGTTTCAGCCGCTCACACGCGAATACCGCGTGTCGAGCGGTGGTTTGCAATTGGGTTTCGCCTCGCTCAACGAGGCGCTTGCGGTCATCAAGCACGTCACCTCGTGGCACGTGATCGACCGCAACCAAGTGACGTCGGGCGAAACCTACAACGCGTCGGTGCGGATGCAGCTCGATACCGCGCTGATGCCGAAGCCGTTCCAGGTCGATGCGGTCAACAACCGCGACTGGGCGCTCGCCTCCGATTGGAAGCGTTTTACTTTTACGGTGGCCGAACGTGCTAAATAGAGTCCGCCGATCCGTGGGAGCGAAGGGCCTCGTCGTGCGAGTGCTCGTGTCGACGGTCGCCGTCACCGCGATCCTGCTGCTGGTCCTCCTGGCCGCGGCGAGCGCGAACACCGAGTTCTTCGATCGCTATTACTCGTGGCTCTACGCCGCGAACATCATCGTCGCGCTGATCTTCTTGCTCGTCGTCGTGACGCTTGCCGTCATGATTCTGGCGCGCTTGCGAAGGGGCAAGTTCGGCACCCGGCTGCTCGCGAAACTGGCGATCTTCTTTGCGCTTGTCGGCGTCGTGCCGGGCGGGATCATCTACATCGTGTCGTACCAGTTCGTCTCGCGCAGCATCGAGTCATGGTTCGACGTCAATGTCGAAACCGCGCTGACCTCGGGGCTGAACCTCGGGCGCGGCATGCTCGACGCTTCGTTGTCGGACTTGCAGACCAAAGGCCGCATGATGTCCGAGCAGCTCGCGAGCACCGACCCGTCGAGTATGACGCTCACGCTGCTGCGTTTGCGCGATCAGTTCGGCGTGCAGGACGCCACGCTCGTCGAAACGGTGCGCACGGTGTCGGGTGCGGCGCCGGAACTGCACGTGGTCGCGCAAGCGACGGGCAACTACGCCGCGCTCGTGCCTGACGACCTGCCGACCCAGTTGATGCTCAACCAGGCGCGCGGCCGGGGTTATGCGGCGATCGAGGGCGAGGTCGACGGCGACGCGAAGGGCGGCTTGCGCCTGCGCATCGTGCAGCGCATTCCGGATTCGAGCACGTCGCTCCTGCAGCCGGCTGAACGTTTCCTGCAGCTCGAGCAACCGGTATCGGCCACCTTGGCGCGCAACGCCGATGCCGTGCAGCGCGCGTATCGCGAGTACCAGGAGAAGGCGCTGGGCCGCACCGGCTTGCGCAAGATGTACATCGGCACGCTGACGCTCGCGCTCTTTCTCGCGACCTTCATCGCGATGATGCTCGCGCTCGCGCTCGGCAATCAGCTGGCGCGGCCGCTCTTCCTGCTTGCGCAAGGGACGAAGGAGGTGGCCGAAGGCGACTACACGCCGAAGCGTGAAATCAAGTCGCGCGACGAACTCGGCTTCCTCACCCAGTCGTTCAATGCGATGACGCGTCAGCTATCCGAAGCGCGCGCGGCGGTCGAGAAAAACCGCATTGCGCTGGAACACTCGAAGGCCTACCTCGAGAGCATTCTTGCGAACCTGACAGCGGGCGTGTTCGTGTTCGATCGCCAGTTCCGTCTGACGACCGCCAATCGCGGCGCCGAGCGCATCTTCCGCCAGCCGTTTCAATCGACGCTCGGCGCTTCGCTCGATCACATCGGCGCGCTTGCCGAATTCGGCGCGATGGTGAAGAAGGCGTTTGCCGATCGCGAAGCGGCGAGCACGAACGGCGCGGCCGACGGCGGCCACTGGCAGCAGCAGTTCGCGGTGCCGGTCGCGGGCGAGACCGAGCCGCTGACGCTGCTCGTGCGCGGCGCGCGTCTCGTATCGAGCACGGAGAACATCGAAGACGTGCAGACCGCGGGCTACGTCATCGTGTTCGACGACATCTCAGACGTGATCTCCGCCCAGCGTTCGATCGCGTGGGGTGAGGTCGCGCGGCGTCTTGCGCACGAGATCAAGAACCCGCTCACGCCGATCCAGCTTTCGGCGGAACGCCTGCAAATGAAACTCTCCGACAAGCTCGCGCCGCAAGACGCCGACGTCTTGAAGCGCGGCGCGACGACGATCGTGAACCAGGTCGCGGCGATGAAGCAGATGGTCGACGATTTCCGCGAATACGCGCGCACGCCGCCTGCGGTGCTCGGGAATCTGCAACTGAACGAACTGGTGTCGGAGGTGTTGACGCTCTACGGCATTGAGGAAGGCAAGAGCGCGATCAAGGTCGAGCTATCGGCGCTGCCGGTGATTCGCGGCGACGCCACGCAGCTTCGTCAGGTGATTCACAACTTGCTGCAAAACGCGCAGGACGCGGTGGCCGATGTCGAAAACCCGCGTGTTTTGCTGGAAACCAAGACAGTAGAATATGGCGACCCCGACGCGGACGGTAAAGTGCGCGTCGCGGTGCGCCTGACCGTATCGGACAACGGTCCGGGCTTCCCCGCGCGCATCCTGACGCGCGCGTTCGAACCCTACGTGACGACGAAGGCCAAAGGGACGGGACTCGGTCTCGCCACGGTCAAGAAGATCGTCGATGAACATGGCGCGCGTATCGACATTCGCAACCGCCTCCGAGCGGGCGACGTGATCGAAGGGGCGCAGATCTCAATTCTGTTTCTGCAAATGGCAGACGATGGTGCCTCGCCCGGTGCGGCGAGCGGGTCATCGCACGGCGCGGAAGTGCCGGGACACACAAAAGCAATAGTGCAGACAAGGGCAGCGTAAATGGCAACCATCCTGGTGGTAGATGATGAAATGGGCATCCGGGAATTGCTCTCGGAGATCCTCTCCGACGAAGGACACGTCGTGGAGGCCGCGGAAAACGCGCAGCAGGCGCGGGATTTCCGCTTGCGCGCGGCGCCCGATCTGGTGCTGCTCGATATCTGGATGCCCGATACCGACGGCGTCACGCTGCTCAAAGAGTGGGCGGCGCAAGGGCAGTTGACGATGCCGGTCATCATGATGTCGGGCCACGCGACGATCGATACGGCGGTCGAGGCGACGAAAATCGGCGCGCTGAATTTTCTCGAGAAGCCGATCGCGCTGCAGAAGCTCTTGAAGGCGGTCGAGCAGGGTCTCGCGCGCGGCAACGCGACGACGCCCGTCGGCGCGGCGGCCAAGCCGGCGTCGCCGATCAATTCGTCGGCTGTGGCCTCGGCGGCGGCGCTGCCGATTTTGGCAGCGGAGAACGGCGCGAGCGGCGGCCTGCCCGCACAGACCGCGTCGATCTCGTTCGATATTCCGCTGCGCGACGCGCGCGATGCGTTCGAGCGCGCGTACTTCGAATATCACCTCGCGCGCGAGAACGGCAGCATGACGCGCGTCGCGGAAAAGACCGGGCTCGAGCGCACGCACTTGTATCGCAAGCTCAAGCAGCTCGGCGTGGACCTTGGGAAGAACAAGGGGGAATAAATCTTCACAAAGGGGCTTGAGCACCGCCAAAACCCTTGCTATACTCTTTCTTCTTCGTGGCCCGGTAGCTCAGTTGGTAGAGCAGCGGATTGAAAATCCGCGTGTCGATGGTTCGATTCCGTCCCAGGCCACCAGCAGTATCCAACCCCAAGAATCGTGAGGTTCTTGGGGTTTTTCTTATGTCGACCTGAGTTGGCGCTTCAGCGCGGCGCCAGCGCCATTTCGGGACGGCATGATAAAATCCCGCTATTACAAGGACTTGCAACGCATTTGTCCCGCAAGTCCTTTTTTGTTTTCGGCCGCGAGTTCTGCGTGCGCGTAGCCCGGCCGGCGGGATGCGGCACATCGGCGGCGCATCGCGTCAGGCGATCAGCGGTATAAGCGGCGCGGCGACTGTCGCCAAACGGTGCGACCTATACTGCATGAGCCGGCGCCGCCGGCACGCGTTGCCGCACGGCGCCGCCACCGCGCCGGCGCGACGCGAGCCTTCATCACTCACGGAGTTTCACGGTGACTCGGACAGACGCTAAGAACAGCGCGCTCGTGTTGTTTTCCGGCGGCCAGGATTCGGCCACATGCCTTGCATGGGCGCTCGATCGATTCGAAACGGTCGAGACGCTCGGCTTCGATTACGGTCAGCGGCACCGTGTCGAACTCGAATGCCGTGAAGGCTTTCGCAGCGCGATTGCGCGCGAGTTTCCCGCCTGGGCGGAGCGGCTCGGCGACGATCACATGATCGACTTGTCCGTGCTCGGCTCGATCAGCGATACCGCGATGACGCGCGAGATCCAGATCGAAGCGGCGGCCAACGGTCTGCCGAATACGTTCGTGCCCGGCCGCAACCTGATGTTCATGACGATCGCTGCGGCGATCGCCTACCGGCGCGGGTTGAAGGTGCTGGTCGGCGGCATGTGCGAGACCGATTTCTCGGGCTACCCCGATTGCCGCGACGACACGATGAAGGCGCTGCAAGTCGCGCTAAATCTCGGCATGGACAGCCGCTTCTTGCTCGAGACGCCGCTGATGTGGCTCGACAAGGCCGATACATGGCGCCTGGCGCAAACGCTGGGCGGCGATGCACTCGTCGAACTGGTGCGCGTCGAGACGCACACGTGCTACGTCGGCGAACGCGCCGAGTTGCACGATTGGGGCTTCGGCTGCGGCGAATGCCCGGCGTGCCGTCTGCGCAAACGGGGCTACGAAGCGTTTCTCGCGGGCGAGAAGGTGACAGAGCCGGCCTAAAGCGGCTGGATACTAGAGAGCGGCATGACGTACGCGGTAAAGGAAATTTTCTACACGTTGCAGGGCGAGGGCGCGAACGCCGGCCGCCCGGCCGTGTTTTGCCGGTTCGCCGGCTGCAATCTGTGGTCGGGCCGTGAGGAAGACCGCGCGGAAGCCGTGTGCCGCTTCTGCGATACCGATTTCGTCGGCACCGACGGCGAGAACGGCGGCAAGTACAAGAGTGCCGACGAACTCGTCGCGATGATCGCGTCGCTGTGGCCCGAAGGCGAGACGCACCGCTTCGTCGTCTGCACGGGCGGCGAGCCGATGCTGCAGATCGACCCGCCGTTCGTCGACGCGCTGCACGCCGCGGGCTTCGAGATCGCGATCGAAACGAACGGCTCGCTGCCGGTGCTCGAGACGATCGACTGGATCTGCGTGAGCCCGAAGGCCGACGCGCCGCTCGTCGTGACGAAAGGCAACGAGCTCAAGGTCGTGGTGCCGCAGGACAACCAGCGCCTCGCCGACTACGCGAAGCTCGATTTCGATTATTTCCTCGTCCAGCCGATGGACGGTCCGTCGCGCGATTTCAATACGAAGCTCGCGATCGACTGGTGCAAGCGCCATCCGCAGTGGCGCCTGTCGATGCAAACCCACAAGTACCTGAACATTCCGTGACGCCGCCGTGCTGACGATTACCCGAAAACTCGAATTCGATGCGGGCCACCGCATCCCCGACCACCGCAGCCAGTGCCGCAACCTGCATGGGCACCGCTACGTGCTCGAAATCACGCTGCAAGGCGATGTCGTCGAAACAGAAGGCGCGCCGGATTGCGGCATGGTGATGGATTTCGCCGACGTCAAATCGCTGGCGATGGAACATCTCGTCAATCGCTGGGATCACGCGTTCCTCGTCTACGAGGGCGACGTGAAAGTGCGCGAGTTTCTCGATTCGATGCCGGACCATAAGACCGTGGTGCTCAACCGCATTCCGACCGTCGAAAACCTCGCGGCGATCGCGTTCGACGTGCTCGCCAACGTCTACGACGCGCACTACGGCGTGAATCTGCGCCTTGCGCGTGTGCGTATATACGAAACGCCAAATTGCTGGGCCGAAGTAGTCCGAGACTGAGCCGTTTTTGTCACGGTATGATCGTTCCGGTATAGGCATAAGCGATACACACACGGAGCGAGACATGCCGGAGACCTTATTCATCAGCGGGCCTAGCGGGCCTTACCGCCGCCTGGCCCGCGCCATTGGGCGCATTTCGTGCTGCACCGCGCGTGCGGGAGGAATGCGTCGATGAGCGCCCTGACCAATCCCCTGAAGCAGCGCCTGAAGGAAGCCGACCCGCTCTACGGGTTGTGGCTGTCGCTCGGCAGCGAGAACGCGGCCGAGGCGCTCGCGCATGCCGGCTTCGACTGGCTTTGCATCGACATGGAACACGCGCCGAACGATTCCGGCGACGTCACCGCGCAGTTGCGCGCGATTGCCGCCGCGCACTTGCCGAGCGAGCCCGTCGTGCGCGTGCCGGCCCAAGACCCGTGGCTCGTGAAGCGCGTGCTCGATGCGGGCGCGCGCACGATCATGTTCCCGAACATCGAATCGGCCGATGAAGCGGCGCACGCGGTGCGTCTCACGCAATACCAGAACGCGGATTCGCCAGAGGGCTTGCGCGGCGTCGCCGGCGCTGTGCGCGCGGCCGCCTTTGGCATGCGGCGAGACTACGTGATGACCGCCAACGCACAGATCGCGACGATCGTGCAGATCGAATCGGCGCGCGCGCTTGAAAACGTCGAAGCGATTGCGGCGACGCCGGGCGTCGATTGCTTGTTCATCGGCCCGGCCGATCTGTCGGCGAGCCTCGGTCATCTTGGCGATACGAAGCATCCGGAAGTGCTGGCGGCGATCGCCCGCATCGTGGACGCGGCGCAGCGCGCCGGGGTCGCCACCGGCATTTTCGCGCTCGACAGCGCCGGCGCGCGTCAATATCGCGACGCCGGCTTTCGATTCATCGCGCTTGCGGCCGACGTCATGTGGCTCTTGCGAGCGACGCGGCAAGCGTTACAGGAGGTGCGGTCATGAGCAAACGGGCTACGACGACGGCTTCGGTCTGGGCCATTTCGGCTTGGGCCATCTCGACCCGAATGGCTTGGGCGGGCGCGGCGCTCATCGGCGTCTTGGCGACGAGCGGAGCCGTCCACGCGCAGACGGTGAAGAAGGAAGCCCCCGACGCGGAAACGCAGACGGCCGTCGCCGACTACAACGCTGGCAATTTGCCCACCGCGTTGAAGGAATTCCGCGACGCCGCCGAGCACGGCAGCCGGCTCGCCGAATTCAACTACGCGATGATGCTCTTGAACGGCGAGGGCACGCAGGCCAACGTCGAAGAAGGCAAGAAATGGCTGCGCAAGGCGGCCGACGCGAACATGTCGCACGCGCAGTATGTGTACGGCAAGATGTACGACGACGGCGATTTCGTCGCGCGCGATCCGGCGGAGGCGCATCGCTGGTTTCTGAAAGCCGCAGAGCAAGGCCACGTACAGGCTCAACTCGCGCTCGCGAATCAGTTTCTCGACGGACGCGGCACGACCCGCGACAACAAGCAGGCGTTCGTCTGGTACAAGAAGGCGGCCGAGGGCGGCGACATGACCGCGCAATACGTGACGGGATCGTTCTACGAACGTGGCGGGGATGGCGTCGAGCAGAACATCAACGTGGCGCGCGCGTACTACGCGGCGGCAGCGGCGCAGGGCGATCCGGCGGCGCGCCTGAAATACCAGCAGCTCAGCACGCAATTGCAGCAACAGGCAAAGCCGCAGACGCAATCGCAGTAGCGAGCAGTCGTCGCCGGCGAAACAAGAACGCCGCGCATCGGGTCTCGAAGCCCGGGCGCGGCGTTCGGCTTTTCATGACTTCATGAGCCGCTTTTGCCGCCCGACGCTCATGATCAGGCCGACCGCGACACCGAGCGTGGTGAGCGCGGTGCCGCCATAACTCATGAACGGCAGCGGCACGCCGACGACCGGCAGAATCCCGCTCACCATCCCGACGTTGACGAACGCGTAGGTGAAGAACGCCATCGTGAGCGAGCCCGCCAATAATCGACCGAACAGCGTCGCTCCGTTTGCGGCGACGTACAGGCCGCGCGCGATCAGCAGGGTGTAGAGCACGAGCAGCACGATCCCGCCCGCGAGCCCGAACTCTTCCGAGAACACGGCGAAGATGAAGTCGGTATGTTTTTCGGGGATGAACTCGAGGTGCGCCTGCGTGCCTTTCAGCCAGCCCTTGCCGAGCGGGCCGCCCGAGCCGATCGCGATGACGGCCTGGATCGTGTGGAAGCCTTTGCCGAGCGGATCGGAGGTCGGGTCGAGCAGCGTGCAGACGCGGTGCTTCTGGTAGTCGTGCATCAACGGCCACTGCACCTCGGGCTGGCAGATCTTGTCCTGGAACGTCGCGATCAACCCCACCGAAATGACGACGGCGACCAGCACCGGCGCGATCAGCTTGAATGACAGGCCTGCGAAATAGATGACGAAGAGGCCGGCGGCGAACACGAGCATCGCCGTGCCGAGGTCCGGCTGCTTGGCGATCAGACCGACCGGCACCGCAAGAATGGCGAAGCCGACGAGAAAGTCCCACCATCGCAGCCCGCCTTCGCGCTTCTGGTAGTACCACGCGAGCATGAGCGGCGTGGCGATCTTCAGGAGCTCGGACGGCTGGATCACGACGCCCACGTTGATCCAGCGTTTCGCGCCTTTCTTCGTGATCCCGAATACCGCAACGCCGATGAGGAGCGCGATCCCGACCGAGTAGAGGGGCACGGCGAATCGCATCAGCGTCGTGGGCGGCAGGTTGGCGAGCGCCCACATGAGGATGAAGGTGAAGACGATGTTGCGCAGCTGGTCTTCGACCTTGCCGGGCATGTCGAGCGTCGCGCTATAGAGCGTCACGATGCCGACACACAGCAACAGGAACACCGTCAGCGCGAGCGGGCGATCGAAGCCCGCGAACATCTGCTTGACGCGTTCGATCCAGACACGCTTGTCGAATTGCATGCCTTTCTCCGTTAATCGTCGATACCGGACGAGGCCGGTGTGGAGGGGGCGGCGGACGGCGAATTCTCGTCGCGAGACGGCGGCGCGATGGCGACGTCGGGCGTATCGCTGGCGGGGCGCGGCTTGCGCGGTTTCTTGGCCGGGGCGGCAGCGGCGGCGCCTGACGCCGAGGCGTCCGAGGCGCCGGACGCGCGCTTCGCTTTCGTCGTGACGGCTGGGCTCGATGCGCCCGACGCAGGCGTCGAGCCAACTACTGCGGCGTTGGACGCACCGGCCGCATTCACGGCGCCCGAGGCCGCGCCCGCATCGGCCGCGCCGGATGCGGCAGCATCGGAAGCCGCGGCGTCGGACGCGCTCTTCGGCGGCACGGGCGAGGGCAGCGCCGTGAACCCGGCAGCAACCTTGACCACCGGCGCCGAGCCGTCGGCCACATCGGACGCGCCGATCACCGGCTCGCTGATACCCTGCGTCGCCGAAGCCGCCGCCATGACCGCCGCCGCTTCCACGCCCGGCTTCTGGCGCTGGAGCAGCCAGAAGTCGAGCACGCGGCGCGCGATCGGGCCGGCCGCCTGTGCGCCCCAACCGCCGTTTTCGACGACCAGCGCGACCGCGATCTGCGGATTGTCGGCAGGAGCGAACGCAATGAAGAGCGCGTGGTCGCGCAGATTCTCGGCGAGCGCATGGCCGTGGTACTTCGCGCCTTGTAGCGAGAACACCTGGGCGGTACCCGTCTTGCCGGCCGTGACGTACGGCGCATCGCGAAACACCTGATACGCGGTGCCGGACTGATTGGTCGTCACGTTGATCATGCCGCGCTTGACGACGTCGATGTCGGATTGCAAGACGTTGATCCGGCCGTTGTCTTTGGGCACGGTCAAACGCAACTGGTGGGAGATCGGATTCTCGATTTCCTTCACCAAGTGCGGCTTCATGACGACGCCATTGTTCGCGAGCGTGGCCGTCGCGTGCGCGAGCTGAAGGATCGTGTACGAGTTGTAGCCCTGGCCGATCCCGAGGCTGATCGTCTCGCCTTCGTACCAGCGCTGCTGCTCGGGCTTGCGGTAGGCCTTCTTCTTCCAGTCCGTCGACGGCAGCACGCCGCGCGCTTCGCCCGCAATGTCGATGCCGGTGATCTGCCCGAAGCCCCACGGCTTCATGAAGTTGGCGATCGCGTTGACGCCGAGATCGTGCGCGAGCATGTAGAAGTACGTGTCGTTCGACACCATGATCGCGCGGTTCATGTCGATCCAGCCCTGGCCCTGCGGCACGTCGTTGCGGAACGTGTGGCCGCCGAACGTGTACGAGCCCGGGTCCTGGAAGCCCCAGCTCGGCGTGCGCTTGTGCAGCGTCAGCGCGGCGAGCGCCATGAACGGCTTGTAGGTCGAACCCGGCGGATACGTGCCGTGCAGCGGCCGGTTCAGAAGCGGGTGATCGGGCGAATTGTTGAGCTCGTCCCAGGTTTGCTGATCGATGCCGTCGACAAACGAATTCGGATCGAAGCTCGGCGACGACACGAACGCGAGCACGTCGCCCGTCGACGGCTCGATCGCGACAAGCGCGCCGCGCTTGCCCGCGAACGCCTGCTCGGCGACTTGCTGCAGGCCAATATCGATCGACAGCACGAGATTGTTGCCCGGCGTCGCCTGCGTGCGCGAGAGCGTGCGCACAGGCCGCCCGCCCGCCGTCACTTCGACTTCCTCGAAGCCGGTCATCCCGTGCAATTCAGTTTCGTAGCTCTGCTCGACGCCGATCTTGCCGATGTAGTCGGTGCCCTTGTAGTTGTTGGCGTCGAGGCGCGGATCGTAGTGGTCCGGATCGCTGTCGTTCTGGTCGCTGATGTCGTCGATGCGCTCCTGGTCGCGCTGCGAGATCCGGCCGATGTAGCCGATCACGTGAGCGGCGGTCACGCCGAGCGGATATTGGCGGAACAGGCGCGCGCGCACGTCGACGCCCGGGAAGCGGAAACGCTGGGCGGTGAACTTCGCGACTTCGTCGTCGGTGAGGCGGGTGCGGATCGGCAGGCTCTCGAAGTTCTTCGAGTCTTCGAGCAGCTTCTTGAAGCGGCGGCGGTCGCGCGCATCGATCGTGATGACGGTCGAGAGCTTGTCGATGGTGTTGTCGAGCGTGTCGTCGATCTTCGACGGCGTGATTTCCAGCGTGTACGCCGAGTAGTTCTTCGCGAGCACGACGCCGTTGCGGTCGGTGATGATGCCGCGGTTCGGCACGATCGGCGCGACGGAAATGCGGTTTTCCTCGGCCTGCAGCGAGTATTTGCTGTAGTGCCAGACCTGCAGGTTCAGAAAGCGCAGCACGAGGAGGCTGAAGCAGACGAGCACGAACAGCCCGGCCAGCGCGACGCGCACGCGGAACTTTGAGAGCTGTTGCTGAGTGTCCTTGAATTCGGTCATGCGAGTACTGCTTCAGCGGCGCCGGGTGTGGCGAAAACGATAGAGCACATCATGGCGCGGGGCATTCTCAGATCGGCCGGGTGTCGTCCGGATCTTCCGGGCGGCGCTGGGGCATCAGGAGCAGCGTACTCGCAATCGGCCACAGCGCGGCTTCGACGAAGCCGTTGATCAGATAACCCCAGCCGGGAAACGCGGCGCCCATCAAGAGACGGATCACGAAAGGCACGATCTGCGCGCCGACCAGGAGCGGCGCGACGGCGAACATCTGCACGCCAAGCGTCATCCACAGCACGCGCCGGTGAATCGTGATCGCGCCATACGAGAGCAGCGTGTAGGCGAGCGCATGCTCACCGAGCAGGCTCGCGTTGTGCACGTCCATCAGAATGCCGAGCAGGAACGCGATGCCCATGCCGACTTTGCGCGGCTGGTGCACGTTCCAGAACAGCAGTACGAGCGCGACGAAGTCGGGCACGGCGACCATGCGCCCCCACGGCATCAGGTTCAGCAGGAACGCAGCGGCGAGACTGAACGCGATGAAGTACGGATTCACCGGCAGCAAGATGTATTGCGGGCGGTTCATCGCTTGGCTCCCGAGGCGGCGATGGCTTTGTCGGCGGCCGGCGCCTTCGCGTTCTTGTCGGTGGCCTTTTCCGCGGCCTTTTCCGGCGCCTTGTCCGCGCTCTTGGCGGGGGCTTTGCCGTCGGTCTTGTCGGCAGGCTTCACGGCGGCTTTGTCCGTGGCGCTATCGCTGGGCTTGGCCGTGGTTTTGTCGGCCGCTTTCACCGCTTTCTTGCCCTTGGCGTCTTTGCCCGCTGCCGCCTCCGGCTCCTCCGGACGAGGCGGCACGTTGCTCTGATAGTGCAGCACGAGGAACTGCTTCGCGCCGCGCACGGTGGCGATCGGCTCGCAGACGACGCGGGCGAACGCGGTATCGGCGAGCTTGTCGACGCGCATCACCTTGGCGACCGGCAGACCCGGCGGATAGACGCCGTCGAGGCCGCTTGTCACGAGTTCGTCGCCCGCGAGCACATCGGCGCTGATCGGCACGAAGCGCATTTCGAGCGCGTCGCCCTTCGGCGTGCCGTAGATCACGCTGCGCAGCCCGGTGCGCACCACTTGCACCGGAACGGCCTGGTCTTTATCGGTGAGCAGCGTCACTTCCGACTGCATCGGGTACACCCGCGTGACCTGGCCAACGACACCGTTTTCGTTCACGACCGGCGAACCGTTCTGAACATCCTGATGCGACCCGACACCGATCACGACTTTCTGCGTGAACGGATCGCTCGTGTCGTACTGGATTTCGGCGGGCAGGGCTTGCGTCGTGATCTGCTTGGACAGATCCAAAAGCGCGCGGAGATGCGCATTTTCGGCTTGGAGCTCGGCGGCTTGATTCGCTTGCAGCGAGAGCTGCAGGTTGCGCGCGGTGAGCTTCTCGTTTTCCGTGCGCAGCGTGGCGCTCGTGACCGCGAGATCGGCCGCGCCCACGAAGACGTCGCGCGGCACGAGGGCTGCGCGCTGCAGCGGGTAGAGCCCCGCGCCAAGCACGCCGCGCACGACTTCGAGCGTCTTGAAACGCGCATCGGAGACGAGCAACGCGATCGCGAGCACGACGAAAAAGACCAGCCGCGCGAGCGCAGACGGGCCTTGCTTGAAAAGAGGCGGCGGACTGTATTCCATGGTCGGCGCCGGGGGCGTGATCGTGTGAGTGAGGCTACGGCGCGCTTAGCTTAGCGCGCGGCTTCCAGCCGGTGAGGCTGCGAGCGCCGCGCTGCCAAGGATGTCACGGGGTTCACTCGTACGAGAAGATGCTGCCGAGCTTGTCCATGCGCTCGAGCGCCATGCCCGAGCCACGTACCACGCAGGTCAGCGGGTCTTCGGCGACCAGCACCGGCAGGCCGGTTTCTTCGGCGAGCAGGCGGTCGAGATCGCGCAGGAGCGCGCCGCCGCCCGTCAGCATCATGCCGCGCTCGGCGATGTCGGCGCCCAGTTCCGGCGGGGTTTGTTCGAGCGCGATCTTCACCGACGAGACGATCTGGTTCAGCGGATCGGTCAGCGCTTCGAGGATTTCATTGCTGGAGATCGTGAAGCTGCGCGGAATGCCTTCCGACAGGTTGCGGCCCTTGACTTCGATTTCCTTGACTTCGGAGCCCGGGAACGCGGAGCCGATTTCTTTCTTGATCGATTCCGCCGTTTGCTCGCCGATCAGCATGCCGTAGTTGCGGCGGATGTAGTTGACGATGGCTTCGTCGAACTTGTCGCCGCCGACGCGCACCGAGCCCTTGTAGACGATGCCGCCGAGCGAGATCACGCCGACTTCCGTCGTGCCGCCGCCGATATCGACGACCATCGAGCCCGTCGCTTCCGACACCGGCAGGCCCGCGCCGATCGCGGCGGCCATCGGTTCTTCGATCAGGTAGACCTGCGAGGCGCCCGCGCCGTGCGCGGCTTCCTTGATCGCGCGGCGCTCGACTTGGGTGGAGCCGCACGGCACGCAGATGATGATGCGCGGCGACGGCGAGAACATCCGCGACTCGTGCGCCATCTTGATGAACTGCTTGATCATCTGCTCGGTGACCGTGAAGTCGGCGATCACGCCGTCCTTCATCGGGCGGATCGCCTCGATGTTGCCCGGCACCTTGCCGAGCATCTGCTTGGCTTCCTTGCCGACTGCCTGAATGGTCTTCTTGCCGTTGGGACCGCCTTCTTGGCGGATGGAGACGACGGATGGTTCGTCGAGAACGACACCCTTGCCACGCATATAGATGAGCGTGTTGGCTGTGCCGAGGTCAATCGCCAGATCGTTGGAGAAGTAGCTGCGCAAAAAACCGAACATGTAAATCCTGTCTCGCTGGGAGCCGGCTTCGCTTCATGGGCGCCGCGCGGCAGCGGAAAAAATAACAGCTTCGAGTTCGGGCGTGAGCGGCCGCCACACGAGCGCGAAGCTGCAATGAAATCTACCGGGAACCGTGTAAAACCAAGGTGGAATTCTCAGCGCAGTGATCAGTAAACACGCCGAAAGGCCAGGGTAAGTGGGCCCGGGTTTGGGTCGAACGCGTAATGATACCTTATAATTTTGTCGTATTTGAAGGCCACGGGCGGCACTTTTTGCCCTGGTTTAACCCTCGGAAGCCTGCTTTTTTGAGGGTTCGACCCGGCCCTCGTAATGCTTCGTAACCCCCTGTCGCGGCATCGTTTTTTCCGATGCGCCAAGTTCCACGCCCTTTTCCGGTGACAGCATGGCTTTGACCCTGACCGATGTTAAACGCATCGCCCACCTGGCGCGCCTCGAATTGGCCGACGCCGATGCCGAGCACACGCTGATCCAGCTCAATGAATTCTTCGGGCTTGTCGAGCAGATGCAGGCCGTCGATACGACCGGTATCGCTCCGCTCGCCCATCCGATCGAGCACATCGAAGACGTCGCGCTGCGCTTGCGCGAGGACGCCGTCACCGAGTCGGTCGACCGCGACTCGAATCAGCGTCCGGCGCCCGCGGTGCAGGATGGTCTGTACCTCGTCCCGAAAGTGATCGAATAACCGTCTTCAGGAAAGCCCCCCAATGCACGCAAAGAGTTTGACCGAGCTGCGCGCGCTCATCACGTCGAAGGAATGTTCGGCCGTCGAGATGGCGCAGCACTATCTGAAGCGAATCGACGCCGCGAACGCGCTCAACGCGTTCATCCAGGTCGATCCCGAGTTGACGCTCGCGCAGGCGAAGGCCGCCGACGAACGCATCGCCAAAGGCGACACTGGAGCGCTGGTCGGCCTGCCGATCGCGCACAAGGACGTGTTCGTCACGCGCGGCTGGCGTTCCACCGCCGGCTCGAAGATGCTCGAAGGCTATGTCAGCCCGTTCGACGCGACGGTCGTCGAGCGCTTCGCGCGCGCCGGCATGGTGACGCTCGGCAAGACCAACATGGACGAGTTCGCGATGGGCTCGTCGAACGAAAATTCGGCGTTTGGCCCCGTGAAGAACCCGTGGGACACAGCGGCGGTGCCGGGCGGCTCGTCGGGCGGTTCATCGGCAGCCGTGGCGGCGCGCCTCGCGCCCGCCGCAACCGCTACCGACACCGGCGGCTCGATTCGCCAGCCGGCGTCGTTCTCGGGCGTGACCGGCATCAAGCCGACTTACGGCCGCGTATCGCGCTACGGGATGATCGCGTTCGCGTCTTCGCTCGACCAGGGCGGTCCGATGGCGCAGAGCGCCGCCGACTGCGCGGCACTGCTCAACGCGATGGCCGGCTTCGACGAACGCGATTCGACGAGCTTGAAGCGCGACGACGAGGACTACACGCGCTATCTCGGCAAGACGTGGTCGGTTGACGGTTCGGACGCGAAGCCGCTCGCGGGCTTGCGCATCGGCTTGCCAAAGGAGTACTTCGGCGCCGGTCTCGCCGACGACGTGCGCGCCGCCGTCGACGCCGCGCTCAAGCAATACGAAGCGCTCGGCGCGACGCTCGTGCCCGTGACGCTGCCGAAGACGGAGCTGTCCATTCCCGTCTACTACGTGATCGCCCCGGCGGAGGCGTCGTCGAACCTCTCGCGCTTCGACGGCGTACGCTTTGGTCATCGTGCGGCGGAATATCGCGATCTGCTCGACATGTACAAGAAGTCGCGCGCCGAAGGCTTCGGTCACGAAGTGAAGCGCCGCATTCTGGTCGGCACGTATGTTCTCTCGCACGGCTACTACGACGCGTATTACCTGCAGGCGCAGAAGATCCGGCGCATCATCGCGCAGGACTTCGAGGAAGCGTTCAAGTCGTGCGACGTGATCATGGGGCCGGTGGCGCCGTCGGTGGCGTGGGATATCGGCGCGAAGGGCGACGATCCGCTGCAGATGTATCTCGCCGACGTCTACACGCTGTCGATCAGCCTCGCGGGTCTGCCCGGCATGAGCGTGCCGTGCGGCTTCGGCGCGGGCGCGAACGCGAAGCGCCCGGTCGGCTTGCAGATCGTCGGCAACTATTTCAATGAAGCCCGGATGCTGCAGGTCGCTGACGCGTTCCAGCGCGCGACCGACTGGCACAAGCAATCCCCGGCAGGAGTCTGAATATGGAGTGGGAAGTCGTTATCGGCCTCGAGACGCACGCACAGCTCTCGACGGCCTCGAAGATTTTCTCGGGCGCCTCGACGCAGTTCGGCGCCGAGCCGAACACGCAGGCGTGCCCCGTCGATCTCGCGCTGCCGGGCGTGCTGCCCGTGATGAACAAGGGCGCGGTGGAGCGCGCGATCCGCTTCGGTCTCGCGATCGGCGCGACCGTCGCGCCGCGCAGCATCTTCGCGCGCAAGAATTATTTCTATCCCGATCTGCCGAAAGGCTATCAGATCAGCCAGTACGAGATCCCCGTCGTGCAAGGCGGCCAGATCACGATCCAGGTGCCCGCGAACGACAAGGCCGGCACGGCCGCGTACGAAAAGACCGTCAACCTGACGCGCGCTCACCTCGAAGAAGATGCGGGCAAGTCGCTGCATGAGGACTTCGCGGACATGACCGGCATCGACTTGAATCGCGCCGGTACGCCGCTGCTCGAAATCGTCACCGAGCCGGAAATGCGCAGCGCCGCCGAAGCGGTTGCGTATGCGAAGGCGCTGCATGGGCTCGTCGTGTGGCTCGGCATTTGCGACGGCAACATGCAGGAAGGGTCGTTCCGCTGCGACGCGAACGTGTCGGTGCGTCCGGTCGGGCAGAAGGAATTCGGCACGCGCGCGGAGATCAAGAACCTGAACTCGTTTCGCTTCCTCGAAGAAGCGATCCAGTACGAAGTGCGTCGCCAGATCGAGTTGATCGAAGACGGCGGCACCGTCGTGCAGGAAACGCGCCTCTACGATCCGGACAAACGCGAAACGCGCTCGATGCGCAGCAAGGAAGACGCGCACGATTACCGCTATTTCCCCGATCCCGATTTGATGCCTCTCGTGATCGACGCGGCGTGGGTCGAGCGCGTGAAGGGCGAGATGCCCGAGCTGCCCGCCGGCATGCAGACCCGCTTCGTCGAGCAATATGGCGTGACGCCGTATGACGCCGGTGTGCTGACGTCGAGCAAGGCGATGGCGGCGTACTTCGAGGCGGTCGTCGAAAAGGCGGGTGCCGCGCAGGCGAAGATCGCAGCGAACTGGCTGATGGGCGAAGTGTCGTCGCAGCTGAATCGCGACGGACTCGAGATCGCCGTGAGCCCGGTGTCCGCCGCGCAGCTCGCTTTGGTGCTGCAACGCATCGCCGACGGCACGATCTCGAACAAGATCGCGAAGGAAATCTTCCTCGCGATCTGGGACGAAAAAGCCACCGACGAAGCCGCCGCCGACCGCATCATCGAAGCGAAGGGACTGAAGCAGATCTCGGATACGGGCGCGCTCGAAGCGATCATCGACGAAGTGCTCGCCGCGAATCAGAAATCGGTCGAGGAATTCCGCGCGGGCAAGGAAAAGGCGTTCAACGCGCTGATCGGCCAGGCGATGAAGGCGACCAAGGGCAAGGCCAATCCGCAGCAGGTCAACGAGCTGTTGAAGAAGAAGCTGTCTTGATGGCGTTTTGATCGAAATACATCGCCGGCTCTCGTGAGCCGGCGCGATGGAATAACGGGCTGTTGCCGGATTTGAATACTGGGCGGCAGCCCGTTTTTTCTTGGGCAACCCAAAGCATGGGGAGTGCGCATGGCCAAGCAACCGAATCTGGACGACTTTCGCGTCCCATACGTCGGCAACGGCAACGGTAACGGCAAGAAGAATGGAAAATTCGCGCTGACCGATTTCGATCCCGCATCGAAGCCGTTTTCGGCCGGATCGAAAGAGGCTGACCGCGCGCGCCTGTCGGAGATCGGCAAGCGGCTCGACGAGCTGCAGGAGCGCCTTCACGCGCAGCGCCGCCAGCGCGTGCTGCTCGTGCTGCAAGGCATGGATACGAGCGGCAAGGACGGCACCGTGCGCGCCGTGTTTCATGAAGTCGATCCGCTCGGCTTGCGCATCGTGCCATTCAAAGCGCCGACGCCGCTCGAGCTCGCGCACGACTTCCTGTGGCGTGTGCACGCGAGTGCACCGGCGGCGGGCGAGCTGACGGTCTTCAACCGCAGCCACTACGAAGACGTGCTCGTGCCGCGCGTGCTCGAACAGATCGACGACACTCAGACAGAGCGCCGCTACAAGCACATCCGGTATTTCGAGGAACTGCTCTTCGATGCGGGCGCGACGATCATCAAGTGCTTCCTGCACATTTCGAAGGACGAGCAAAAGCGCCGCCTGCAGGCCCGGATCGACGATCCGACGAAGCACTGGAAGTTCGACGTCTCCGACATCGAAGCGCGCAAGTTCTGGGACCCGTATCAAGACGCCTATCGCGACGCGCTCGCGGCGACCTCGACGGAATACGCGCCGTGGTACGTGATCCCGGCCGATTCGAAAACGCACCGCAACGTGATGATCGCCGAGTTGCTGCTGCGCGAACTCGAAGGCATGAAGCTCGAATTTCCGCCCGCGAAGGAAGCGCTCAAAGGCGTCAAGGTCGAATGACCGCTACGGCACGGTGCGCCGCGCGCGAGCGGTGCATCGGCCGCACTCCATCCATCGACAAGAACTTAGGGAACACTATGCTGCGTGTGATTACCGCCAATCTGAACGGCATCCGCTCCGCCGCGAAAAAGGGCTTTTTCGAGTGGTTCGGCGAGCAGAAAGCCGACGTGCTTTGCGTTCAGGAATTGAAGTGCTCGCAGGACGACATGACGCCCGAGTTTCTCGCGCCGCACGGCTTCAACGGCTATTTCCAGCATGCGGAGAAAAAGGGCTACAGCGGCGCGGGCGTCTATACGCGCCATGAGCCGGACGACGTGGTGATCGGCTTCGGCAGCGAAGAGTTCGACCCCGAAGGGCGCTATGTGGAAGCGCGGTTCGGGAAGCTGTCGGTGGTGTCGGTGTACGTGCCGTCCGGGTCGAGCGGCGACGATCGCCAGCAGGCGAAGTACCGCTTCATGGACGAGTTCATGCCGCACCTTGCGGAGCTTTCCAAGAAGCGCGAAGTGATCCTTTGCGGCGACGTGAACATCGTCCACAAGGAAATCGACATCAAGAACTGGAAGAGCAATCAGAAGAACTCAGGCTGCCTGCCCGAAGAACGCGCGTGGCTGACGCAGCTCTTCGACGAAGTCGGGTACGTCGACGTGTTTCGCACGCTCGATCAGCGGCCCGAGCAGTACACGTGGTGGAGCAATCGCGGGCAGGCGTATGCGAAGAACGTCGGGTGGCGCATCGACTATCAGATCGCGACGCCGGGCATCGCTGGCAAGGCGAAAAGCACGTCGATCTTTCGCGATATCAAGTTCAGCGATCACGCGCCGCTGACCATCGATTACGACCATAAGGTGAAGGGCTGAGGGAGCGGGGGCTTTGCCCCCGTCAAGCTCGATATTGGCCCAAGCGTTCTTGGGTTGGCGGGTTAGTCGGCGCGTGGCTTGGCGGCCTTGAACGGCTTGATGACATACTTTTCGCCGTGCTTCATGCAGTCGTCGGCGACGGCGTGCCACCATTGTTCCGTTTCAAGGTAGGTGCTGCCGTTGATGTCATCCTCGGTTTTGACCGTGTCTTTGCCGAGTTCCAGGGCGCGGCGAACGCCGTTGAAACTTTCTGCTCGACTATCGGGGTCCAATGCGCCATCCCAAAGAAGAAGCTCCTTTTCTTCTTTCCAGAGAACCCAAACCTGAATGTTTCCGCGTTTCCATTGGTAGCCAACGACACAGAGATGATTGGTTTGATGGTTTTTTTTGTAAGCGGCAACCCCGTTCTTTAAGGCGATCCGCGGGTCTTTGTAGTATGGATTTTCGGATACGACGAATCTCGAGGCTGGCTTTTCGCCAAATCCCTCGGGAAGGTCGTCTGCAGCAAAACTTGTCGTGCAGATGAGCGAGGCTGACAACGATGCCGCAATGAGGCTCGTGGCGCTTATGCGCATCATGGCTGCCCTCCTGTGCGGGGTTGCGCTTTCGATAGGAAATCATCCTTCAACGTATAGAAATCTTGTCCGCCCTTCGTCGTGAATTTGACAAAGTTGCTGCCAGGCAACTTGCCCCGGTAGTGCGCCACGCATAGAGGCCGGTCGGACAGGGATCAGCGCTCGTTAGCTCGCCACGTGCCACCGCTAATGCAATTTCAACGTAGTCTCGATATTGCTTATTGAGTCTGTGCGTTCCGTCGTTGGCGCTCTTAATCACCCTATCTATTAAATTTTGCTGCTTAAGCACGATATCTGGGTATTTTTCAAACCCATCGACTTGATTGGGCGCTTTAATCAACGTTTCCAAAGTGGTCGCCTGCTGACCTGCGGCAAAATGGCGAGCGCCGAGTTTGAGACGATTTCTCAACACGATGACCATCCACTGCATCGCTTCTCGCGCCTCGTGCAGGCTGACGAAATCTGGACTTTCCGGTCCCGCATTTTCCGAAATCAACATCCGCGCCAACGTTCCCGCTTCAGTCATGGCGGACGGCAATTCGAGTTTCGGGAGTATCTGGACGGCAAGCTGCGGCGTATCTAAATCGCGGCGCAGCGGATGACCGCGTTCATCGCTGACGTAGGCTTCGACGTGAGCAATTTGCTGGCACGAAATACCGCATTCGCCCGCTTCCAGCATGAGGCGCTGCTCGACGTTTTGGTGGTCGACTCTGACCGGAAGGACCCGGACTGAGCGGTGGTCGCTCATCAGAATGAGATGCCGACGGTTCGACCCCAATCCAGACACTTTCAATGGAAGCTGGTTGCCCGCGACCAGCGTGATTTGCGCTCCGATGACGGCCCCATCGTTGCGTAGCAATTTAGCCAAGTGGAAACCTCGCCTTTCGAGATAGTGGAGCCTCCACTGTGTCGAGCGGGTTTCGAGATATCCATCAGACAATTCCGATAGGCCGGTTTCTCACTCTTCTTAGGCTGAGCGGGCGTGCACTCCCCCAGCGCTCCGACAGACGACGAGCGCGACGACTGCACGCGCACGCAGTGTCGCTGCCACCCGGCGAACGCCTACTCGCGCGACGCGCGCTGCTTCACCGCAGCGATGCCCGCATAGTCCGGCAACGCCTCGACCGGCACGCCCTTCGCCTTCGCATACAGCACGAGCATGTCGGGCAGGCGCTTCATGATGTCGTGACGCCGCGCTGCGCTGTACGGATGCACGTAGATGAAGCCTTGCTCCTTGTTCGCGTGCGTCGCCGCGGCGAGCTTGTCCCACAGCGTGATGGCCGCGCGCGGATCGAAGCCCGCGCGCGCGGCGATGTCGCTGCCGATCACGTCGGCCTCGGTTTCGTCGGTCGGCGTGTAGCGCATCGCGAGAAGCTGCGAGCCGATGCCGAGCGGCGTCGCGCCGAGATCGGCGAGGCCGAAGAGCTGGGGGATCGCCCCCGTGCCGAGCTGCCCCGACTGCTGCTCGCCGAGCCTTTCGCGCGCATGTTCGCGCAGCGCATGTGCGATTTCATGGCCGAACAGCACGCCAAGCTCGTCTTCGTTCAAATGCACGCGATCCAACAGCCCGCTGTAGACGACGATCTTGCCGCCGGGCAGGCAGTACATGCGGATCTCCGTCGAGCGCACCACGTTCACTTCCCACTTCCAGGTCTTCACGCGGTCGTTCCACTTCGCCGCGTACGGCGTCACCTTGGCTGCGATGTCGCGCGCGAGTTTCACGCGCGGGTCGGAATCCGGCAGTAGGCGGCCGGTTTGCTCCGCGCCATGCAGGATGTCGGCGTATTCGTCGGCGGCTTGTTCGTCGAGTACCGACGACGGAATCAGGTTGCGGAACGTGGTCGCGTTACCGAAGCGCACTTGGAGGTTGCGGTTCTGTTGATAGACCGCAGCGTCGCTGGACGCGGCAGGTGCGCTCGGCGGCAAGGCGGACGGTGCGCTGGCGGGTGTTTTCGCGGGCGCCGGCGCGGGCATGGGCGGCGTGGGCGTCGCCAAGGATGGGCTCACGGGCGTGCTCGACGCCGTCTGCGCGGTGGCCGCGATCGGCAAGCTCGAAAGCAAAGCGCCAGCGCAAAGCAGCGCCGCCATGCGGCGTAGCGCCGACGAAGCCGTTGCGCTCACGACCGGGCCCTCCAAGGCGCGATCATCGGCAACAGCAGCATGCCGGGCAGCGCGAGCACGGCGCACACGAGGAAGTAATCGAACCAGCCGATCTTGGCGACGACGAAGCCGCTCGACGCCGAAGCGAGCGTGCGCGGCACCGAGGCGAGGCTCGTGAAGAGCGCGAACTGCGTCGCGGTGTAGCGGGGGTCGGTGGTGCTCGCGATGTACGCGACGAACGCGGCCATCGTCAGGCCGGTCGCGAACGTCTCGAAGCCATAGATCAGCGCGAGTGCCGCCGCCGACGGGCCGATTTTCGCGAGCCACGCGAAGCCGAGCGTCGACACGATCTGCAGGATGCCGAAGATCCACAGCCCGCGCGCAATGCCGATCTTCACCAGCCACGCGCCGCCGATGATGCCGCCCGCGATGCTCGCCCAGAACGCCGTCGTCTTCGCGATCACGCCGATCTGCGTCTTGTCGAAGCCGATGTCGAGGAAGAACGACGTCGACAGCGTGGTCGCCATCGTGTCGCCGAGCTTGTAGAGGAAGATGAAGCCGAGGATGACGAGCGCCGTGCGCCAGCCGTCGCGCGCGATGAATTCGGAGAAGGGCAGCGCGATAGCTTCGCGCAGATTCTTCGGCGGCGCGCCGTGAATCTCGGGTTCGCGCACGAGAAGCGTCATGACCATGCCGGGCAGCATGAACGCGGCCGTGACGGCGAACACGACGTCCCACGGCATGTGGTCGGAGAGGATCAGCGAGAGCGAGCCGGGAATCAGCGCCGCGATCTTGTAGGCGTTCACGTGGACCGCGTTGCCGAGGCCCTGCTCGGTGTCGCGCAGCAGCTCGCGCCGGTAGGCGTCGATCACGATGTCCTGACTCGCGCCGAAGAGGGCGACGAGCGCGGTGAGCGCGGCCACGGTCCAGATATCGGTGCGCGGCGAGACGAAGCCGAGCGACGCGATCGCCCCCGCGACCAGCAGTTGCGTGACGAGCATCCAGCCGCGCCGCCGACCCGGACGCCAGCCCGGCAGGCGCGGGACGTAGCGGTCCATGAGCGGCGCCCAGATGAACTTCCACGTGTACGGGAACTGGATCAGCGCGAAGAGGCCGATTTCCTTGAGATTGACGCCTTCCGAGCGGAGCCACGCCTGCACGAGATAGACGAGCGTAAAGAGCGGCAATCCCGACGTGAAGCCGAGAAAGACGCAAATCAGCATGTGCCGGTTCAGGAACGCACGCCAGCCCGGATGCGCCTCGTGGGCGCTCAGCGCGGGCGGCTCATGGTGCTCATGGGGCTCGTGCGGCGGTTTCTGGTCCTGTTCCTGCTGATTCACCGGCTCTTTTGCCTGCTCGTTGACCGGATCGGGCATGTCTCGTTTGATGGGGCTACCCTTTTTTAACGCGATAGACCGCAAGACTACCACGCCAGTTAACCCCCCACCTCACCGTCTGACCGCCGTGCAGCACGACGCGGTCGAGAATTTCGATACCGACTTCCGGCGCGAGCGCCTCGAAGTCCTTGATCGTGAGCACACGGACGTTCGGCGTGTTGTGCCACTGATAAGGCAGCGATTTCGACACCGGCATGCGGCCCTGAATCACCGAGAGCCGGTGCGCCCAATAGCCGAAGTTCGGAAACGACACAATGCACTCTTTGCCGACGCGCACCGTCTCGCGCAGGATCGCGGCGGTCTGGTGGATGGTCTGCAGCGTCTGCGAGAGGACGGCGAAATCGAAGCTGCCGTCTTCGAAGAGGCGCAGGCCGTCTTCGAGGTTTTGCTGAATCACGTTCACGCCGTTCTTCGCGCACGCGAGCACGCCGGCGTCGTTGATCTCGATCCCGTAGCCCGAGACTTCGAGTTCTTCGGAAAGGAGCTGGAGCAGCGAGCCGTCGCCGCAGCCGAGGTCGAGCACGGTCGAGCGCGGCTCGACCCAGCGGGCGATCGCGCGGAAGTCGGAGCGTGCGGTGAGGCTATCGATAGCGTGCTGGTTCATGCGCCCACCTCCTCGGCGATGCGTTCGTAATAGGCGCGCATCAGGTTGTGATAGCGCGCGTCGTCGAGCAGGAAGGCGTCGTGGCCGTGCGGCGCGTCGATTTCGGCGTAGGTCACTTGGCGCTTGTGGTCGAGCAGCGCCTTCACGATCTCGCGTGAGCGCGCGGGGGCGAACCGCCAGTCGGTCGAGAAGCTCGCGATCAAGTACTTCGCCTTGGTGTGCGCGAGCGCGGCAGTCAGGTCGCCGTCGAACGCCTTGGCCGGATCGAAGTAGTCGAGCGCGCGCGTGATCAGGAGATAGGTGTTCGCGTCGAAGTAATCGGCGAACTTGTCACCCTGGTAGCGCAGGTACGATTCCACTTCGAATTCGACGTCGAAGTTGAAGTTGTATTCATCCAAGGCGCCTTCGGCGCGACGCAGCGCGCGGCCGAATTTGACCGCCATGTCGTCGTCCGAGAGATACGTGATGTGACCGATCATCCGCGCCACGCGCAGGCCGCGCTTCGGCTTCACGCCGTGCGCGTAGTAGTCGCCGCCGTGGAAGTCCGGGTCCGACAGGATCGCCGAGCGTGCGACTTCGTTGAACGCGATGTTCTGCGCGGAGAGTTTCGGCGTCGACGCGACCACGATGCAGTGGCCGAGGCGCTCCGGATACATCGTGCTCCAGGCGAGCGCCTGCATGCCGCCCAAGCTGCCGCCCATCACGGCCGCGAAGCGCTCGATGCCGAACGCGTCGGCGACGCGCACCTGCGCGTTCACCCAATCTTCGACCGTCACGACCGGAAAGCTCGCGCCATACGGCTTGCCCGTCGCGGGATTGAGGCTCATCGGACCGGTCGAGCCGAAGCACGAGCCGAGGTTGTTCACGCCGATCACGAAGAAGCGGTTCGTATCGAGCGGCTTGCCGGGGCCGACCATGTTGTCCCACCAGCCGACGTTCTTGGGCTCGTCGGCGTAGACGCCCGCGACGTGATGCGACGCGTTCAGCGCGTGGCAGACGAGCACCGCGTTCGAGCGCGCCGCGTTGAGCGTGCCGTAGGTTTCGACCATGAGGTCGTAGCTGTCGAGCGAGCTGCCGTTCTGCATCGCGAGCGGCTCGGTGAACTGCATTTTTTGTGGAGCGACGATACCGATCGATTCCATTTATTCCGCCTTCTGACAGGGGCGGCTAAATGGTGTCGGCGTGCGCGAAGGGAGGAAGTGCGCGGCTGACGACCTCTTTAGCCGCATTTATAGTGAACCTTCGCTTTCGAAGGTTCGCGCGCCCGCAATCGAGTCAGCAAATCGGCGCGCTGTGAGGAAATCCGTCCCGCGCCTATACGAAGTATGCGCAGCGAATTTCACGACAGACGGCAAAGTATAGCGGAAAAAATTCTGCGGCGACGGCGCTTGCTGCATAGTCCGCATTTCGGCGACGGATGCCGTGCGCGGCGCAGCAGACGTGCACCGCATCGATTCAGAGCAGCAGCTCGATCGAATGAAAGAGCCGCCGCCGGTCCGGATCGTCCGAGCGCGCACCCTCGTCGATCACCTCGCGCAGGCATTCGAGAAAGCACGCCCCAGCGGGGCTCGGCGGCGCGCCCCGACGCGAGACGACCGAGACGAGCGTCTCGTCGACCGTCTCGCGCAACGGCAGCGCCCACAGGTTCTCCTTGCCGATGCTGACCTCGACGAGCGGCCACGGGAAGATGCTGAGCATGTCGGTATGCGCGATGAGCCCAAGCACGATCGCGAGCGAATGCGCGAGATGGATCGTGCGCGGCACCTTCATCCCCCGGCGCAGAAAGACGTTCTCCGAAATCGACTCGCGGCTCGCCGGGTCCCAGTTCAGCACCCATTCGGCGTCTTCGAGTTCGAGCAGCGTGCGGCATTGGGCGAGCGGATGATCGCGCCGCGCGACCACGGCCGAGTGGGTCGAAAAGAGCGGCACATTCTGAAACTCCGACTGCGGCGACGCGGGCGGCGGCCGTCCGATCGAGAAGTCGAGGCTGCCGTCGCGCAGACGCGGCTGAACGACGGCAAGAAGCCCCTCGAAGAATTCGAGCTGGACTTCGGGCATGCGCTCGCGGAAACGCTTCACCGTCTCCGGCAGGAAGGTCAGCGCCACCCACGGTGTGACCCCGATCGACAGCTTCCCGGCCGCGCGGCCGCGCATCGAGTCGAGTTCGGCCTCGGCGCGCGCCAGCTGGCCGAGCACGAGCCGCGCATGGACGACGAGCGCGCGGCCGTACTCCGTGAACGTAATGCCGCTCGTGCCGCGGATCACGAGCGGCGCGCGCAGGTCGGCTTCGAGCTCGCGCACCGCCTTGGTCGCGGCGGCCGGCGAGACGCCCAGCGAGCGAGCGGCGGCGCGGATGCTGCCGGTGTCGGCGATGGCAGCAAGGGTGGTGAGCTGATGGAGTTTCATCGGATGAACTCGTCGGCCGCCGGATGCGGCCAAGGGCTTTGCGGCGCCTTGACTTGGCATACCGAACGGCAACCATTGGTTGCTGTCGCGACGATTCTACGCCTGCCTCCCAACAATATCGCTGGCTATGCTGCGTCGATGCAAATCACAGACGGAGACAGCACCGTGAACACGATGGCAATCCCTGCCGGCATCGCCGATTTGGAAGACGAAATGATCGCCTTGCGGCGCCAGATCCACGCGCATCCGGAGCTCGCGTACGAGGAAGTGGCGACCGGCGATCTGGTCGCAGAGCGGCTCGAGGCGTGGGGCTACACGGTCCATCGCGGGCTCGGAAAGACCGGTGTGGTGGGGCAACTGAAAGTAGGCAATGGCACGCGGCGCCTTGGCTTGCGTGCCGATATGGACGCGCTGCCGATCCACGAGCAGACCGGCCTTCCGTACGCAAGCAAGCTCCCCGGCAAGATGCACGCGTGCGGCCACGACGGCCACACGGCGATGCTGCTTGCCGCCGCGAAACACCTCGCGCGCGAGAAATCGTTCGACGGCACGCTGAATCTGATTTTCCAACCAGCCGAGGAAGGCCTCGCGGGCGCCAAGAAAATGCTCGAAGACGGCCTGTTCGAGCGCTTCCCGTGCGATGCCGTGTTCGCGATGCACAACATGCCCGGCCACCCGACCGGCAAGTTCGGCTTCCTGCCGGGCTCGTTCATGGCGTCGTCCGATACGGTGATAGCGAAAGTGATCGGCCGCGGCGGCCACGGCGCGGTGCCGCACAAGGCCATCGATCCGGTCGTCGTGTGCGCGCAGATCGTGCTGGCGCTGCAGACGATCGTCGCGCGCAACGTCGCGCCGCTCGACATGGCGATCATCACGGTCGGCGCGATCCACGCGGGAGAGGCGCCGAACGTAATTCCGGACAGTGCGGAAATGCGCCTCTCGGTGCGCGCGCTGAGACCAGAAGTGCGCGATCTCCTCGAAAAACGCATCACCGAAGTGATTCACGCGCAGGCCGCCGTGTACGGCGCGCGCGCCGAGATCGACTACCAGCGCCGCTATCCGGTGCTCGTCAACGATGTGGAGATGACCGCTTTCGCTCGCCAGGTCGCGTTCGACTGGGTCGGCGAGGCCGGCCTGATCCGAGACATGGAGCCGCTCACGGGCAGCGAGGACTTCGCGTTCCTGCTCGAACGGTGCGCGGGCAGCTACCTGATCATCGGCAATGGCGACGGGGAGGGCGGCTGCATGGTCCACAACCCGGGCTACGACTTCAACGACGACTGTCTCGCGACAGGCGCCGCGTACTGGGTGAAGCTCGCCGAGGCGTTCCTCCTTTGAGCACGACATAGTGCCTGAAGCCGCCTGAGCGGCCAGCGCACCACGCATGGAGAGAGACATGGAATATTCCGCCGCTGACGCGACCGGCCCGCAGAGCGCCGGCGCTGTTCAACCCAAGCGCATCTCGAAGCCGAAGGCGATCGCTGCGATCACGATCGGCAACGGCCTCGAGTTTTTCGACTTCACGATCTACAGCTTCTTCGCGACGATCATCGGCAAGCTGTATTTCCCGGTTCACGGATCGCTCGCGCAATTGATGCTGGCCGTGGGCACCTTCGGCGTCGGCTTCATCATGCGGCCGATCGGCGGCATCGTGCTCGGCGGCTACGCGGACCGCGCGGGCCGCAAGGCCGCGATGAGCCTCACGCTGTGGCTCATGACGCTCGGTTCGGCGATCATCGCGTTCGCGCCGACTTACGCGATGATCGGTGTTGCCGCGCCTGCGCTCGTGATCCTCGCGCGGCTGATCCAGGGCTTTGCGATCGGCGGCGAGGTCGGCGCGTCGACCTCGCTTCTGCTCGAATACGGCAGCGACCGTACGCGCGGCTTCTACGGCAGCTGGCAGTTCGTGAGCCAGGGGCTCAACACGGTGTGCGGGTCGTTGCTTGGCGTGGTGTTGGCGGCGAGCTTGTCGACGCCGTCGCTCGAAAGCTGGGGCTGGCGCATTCCGTTCGTGATCGGCATGGCGATGGGGCCGATCGGCAGCTATATCCGCCGACATCTCGACGAGACGCTGCCGGGCGTCGAGACCGGCGATCGCCAGCCGGCAACGAAGCCGGCCGCCGAGCCCGTCGCGCACCCCGCGCGCACGATCTTCCGCCACCACGCGAGCGCGATCACGACGGGCGTCGTGACGACGATCGGCGGCACTGCAGCGAACTACATCGTGCTGTTCTATCTGTCGACCTACGCGATCCGGATGCTGAACATGCCGATGTCGCTCGCGCTGTGGGCATCGTGGACCGCCGCACTCATGACCGTGATCTGCTCGCCGTTTGCGGGGGCGCTGTCGGACCGAGTCGGCCGCAAGCCGGTGCTGTGGGTGTCGCGCGTGCTGCTCGTGCTCGTGGTCTATCCGGCGTTCATGCTGATCAATGCCTATCCGACCGTGCCCGTGCTGCTTTCTGTAGTCGCCGTTCTCGCAGTGCTGGTCGCATTCACCGCCGTGCCGAACATCGTGATGTTGCCCGAGCTGTTTCCGCGCGAGATTCGGGCGACCGGGATGTCGATCGTCTACTGCCTCGGGGTGTCGATTTTCGGCGGCTTCGCGCAGTTCTTCGCGACGTGGCTGATCGAGCTGTCGGGCAGCCCGCTCGCTCCGGCGTGGTATCTGATCGGCTGCGGGGGCGTGTCGTTGCTTGCGCTTCCGTTTATTCGCGAGACGGCGGGGCGGCCGATCGACTGACGGGCATCGAACCCGCCCAAGACATTCTGGACTATTGAAGGATCAGCCGCAGTTGCGCGTCGGCGTGCTCGCCCGGCGCGCGCGAGAAGCCGCTCTTTGTATATCGGTGCCAACGTCCGAGCACGTAGCTGATGACGAGGCTCGCGCGCACGGCAGGGTCGTAGTCGGTCGGCAGCGGCACCGGGGACTCGGCCGATTTCTGATTGGCCTCCATCAGTCCCAGCCGCAGACACTGCTTGAGCGACGCTTCGATGCGCTCGAGCATCTGCGTGACGCGTTCGGCGAGCCTCTCGTGCTCGCCGACGAGCGCCTCGCCCGTCAACACGCGCGTCATGCCGGGATTTTTCGCGGAAAAGTTGAGCAGCATCAAGCCGATCGCACGCGCTTGCAGCACGCCGTTCGGCTCCTTCGCCGTGATCTGGTTGACGAGGCCAAAAAAGGTCTCTTCGATGAACTCGATCAGCGCTTCGAACATCTGCGCCTTGCTCGCGAAATGCCGATAGAGCGCGGCTTCCGATACGCCGAGCCGTGCGGCCAGCGCCGCGGTCGTGATCTTTTCGCTTTTTGGGGCTTCCAGCATCGCGGCGAGCGTCTGGAGGATATGCACCCTCCGCTCGCCGGGTTTTAGGCGCGGCGCGCGGGCGCCCACTGGATGGGTCTCTTCCGCGTGGTCCTGCTGGTACTGCGCGTCCTCGCTATTTACGGCCGCGTCATGCTTTTGAGTCGGCTGCATTTTTGTCGCCCCGATCGAGTACTCACTCGAAGTGATTTTAACGAACGAATGCGACGATCGACATAGTGGGGACGACCCGTGCCCGGCTGGCGCGCCGGGGTGCCGTTTGCCTGAGTCGCAGTGGGTAGATGGCCGACGATCCAAACTGTCTTGATCCCCAAGCGCTTGTAGCGCTTCAGGTGCCCGCGTGTGTCTTCGACGAGGATCGCGTCGGATAGCGGCACGTGCGCGTCGCGCATCGCCCGGCGCAGCATCGAGGCGTCGGGTTTCGCGCGCCACACGCGGCGGTCGCGCATGTGCTCGATGGCGATCACGCGCTCGAACAGGCGCTCGATCGAGAGCTCTCGCAGCACCGCGCGCGCGTAGGCTTCCGGGGCGTTGGTCAGCACGATCTTGCGTCCCGGCAGCGCGGCGACGAGGCGCGCCAGGCCGCGCTCGGCGCGCACCATCGGGCCGAGGTCGGGGAAGTTGTGCACTTCCTTAAGGAAGTCGTGCGGATCGATCGGATGATGCCGTGTGAGCCCGAGCAAGGCCGCGCCGTAGCGCTCCGTGTAGCCGGTGCGCAGACGGTTCGCTACGTCGAGCTCGACTTGTAGCGTATCGATGATGTACTGCGTCATCGCTTGATTGATCGCCGGGAAGATCTTGTACGACGCGTGGTGCAGCGTGTTGTCGAGATCGAACAGCCAGACGGGGCCGCCTGTGTTGACGTGCGGCCGGCGCCGCTTGGAGCGAGAGGTGGGCATGGCGAGGGGGCGGGGCAGAGCGGGATACATGCGCCCGGACAGCAGGCGAAGCACGGCGCCATTATGCGCGCCGCGCTTCGCGGGTCGGGCTCAATGCGAGCGGATCATCGTGCCGAACGGCTGCTCGGTCAGGATTTCGAGCAGCACCGAGTGCTCGATTCGGCCGTCGATAATGTGGACCGAGCGCACGCCGCTCTTCGCGGCGTCGAGCGCGGAAGCGATCTTCGGCAGCATGCCGCCCGAGATCGTGCCGTCGGCGAAGAGCGCGTCGATCTCGCGCGCCGACAGATCCGTCAACAAGTTGCCCGCCTTGTCCATCACGCCGGGGATGTTCGTCATCATCACGAGCTTTTCGGCGTTCAGCACGACAGCGAGCTTGCCCGCGACCAGATCCGCATTGATGTTGTACGAGAGACCGTCTTCGCCGAAGCCGATCGGCGAGATGACCGGAATGAACGCGTCGTCCTGCAGTGCGCGCACGACAGCCGGGTTGATCGCCTCGACTTCGCCCACTTGGCCGATGTCGACATATTGGCCGGGGTTGTCGCGGTCCGGCATCATCAGCTTGCGCGCGTGGATCAGGCCGCCGTCCTTGCCCGTGAGGCCCACGGCATGGCCTCCGAAATGATTGATGAGCGTGACGATGTCTTGCTGCACCTCGCCGCCGAGCACCCATTCGACGACTTCCATCGTCTCTTCGTCGGTGACGCGCATGCCCTGGATGAACGTGCCTTGCTTGCCGATCTTCTTGAGCGCCTGATCGATCTGCGGGCCGCCGCCGTGCACGATCACCGGGTTGATGCCGACCAGCTTCAGCAGAATGACGTCGCGCGCGAAGCCTTGCTTCAGGCGCTCTTCGGTCATTGCATTGCCGCCGTATTTGATGACCACGGTCTTGCCGTGATACTGGCGAATATAGGGCAGCGCTTCCGCGAGAATTTCGGCTTTCAGCGTGGGGGCAATCTGCGAGAGGTCGACGGGCTCGGACATGGCGGCAAACTCGGCACGGAACAAACGGTTGAGACGGGCGAAACAGGGCGAATTGTACAGGACTGGCGCAGCGCAGCACGGTTTTTACCGGTCATCCAAACGTCATAGGACGGTGGTTTTTACGCCGTTCTCCGGCGAGCCCCGCGAGCCGTGGCATCATGCATTTATCCGCTTGATTCGACTCAGTTTCGATTGTTGTTTCGACGCGTCATGACTCATTCAGGCTCCTCCTCCCCGACTCGCTCCGCGTCGCCCGCCGGCGCGAGCGCACGCTGTCCGCGCTGCGGCCGCGCGTTCGATTGCGGCAAGCGCGCCGACCCATCCGAACCGTTCAACTGTTGGTGCACGTCGATGCCCGCCGTGCCGTCCGAGCGCTTGGTACCCAATATGCGTTGCCTGTGCCCGGAGTGTCTCGCCGAGGCCATCGTCACTGTGTCCCCGGAAGCGCCGAGCGGTTAAACTCGTGCGATGCACCGAATAACCAATACCGGCCGCGTGAATCTCGGCCACCTGTTCTGGCTGCGTTGCCTGGCGATCATCGGCCAGCTTGTCACCATTGCCGTTGTGCAGATCTTCTTCGGCGTGCATTTGCCGCTGCCGGCCATGCTCATGGTGATCACGCTCGAAGTCGTCTTCAATGCGCTCACCTGGGTACGTGTCGCGCGGGCGCGGCCCGAGACCAATTTCGAGCTGCTCGGCCAGTTGTGGGTCGACCTCGGTGCGTTGTCCGCACTGCTCTTTCTGTCGGGCGGCACGACGAACCCGTTCGTCTCGCTTTACCTGCCTTCGCTCGCGATCGCCGCCGCCGTCCTGCCGTGGCACTTGATGATCTGGCTCGCGGCGTTCGCGGTCTGCTGCTACGCGGCGCTCGGGTTCGATTCGATCCCCCTCAACATGGACAACCCCGCCAACCTGTTCGACTACTATCGCGCTGGCATGTGGGTGAACTTCATGGTGAGCGTCGGGTTGATCGCGTGGTTCGTCGCGCGCATGTCGAACGGGCTGCGTCTGCGCGACGCCGCGCTTGCCGATGCGCAGCAGCGTCTCTTGCGTGATGAGCGGGCGGTCGCGCTGGGCGTGCAGGCGGCCACGGTCGCTCACGAAATCGGTACCCCGCTATCGACTATCGCGATGCTGTCCGAGGAGTTGCGCGACGCGGCTCGCAGCGACAAAGGGCTTGCGCCGTATTCCGCCGATCTGGATCTGCTCGAACAGCAGATGACGCTCTGCACATCCGCACTAGCGCGCTTGCGAAGCCGGGCGTCGGTGGCGTCCCATCGGCAAACGCTCGACGAGTGGCTCGAAAGTTTTGCCGCCCAGTGGCGCTTGCGCCATCCGCACGTGAAATTCGAACGGATCGGCGTCGTGCCCACAGGCGTGTGGCTTGACGACACGGTCGCCGTCAGCCAGATTCTGACCATCCTGCTCGACAACGCCGCGCGCGCGAGCCGCGATCGCGTCACGCTCGCCGCATCGAGCGTGAATGGCGAAATCGAGTTCGAGGTCTGCGATTCAGGGCCGGGCATTCCGCCGCAGTTGCGCGGCAGGCTCGGCGCGATGCCGGTAGACAGCACGCAAGGTGGCCACGGCGTGGGGCTCTATCTGGCTTTCACGGCTGCGGCGCGGCTTGGCGGCGAGATCGAGCTTGCCGACGGCAAGCCGCGCGGCACGCGGGCGGTGCTTCGTCTGCCCGCAGCCAAAGGGGAGGCAGGCGCGGGCCACGCCGCTTCCGCTTCAACCGATACGAGGGAGAAAAACACATGAGCGATATGAATTTCCTGGTCATCGACGACGACGAAGTGTTCTCGGGCATCCTGGCCCGAGGGCTGACGCGCCGGGGGTACACGGTTCACACGGCGCCGAATGCCGACGAAGCGATCAAGCTCGCGAACCAGCAGAAGTTTGGGCAGATCACGGTCGACCTGCATTTGGGGGGCGATTCGGGTTTGAGTCTCGTCGCGCCGCTGCGCGAATTGCAGCCCGCCGCGCGGATGCTGATCCTCACCGGCTACGCGAGCATTGCGACAGCCGTGCAGGCAGTGAAGGACGGGGCCGACAACTACCTCGCCAAGCCGGCCAACGTCGAATCGATTCTCGCGGCGTTGCAGGCGGAGGCGAGCGCCGCGACGGCTGAGGAGGCCATCGAGCACCCGACGCTGCTTTCCGTCGCGCGGCTCGAGTGGGAGCACATTCAGCGGGCGCTGGCTGAGAACGGCGGCAATATCTCGGCGACGGCGCGTGCGTTGAACATGCATCGGCGCACGCTGCAGCGCAAGCTCTCGAAGCGGCCGGTGAAGCAGTAACGTTTGTTCACGTTTTCCGCGTCGAATAAAAAACGGGCGGTCCTGCGCGATGCAGGCCGCCCGTTTTCTCTTGGTTTAACGCTTTACGCGTAACCGCTTACAGCACGTAGCGAGACAGATCCTCGCTTTGCGACACTTCACCCAGAGCGCTATCGACGTATGCCGCATCGATCTTCACCGCTGTGCCCGAGTGATTGCCCGCCGCGAAAGATACTTCCTCGAGCAGCTTTTCGATCACTGTGTACAGGCGCCGCGCGCCGATGTTCTCAGTCTTCTCGTTGACCGAGAACGCGATTTCGGCCATCCGGCGGATGCCGTCTGCGGCGAAATCGAGCTGCACGTCTTCAGTCGCGAGCAGCGCCTGGTATTGCTTGACGAGGCTCGCGTCGGTCGCGATGAGAATTGCTTCGAAGTCCTCAACCGACAGCGAATCGAGCTCGACACGAATCGGAAAGCGCCCTTGCAGCTCGGGGATCAAGTCGCTCGGCTTCGACAGATGGAACGCACCGCTCGCGATGAAGAGGATGTGATCCGTCTTCACCGTGCCGTACTTTGTATTGATCGTCGTGCCTTCGACGAGCGGCAGCAGATCGCGCTGCACGCCCTGGCGGGACACCTCGGCGCCGCCCGTCTCGCTGCGCGAGGCGATCTTGTCGATTTCGTCGAGAAACACGATGCCGTTCTGCTCGACGTTCTGCACGGCCTTCGCCTTCACTTCCTCGTCGTTGAGCATCTTCGATGCTTCTTCGTCCGTGAGAACCTTCAGCGCTTCCTTGACCTTGAGCTTGCGGCGCGTTTTCTTGCCGCCGCCCAGATTCGCGAACATCGAGCGGATTTGCTCGGTCATGTCTTCCATGCCCGGCGGGCCCATGATGTCCATGCCGATTTGCGGCGATTCGACATCGAGCTCGATTTCCTTGTCGTCGAGCGAGCCTTCGCGCAGGCGCTTGCGGAACGTCTGGCGCGTGGCGTTGCCGTCGTCGCCGTGATCGCTCGAAGCCGGCGCCGTCGAGCCGAAGCCGACCGGACGCGCGCTCGGCAGCAGGATGTCGAGGATGCGGTCTTCGGCTTGGTCTTGCGCTTTCGAACGGACCTTGCGCATTTCCGTCTCGCGCGTCTCCTTGACGGAGATTTCGATCAGGTCGCGCACGATGCTGTCGACGTCGCGCCCCACGTAGCCGACTTCCGTGAACTTGGTCGCTTCGATCTTGATGAACGGCGCGTCGGCGAGCTTCGCGAGACGCCGCGCGATTTCGGTTTTGCCAACGCCCGTCGGCCCGATCATCAGAATGTTCTTCGGCGTGATTTCCTGGCGCAGCGGATCGGCGACTTGCTGGCGGCGCCACCGGTTGCGCAGCGCGACGGCCACCGCGCGTTTCGCACGCTTCTGGCCAATGATGTGTTTGTCGAGTTCCGAGACGATCTCGGCGGGGGTCATGGTGCTCATCGTTGCCTCACTCGATCGTCTCGATGACGCGGTTATGGTTGGTATAGATACACATGTCACCGGCAATCGCCAAAGACTTTTCGACGATGTCGCGCGGCGAAAGATCCGTATTTTCGGCGAGCGCGCGGGCCGCGGCCTGCGCATACGCGCCGCCCGAGCCGATCGCGCAGATTCCCTCTTCGGGATCGAGCACGTCGCCGTTGCCGGTGATGACGAGGGTGGTTTGCGCGTCGGCGGTGATCAGCATCGCCTCGAGGCGGCGCAGCATGCGGTCGGTGCGCCAGTCTTTGGCGAGTTCGACGGCGGCGCGGGTCAGGTTGCCCTGATGTTTTTCGAGCTTGGCTTCGAAGCGGTCGAGCAGCGAAAACGCATCGGCCGTGCCGCCGGCGAAGCCAACGAGTACCTTGCCGCCGTAAATGCGCCGGACTTTCTTCGCGCCGCCTTTCATGACGATGTTGCCGAGCGTCACCTGGCCGTCGCCGCCGAGCGCGACCTTGTCGCCGCGCCGCACGGATACGATCGTCGTGCCGTGAAATTGCTCCATGTGCGTTCCTTTTGAAAAGCTGAAGATCCCGGGCGGTGCTGAGTCATGTGCCGCCCGAGCGTATCGGGTAGGCGGACGAGGCGCGACTTGACGCGCGCGCGCTCATGCAACGCACGTTCGGTTAATTTTAGGGCGTGCGCCGCTTTATCAAGAGTCGGCCAAAGGGCATAGGAGGGAAATTGGCGCGCAGGCGAGGGACGCAGTAAAAGCTGCGCGAGCGGAGCGCCGGACATCAGAGCAGCGCCGGTAACGAATGCCATCACCGGGGCGTGGAAATGCGCAGAAAAGGGCGTGGCGCGGCCGCACCAAAAGAAAAAGGCGCGCGGTTCACCGTGCGCCTCTTCGACGAAGCAGCGTATCAGGCGCGGCAGGCAGGCCGCGCGGTTCCAGCAATCAGTCGCCGAACAGCTTCTGGCGCAGCTCGCGGCGTTCCTGCGCTTCGAGCGACAGGGTGGCCGTGGGCCGGGCGATCAGACGCGGAATGCCGATCGGCTCGCCGGTTTCCTCGCACCAGCCGTAATCGCCCGAGTCGATGCGCGCGAGCGATTGCTGCACCTTCTTCAGCAGCTTGCGTTCGCGATCGCGCGTGCGCAGTTCAAGCGCATGCTCTTCTTCGATCGTCGCGCGGTCGGCCGGGTCCGGCACGATCACGGTTTCGCGCAGGTTCTCGGTCGTCTGGCCGGCATTGCGGAGGATTTCCGCCTGCAGCTGTTCGAGCCGGTTCTTGAAGAAAGCGAGCTGATCCTCATTCATGTAATCCTTCTCGCTCATCTTCAGGATTTCGGCTTCGGTCAAGAGTCGTTTCGTCGTCATCTGCGTGCTTCTTCAATGTGAGGCAAAACTCTTACATATTGCCCGCACTTTCGTGTTGCCCGCAACCAGCGTCATTGATGCGCAGGCGAACACGGACGCTGGGCTGTCGTGCCGCCCTTCGCGCCGTTGCGGGGCCGAACTCCTCAGGAAACCGATCCTCGGATGCCCCCGAGCATCTCGATGCCGGACTGCGCGCTCGCTTACCAACCGGCGCGCAGGCCAGCGCTTCGGTATTGTTCGGCATAGTCCGGATGAGGTTTTCCGGCGCCGTGTACCTGCCCGGCATCGTTGTGCGACATCCAGCAGATGCGCGAGACAATGCGCGGGCAATTCGTTGTCTTTCTCCAGTGGGCCCGTATTGTAACTGAATCAGAATTCGGTTCTGCAACCGATCCATCGCTATGTCGGACCCACGTGCTATCCCGAAAATATAGCGCGCAAGCGGTCAAAAAGCGATGGCCATCCGGCCCCTTCTGTCATAGGGCTTTCACCTGTTTTACCACGGGCAGGGGTGCGGCGAACCGGTTTGGGTGCCATAGCGCACACAAACCGGCCTCGCCTATGCGGGATGGGTCACGGATCGAACGCGGCCTTACGCGAGGCAGGCGTCCAGACCGTCGGTGATGAGGTCTTGCGGGAGGTCGACGCCGATGAACACCATCTTGTTGGTTTTCTTCTCGACCGGCAGCCACTTGGCGGCGAGGTCGCTGCCCATCATCTGGTGCACGCCCTGAAACACGACCTTGCGGTCGACGCCTTTCATATAGAGCACGCCCTTGTAGCGCAACAGACGCTCGCCGTAGATCTGCAGGATGCCGCCGAGGAAGTCTTCGAGCTTGTTCGGGTCGAACGGGCGATCGTTGCGGTAGACGAACGACTTGATCTTGTCGTCGTGATGCGCGTGGTGATGGTGGTGCTCGTGCCCTTCGTGCTCGCAGTGGCCGTGATCGTGATCGCAGTCCTCGTGGTCATGGGCGTGATCATGATCGTGCTCATGGGCGTGATGAGCGTGGTCGTGATCGTCTTCGGCGAGGAAGTCCGGGTCGATTTCGAGCTTCGCGTTCAGATTGAAGCCGCGCAGGTCGAAGATTTCCTTGATGTCGGCCTCGCCGAAATTGACGACCTTGATCGTCGCTTTCGGATTCATGTGCACGAGGCGGTGACGCAGGTCCGACAGCGTCGCTTCGTCGACGAGATCCGACTTCGTGATGAAGAGGCGGTCAGCGAAACCGACTTGGCGCTGCACGACTTCGTGCTCGTCGAGCTGATGGTTCGCGTGCTTCGCGTCGACGAGCGTGATGATCGCGTCGAGCAGGAATTCGTCGGCGATTTCGCTATCGATGAAGAACGTCTGCGCGACCGGGCCCGGGTTCGCGAGGCCAGTCGTTTCGATCACGACGCGGTCGAACTGGAGCTCGCCCGACTGCTTCTTCGACGCCAGGTCGCCGAGCGCCCGCGCGAGGTCGCCGCGAATCGTGCAGCAAATGCAGCCGTTGCTCATCTGGACGATCTGCTCGGCCGAGTCTTGCACGAGGATTTCGTTGTCGATGTTCTCTTCGCCGAACTCGTTCTCGATCACGGCGATTTTCATGCCGTGCTTTTCGTTCAGGATGCGCTTGAGCAGCGTGGTTTTGCCGCTGCCGAGGAAGCCGGTCAGGATAGTGACGGGAATCATGTGAGTCGCCTGTGGTTCGTGAATCGGTGTCAATGCGTCCAACAGCTCACGATTGTTGCATAACTGTCAAGCGCCCGTGGTCCGCGCGGTTCGTCGCTAACTATGGGCGTTCAGGCGATTTGCAACAATAGACCTTTCAGGTATTCGCCTTCCGGAAACGCCGTCAGAAGCGGGTGATCGACCCCGGCGCCCAGGCGCTTCAGGATGCGGGCGTCGACGCGCGCGTCCGCCGCGGCGCCGGCGACGATCTTCTGGAACAGGTCGGCATCGATCGCGCCCGAGCACGAGTACGTGAACAGCAGGCCGCCCGGGCGCAGCAGCTTGAAGCCGGTCAGGTTGATGTCCTTGTAGGCGCGGGCGGCGCGGTCCACGTGCTCGCGCGACGGCGCGAATTTCGGCGGATCGAGCACGACGAGGTCGAAGCGCTCGCCCTCGTCGTAGAGGCGGCGCAGCGTCTTGAACGCGTCGGCGTCGAGCCATTGCGCGCGGCTCGCGTCGAAATCGTTCGCGGTGACGTTCTCTTGCGCGAGCGCCAGTGCTTCGCCCGACGAATCGATCGACACCACGCGTTTCGCGCCGCCTTTGAGCGCAGCGAGCGAGAAGCCGCCCGTGTAGCAGAAGCAGTTGAGCACGTCGCGCTCGGCCGCGTACGCCTGGACTAGCGCGCGGTTGTCGCGCTGGTCGACGTAGAAGCCGGTCTTGTGGCCCGAGCGGACATCGACGTGGTACCGCACGCCGTTTTCGTTCGTGATCAGCGTGGCGGGTGGCGGGTCGCCGGCCAGCACGCCGGTGGTCTGCTCCAGACCTTCCTTTTCGCGGATCGACACGTCCGAGCGCTCGTAGACGTTCGGGCAACCGGTCGCGCCGACGAGCGCCGCGACGATCGCTTCCTTCCATGCCTCGACGCCCGTCGCCATGAACTGGCAGACGAGTTGGCCCCGCTTCTCGGCATCGTCCGCGATGTAGTAATCGACGATCAGACCCGGCAGGCCGTCCGCCTCGCCGAAGATCAGCCGCACCGCGCCCGTGTCATGGACGAGCGCCTGACGATGCGCAATCGCGCGCTGCACGCGGCGCTTGAAAAAGGCGTGATCGATCGGCTCGGCTTCATCGAAGCTCCAGACCCGCACGCGGATCTGCGACTGCGGGCTATACGCGGCGCGCGCGAGAAAGCGGCCGTCGTGCGCGCGCACGATCACGGTGGCGCCGGGGGCGGGCTTGCCGTCGATGCGGTCGATCGCGTTCGCATAAACCCACGGATGGCGGCGCAGCAGCGATTTTTCCTTCGACGGTTTCAGCGTTACGGTATTCATAAATGATCAAAAGCAAGTTTCTGCCGCGCGGATCGTGCGTGGCGGGGTCTACGCCCGTTATGAGGCAGGCATTCAGTCGCGCTTCTTCGCGCGCGGATGCGCCTTGTCGTACACCTGCGCGAGATGCTGAAAATCGAGCGCGGTATAGACCTGCGTCGCGGTGATGCTCGCGTGCCCGAGCAGCTCTTGCACCGCGCGCAGATCGCCGCTCGATTGCAGCACGTGCGTCGCGAACGAATGGCGCAGCACGTGCGGATGGACGTTGGCCGGAATGCCGGCCACGAGCGCCGCGCGCTTCACGCGGTCGCGCACGACGTTCGGCGACATCCGGTTGCCGCGCGCCGATAAAAAGAGCGGATGCGGATCGAGCTTCACGAACTCGCCGCGTGCGGCGAGCCAGTTCTTGAGCGCATCGAGCGCCTTGCTGCCGACCGGCACGGTGCGCCGCCGGTTGCCCTTGCCGAGCACCGTCACTTCGGCCGACTGCAGGTCGAGCCAGCCGGCCGAGCGGTAGCCGTCGGCATCGGCGAACGCGACATCGAGGCCGACCAGTTCCGCGAGCCGCAGCCCCGACGAGTAGAACAGCTCGAGCATCGCGTGATCGCGCAGACCTTCGGTGTTCGCGGCGGCGGGGGCTTCCATCAGCGCGTTGGCGTCGTCGACGGAAAGCGCCTTTGGCAGCGTTTTTGCCTGTTTTGGCGCGCGGACGGTCGCAACTGGGTTGGCGGGCAGCTCGATGCGTCCGGCGAGCCAGCGGTAGAACGCGCGCCATGCCGACAGGCGATGCCCGATCGAGCGCGCCGACAGCCCGCCCGCATGCGCGCGCGCGACGGCGCCGCGCATGTCGGTAGCAGTGAGGCTTTCCAGCGGGCGGCCCTTCGCGAGCTTCTTCAGCTCGTCGAGTTCATGCGTGTAGCCGCGCAGCGTATGCGCCGACAGCCGCCTCTCATGCTCGAGGCTCGAGAGGTAGGCGGCGATCGGGTCGTTGTCGGCCGGGGTCACTGGACGGTTTCGGGATCGATGAGGGCGCGGATCAAGCGCGTCAGCGCGCGATCAGGCGGCTCAGCGCCGCGCTTGCGAGCCCGCCGATCTGGGAGAGGAAATCGGTCGCCATGCCTTCGTGGAAACGGCGTGGGTCCGGCGAGCCCATCACGAGCAGACCGAAGGCGGCCCCGCTTTCGTCGGCCGCGCGCGGATCGCGCAGCGCGACCAGCGCGATCGATTGCGTCGCGGCGCTTTCGGCGGGGCCGCCTTCGGCTGCGGCGGGATCGGCGGACGAATCGCTCGCCGCACTCGTGGCCGTCGCTGCGGATTCGCCCGAAATCAGCCACTGCGCAGCTTCAAAACCGGTATTTGCGCCGCAATAAGGCGCGGCGAGGCTGTTCGCGAAGATCCGCACTTCCTCGCCCACGTGGCGCGCGAAGTCCGCTTCGCGGTACGGCTCGGCCAGATCCCAGACGCGCAGCGCCGCCTGCGGCACGTCGAACACTTCGGTGAGCCCTTGCGAGACGGCGCGGGGCAATGCGTACGCATCGCGCTCGGCCATCACGCGCATCGTCCAGCGGTTGAATTTCGCCGCGATGCTGTCGTTCTCGTGTCCGTAGCGCAAGAGTTCGGCGAGACGCCGCTCGAGATGCTTGTTCTTCTCGCGCAGCATTTCCATCTGCCGCTCCTGCAGGGACACCGCGGCCTTGCCGTGCGGGTTCGCAAGCCGGATGGTCGCGAGCAGCTCGGCGTGCTCGTCGAAGAATCCAGGGGTGGCGAGCAGGTATTCAGCGACTTCGCGATCGTTCATGGTCTCGGCAATAAGGAATGCGCAGGGAATCGGTTGAATGGGTGGGTTGGCGAGATCAGTCGGCGATCTCGATCTCGCCTTCGAAGACGGTCGCGGCCGGACCCGCCATCGTGAGCGGGGCGGCTTCGGCGCGCGCGCCGTCCCAGGCGATGGTCAGCACGCCGCCGTGCGTGTGCACGGTGACGGGCGAATCGAGCAGCCCGCGGCGGATGCCCGCTGCCACCGCCGCGCACGCGCCCGTGCCGCAGGCGAGCGTTTCGCCGGCGCCGCGCTCGAACACGCGCAGCTTGATTTCGCTGCGCGACACGATTTGCATGAAACCGGCGTTGACGCGCTGCGGGAAGCGCGAGTGATGCTCGACCGCAGGGCCGACCTGGCCGACCGGATATTGCTCGACGTCATCGACGACCTGCACCGCATGCGGATTGCCCATCGAGACGACGGAGATCCAGTGCGTGCTGTCATTCGGGCCATCGACACCGCTCAACTGAAGGGGCCAGAGCGTATCGGCGCCTTCGCGTCGGCCTTCGAGGCCGCTTGCGTCGAACGGCACGCGCGCCGGTTCAAACACCGGCTGCCCCATATCGACGACGACTTGGCCGTTTTCCCGCATCGTTAGCGTGATGACGCCGTTTTGTACCTGCACGCGTACGCTCTTCTTATCTGTGAGGCGCGTGTCGCGCACGAACTTGACGAAGCAGCGCGCGCCGTTGCCGCAATGCTCGACCTCGCCGCCGTCGCAATTGAAGATCCGATACTTGAAATCGACGCCGTCGATCGTGGGCCGCTCGACGAGCAGCAGCTGATCGGCGCCGACGCCGAAATGCCGGTTCGCGAGCGCGCGCACCTGGGCGCTCGTCAGTGCGAGTGGACGGGTGTAACCGTCGAGCACGACGAAGTCGTTGCCCGCGCCATGCATTTTGGTGAACTTGAGCTTCATGGGCGCTATTGTAAGTGACTCGGCTTGCGGCGTCGGCGTCTAAAAAAGGGTGTTCAGGGCCTGTAGCCGGCGCGATCGGGCCCTGGGCCAATATCAATAGAAGCTCGGTTCGCCCTCCGGGCGCGTCTTGAAGCGCTTGTGCACCCAGTAGTACTGCTCGACGATGCGCGGAATCTGCTCTTCGAGAAAGGCGTTCATGCGGCGTGCGTCGATGACGTCGTCGCCGCTCGGGTAGTTGTCCCACGGCTTGAACACCTTGAGCCGGTAGCCCTTGTAGTTCGGCAGCACCTCGCCGATGAACGGCAGGACCTGCGCATGGCCCACCTTCGCGAACCGGCCGACGGCAGTCAGCGTGCAGGTGGGAATCCCGAAGAACGGCACGAACGTGGAGTTGCGCACGCCATAGTCCATGTCCGCGCCGAGCATGACCGGCTTGCGCTCTTTTAGCCAGCGCAGCACGACGCGCGCGCTGTCGGCGCGGCTCGCCATGTCCGCACCGAAGCGGCCGCGCGCCTGCTTGGCGATTTCATCGAGCTCCTGATTCTTCAACGGCTGATAGAGCGCGCCGCACCGGCGCCGCAGCGCGTGATTGATGAAGACCGAGCCGGCCTCGATGCCGACGAAGTGGAGGCCGAGCAGCAGCGTGGGCGGCATGTCGGGATCGGTCAGGTCGACTTCGCTGTCGACCTGCACCAGCTTCTCGAGCTTCTCCAACGAGCCGAACCACTGGACGCTGCGCTCGACGTAGCTGCGAATCGCATGCCGGAAGTGCTTTTGCGCGATGTCTTTGCGCTTTTCGTCGCTCCACTCGGGAAAGCACAACTTGAGGTTGATATGGACGATGCGCCGGCGCCGGCTGGGGACCTGGTAGAGCAGCCAGCCGAGCCCGTCGCCCATGCGCGCGACGAAACCATACGGGAGAATGGCGAGAAACTTGAGCAGCGCAATGCCCAGCCTGCCTCCGAGCCGGCCTAGCATGCCGCTGCTCCGCAGGCGGCCGGACGGCGCGCGCAAAGCGCGCGAGGCGTGTGTGGAAGAAGAGACACCGAAACGAAATGTGGATACTGCACGCGTGCATGCCCTGTGACAATTCCGAGAAGACGCTATAATACGGGCTTCGCCGAGTTAATAGACAACTTGCGGGGCGAAGCCGCCGAGCGCGCAACCAGCGCCATGGCGGTCCGGAAAATCCGCTAAAGCGTCGCCGCTTCAGGCTCCCGAAGCTGGCTACGTGAAAAACCAACCGTAACCAATGGAGTCTGCAAAAGTGGCAAACGACTATCTCTTCACGTCTGAATCCGTTTCCGAAGGTCACCCGGACAAGGTCGCCGACCAAATCTCGGACGCGATCCTCGACGCAATCCTCACGCAAGACAAATACTCCCGCGTTGCCGCCGAAACGCTGTGCAACACGGGTCTCGTCGTGCTCGCCGGTGAAATCACCACGACCGCGAACGTCGATTACATCCAGGTCGCGCGCGACACGATCAAGCGCATCGGCTACGACAACACCGAATACGGCATCGACTACAAGGGCTGTGCGGTGCTCGTTGCATACGACAAGCAATCGCCGGACATCGCCCAAGGCGTCGATCGCGCGCACGACAACAACCTCGATCAAGGCGCGGGCGACCAGGGCCTGATGTTCGGCTTCGCCTGCGACGAAACGCCCGAGCTGATGCCGCTGCCGATCTACCTGTCGCACCGTCTGGTCGAGCGCCAGGCGAGCCTGCGCCGTGACGGCCGCCTGCCCTGGCTGCGTCCGGACGCAAAGTCGCAGGTCACCGTGCGCTACGTCGACGGCAAGGCGCATTCGATCGACACCGTCGTGCTGTCCACGCAGCACGCACCGGAAATCGAACTGGCAACGCTGCGCGAAGCGGTGATCGAAGAAGTCATCAAGCCGACGCTGCCCGCTGAGCTCATCAAGGGCGACATCAAGTTCCTCGTGAACCCGACTGGCCGGTTCGTGATCGGCGGCCCGCAAGGCGACTGCGGTCTGACGGGCCGCAAGATCATCGTCGATACGTACGGCGGCGCGGCGCCGCACGGCGGCGGCGCGTTCTCGGGCAAGGACCCGTCGAAGGTCGACCGCTCGGCTGCGTACGCCGGCCGCTATGTCGCGAAGAACATCGTGGCCGCGGGCCTCGCATCGCGCTGCTTGATTCAAGTGTCGTACGCGATTGGCGTGGCGCAGCCCACGTCGGTGATGGTCAACACGTTCGGCACGGGCCGCGTGTCGGACGAGACGATCACGAAGCTCGTGCGCGAGCACTTCGATCTGCGTCCGAAGGGCATCGTTCAGATGCTCGACCTGCTGCGTCCGATCTACGAAAAGACTGCGGCATATGGTCACTTCGGCCGCGAAGAGCCGGAATTCTCGTGGGAAGCGACCGATAAGGCGCTGGCACTCGCGGAAGCCGCCGGTACGGAAGCCGTGGTGGCAGTGGCCTGACCCCCGCGAACGTAGTCAATAGAAAAACCCCGGTGCTTGCGCACCGGGGTTTTTCTTTTTGTGCGACTGGATGCCGCGATTCAGCGCGCGGCGAACGCGAACCAGCCGGCGCTGGCCGCGAGGCGGCGCGGACGCCGGCTCGCGCCGCGCAGCGAAACGCCTGGCGTGCGGCGCGAGGTCAGCGCGCGGAGCACGACCGGCGGCTTGGGCAGCAGCGTGCGTAGCGAGAAGCGCGAGAACGGGCGCGCGCCAGCACGCACACGCAGCTTCGAGACGATCGTTTGGAGCCAGGCGCGCAAGCCATCGGCCGACGAGGCCTGCCGTTGTTGCGCGAGCTGGCGGGTGCGCGCCGCGTGATGGCGCAGCGCACGCACGATGTGGCGTCGTGCGGGGCGGGCCGCCTTCATGACGACGCGCGTGATACCGGTAGTCAGACGAGTGTGCATGGTTCGAACGAAAGGGGAAGGGCGTCTCAGGACGTGAGCGGCGGCAAGCTGAACGGAGCAGCATGTATGCCAGCACGCGGGACGTAATGGCCCAAAGCAGGGCCCGACGCGGCGGCGATCCCGATGGAGCGCGCGCAGAAAGGGGATGCAATCGACATCGATGCAGACTACACGTGATTCGTGACGGGCGAAAGTCGGAGTAGTCCCACTAAAGTTAAGGGTTTTTACCAAGAAAGATCGCACTGTTTTCGCGGACGTTGCGAACAATTTACGTGCATCGATGCACGAGCGCCGTGCAGCGCGCGCCCGCGCCGATCATGCCCGCTTTACAATCGATCCAGTCACAAAAACGTCAACCTGCGTCATACGTAATACGGATCGCCTCATGCAAGAGCATTCAAAAAAGGAACAGGTGCAAATGCTGCGGGAACGCGGCTACGTGGTCGTGCCGGGGCTCGTCGCGCCCGAGCGGTGCGCCGCGCTCAAGGCGCTCGCGCAGCAGCAGCTCGAGGAAGCCGCCGCGCCGCTCGAATTCGAAGCCGATTTGCGCTATCCGGGCGCGCCGGATTCGAAAGAGGCGCCGGGCGGTCATACGGTGCGGCGTCTGCTTGACGCTTACGTGCGCCATGCGCTTCTGCGCGAGTGGGCGACGGCGCCGGAAATCAAGGGCTGGATGGAGCTGTATTTCGGCGAGGAGCCACGCCTGTCGCGCGCGCATCACAACTGCATGATGACGAAGCACCCGCGCTACGGCAGCCTGACCGGCTGGCACCGCGATGCGCGCTACTGGTCGTTCGAGCGCGACGATCTGGTGTCGACGTGGCTTGCGCTCGGGCCCGAGACGGTCGACAACGGCGGGCTATGGTTCGTACCGGGCTCGCACAACACCGCGTTCACGTCCGATCGTTTCGACGAAGCGAAGTTTTTCCGCTCCGATCTGCCGGAGAATCAGGCATTGATTCACACGGCGGTGTCGCCGGAATTGCAGCCGGGCGATGTCGTTTTCTTCCACTGCAATACGCTGCATTCGGCGGGACAGAATCTGTCCGACGATGTGAAGTTTTCGCTTGTCTTCACGTATCACGGCGCGAGCAATGTGCCGCTGCCTGGATCGCGCTCGGCTTCCAAACCGGAAGTGGCGCTTTAAGAAGGGGGGATGGCGTCGGCGGCTGCCATGAAGCCGGCGCCACAGTCTCTTGATCGGCGCGCACTACCTTGGCGCGCCGCCGCCGGGTTCCTTCTGTTCAACGACGCTTGCCCAACGACGACGAAAGCCCGATCAGCCCCGCGACCGTCGCCACGACGCCGCCCGCGATCAGCATGATCGTCTTGTTGGTCGGCGCGCCAGTGAACACGCGCGACATGTCGTTGGCAAACGAGTGAAACGACTGACCGCCAAAATACAGCAGCACGACGCCGCCAACGATCAGCGCAAGCGAAATCGCCTTGATCATGTGAAGCTCCCATCGATAGAAACGCAGACGCGGCAGTGTATGAGACCTGCATGACGTCGTCCATCCCTCGGACAGGCGCTTCATCCCATCGGCATTGCATCGCAATGTCGGCTCATGCAGGCCGATCGCGGCGCGCCGAATCCCACTATCCGGACCGCTCGCGGCCGTCAGCACGGACAGACGCGTTTAGCTAACATATCCGGTTGGACGGCCGCGCGAGGCCGTGCACTCATCCACGCTTTCATCGAGGATTCACATGGCCTACGAAGCAGCAACGGAACGCTATTCGGATATGCAGTACCGCGTATGCGGCAAGTCGGGGCTCAAGCTGCCGGCACTTTCGCTAGGGTTGTGGCACAACTTCGGCGATACGACGCCGCTCTCCACGCAGCGCGACATTCTGCGCACGGCGTTCGATCTGGGCATCACGCACTTCGATCTGGCGAACAATTACGGCCCGCCCTACGGCAGCGCGGAAACCAATTTCGGCCGGCTCTTCAAGGACGATTTCAAGCCCTATCGCGACGAACTCCTGATCTCGTCGAAGGCTGGCTGGGATATGTGGCCGGGCCCGTACGGCCAAGGCGGCGGCTCGCGCAAGTACGTGCTCGCGAGCCTCGATCAGAGCCTGCAGCGCATGGGGCTCGATTACGTCGACATCTTCTACTCGCATCGCTTCGACGCCGACACGCCGCTCGAAGAAACCGCCGGTGCGCTCGCGACGGCCGTGCAGCAGGGCAAGGCGCTCTATGTCGGCATCTCGTCGTACTCGGCCGCGAAGACGAGCGAGATGGCGAAGCTGTTGCGCGAGCACAAGGTGCCGCTCTTGATTCATCAGCCCGCGTACAACATGCTCAACCGCTGGATCGAAGGCGAGCTGCTCGATACGCTAGATGAAGTCGGCGCGGGCAGCATCGCGTTCACGCCGCTCGCGCAAGGGCTCTTGACCGGGAAGTACCTGAATGGCGTGCCTGCCGATGCGCGCGTCAACAAGCCCGGCGGCGGCTCGCTGCAGCAAGGCCATTTGAGCGCGGAGAACATCGAGCACGTGCGCAAGCTCAACGCGATCGCCGAGCGGCGCGGCCAGAGCCTCGCGCAGATGGCGCTCGCGTGGGTGCTGCGCGATTCGCGCGTGACTTCGGCGCTGATCGGCGCGAGCAAGCCGGAGCAGGTGCGGGAGAACGTCGGGGCGCTGAAGAACCTCGCGTTCACGCAAGAGGAGCTCGCCGAAATCGATCGCTACGCGACCGAGGGCGGCATCAATCTGTGGGAAAAGCCGTCGACCGATCAGGCGATTTGATGCGCGCTTGATTCACGCGTCGACGCAAATTCAGCGCAAATAAGACGCACCGGCGTCGCTGACGACAGCCGGTGCGCGCCATCGGGAAACCGAAAACCGCCTGACGGATGTCAGGCGTGCGAAGTGAGCGCTTTTCGGCGCGACTCGCGGCGCTACATCAGGACGGGAAGTCCTTCGACCAGCACCACCGCAAAGGCCACGCCCAGCAGCGCGCCAAGCACGCGTAGCACGTTGTGCTTGAACGCGGATGACGTCGGCAGCGCGCCGAGAAAGAGTGCGCCGGCAAGCGCCATCGGAATGACCAGGATGAAATCGCCCATGGTGAAGTAGGTCGTCATGCTGTGTCTCCACTGTAGTGGTCGTTGTGAGAACTCTGTGAGCTCGGTGAACCGTGCGGACTTCGCATCGCGCTCGGTGCCCGTCTGCATTAATTGAGTATAGGAGACGATTCGAGCGGCACCCGCCTTCGAGCGACGCTGCACCGCACCGCATCCGGCCCCGGAAAGCCCCGTGCAGCACGGCTTGCGAGGTGATCACGCGATTCACATGATGGTTTGCACTGACGGTGCTTACACTTGCGTTCGCCTTTCATCCATGCGCGGCGGGTCTGCGCGACGGTTTATCATGGTGCCGCTTCCTCGCCTGCCCGGCGCTGCTCCAAAAAGCACGGTCAGGTGTTCGTAAGTGCGATTTCGGAAAGTAGAGGCATTTCTACTATTACCTTTGGCTTTCCTGCATCCGTAATTGCAGGAACAATGGATGTACGCGCAACGGCTTGTCCGTTGCGCGGTTTGACTGCCAGGGCCGCGCGCTTTGAGCGTGGCTCTGGGTTTGCCGGCAACATAGAACGGGGGAAATATCATGCAAGTCGGTTCGATCGTCCGGTCCGTGCATATTGCGGTGCCTGCTGGCGCCCGCGGCATTGTGATGCGAATTCTCGGGGACATGGCGATGGTGGCCTGGTATGCCGGCGAGCCCGGTGCGTCGCTCCAACTCAACACTGAACCGTTCTTTTTGGAAGATCTGATCGATACCGGCGACCTCGTGCGGCCGGCCTCCGAATTGATGCATTGAATGTAGCGCTGGTTAGGCTTTATTGGTTTTTCTGCCTGCTTGTGCAGCAGTGCGCGCGATGGCAAGCGCGCTCATGCGGCACAATGCGGGCATGAACGACTCCAATTTCGATCCCTCCTCCGAAGCGGATGGCGAGCCCGCCGATCGTGGCGCGGCCGGCCATCCGTTCACCCGGCTCACGCCGGAATGCGTGCTCGACGCCATCGACAGCGTGCTCATCGACACCGGTGTGCGCACCGACGGCCGCCTGCTGCCGCTCAACAGCTACGAAAACCGCGTGTACCAAGTGGGCGTCGAAGACGGCCCGCCCGTGATCGCGAAGTTCTACCGGCCGCAGCGCTGGTCGAACGAAGCGATTCTCGAAGAGCACGCGTTCGTTGCCGAGCTTGCTGCGCGCGAGATTCCCGCCGTGCCGGCGCGCGTGACCGAAGGGCGCACGCTCCACGAATTCGACGGCTTTCGCTTCGCGATCTTCGAGCGGCGCGGCGGACGCGCCCCCGAAATCGACCGGCGCGATACGCTCGAATGGCTGGGCCGCTTCATCGGCCGCATTCACGCAGTGGGAGCGAGCAAGCCGTACGTCGAGCGTCCTTCGCTCGATATTCAAACGTTCGGCTATGAGCCGCGCGACTATCTGCTCACCCACGATTTCATTCCGCTCGATGTGCGCGCGTCGTACGAGGCGGCGGTGACGCTGGCGCTCGAAGGCGTCGAGCGCGCTTTCGAGCGCGCGGGCGACGTGCGCCAGTTGCGCCTGCACGGCGACTGCCATCCGAGCAACGTGCTGTGGACTGACGCCGGCCCGCACTTCGTCGATTTCGACGACAGCCGCATGGGCCCGGCGGTGCAGGACTTGTGGCTGCTGCTGCCGGGTGGCCGCGCCGACGCGTCTCGCGCGCTTGCCGATTTGCTCGCGGGCTATGAGGACTTCTGCGAGTTCGAGCCGCGCGAGCTGCATCTGGTCGAGGCGCTGCGCACGCTGCGGCTCATTCACTACGCGGCGTGGCTCGCACGCCGCTGGGACGATCCCGCGTTTCCGGCCGCGTTTCCGTGGTTCAACACGCAGCGCTACTGGGAAGAGCGTGTGCTCGAGCTGCGTGAGCAGATCGGCGCGATGCAGGAAGGGCCGCTTTGGCCGGTTTAAGCGCGGATTAGCGGGCTGACCGCGCGGGCTAACCGCGCGATCAGCTCGCGTTCACCGCTTCATCATCATCTTCAAGATCGCGCCGACGCGCGCGCCGTAAGGCGGCGCGATCAGCGCGCGCGCATTGAAGCGCGGCTGCGTGAGCACCGGCTTCATCTTCGAGAACGTCACGAAGCCGTCATAGCCGTGATACGCGCCCATGCCGCTTGCGCCGACGCCGCCGAACGGCAGGCTGTCGCACGCGACGTGCATCAGCGTTTCGTTGACCGCCACGCCGCCGGAGATCGTCTCGTGCAGCACGCGGTCGATCGTCGTGCGATCGCTGTCGAACAGATACAGCGCGAGCGGACGTTCACGCGCATTGATGTAGCGAAGCGCGTCGTCGAGCGTGTCGTAGGGCACGAGCGGCAGGAGCGGGCCGAAGATTTCCTCGCGCATCAGTGTGGATTCGGCGGGCGCGTTGGTCACCACGCAGGGTGCGAATTGGCGCAGCGACGCATCGGCTGTCGAATCGGCGAGCGGGTGCAGTTGCGCGCCGCCGGCGGCGGCTTCGTCGGCGAGCTGTTGCAGCCGCGCGAAGTGCCGCTCGGAAACGATCGACGTGTAGTCGCGATTGCGCGCGAAATCGGGGTAGAGCCGCGCGACGCAGGCCCGGGCGCGCGCGATGAACGCGTCTTCCTTGCCGCGCGGCACGAGCACGTAGTCGGGCGCGATGCAGGTTTGCCCGGCGTTGAGCGTCTTGCCGGCGACGATGCTGTCGACCGCCGCATCGAAGCGCGCGTGCGGTCCGATGATGACGGGCGACTTGCCGCCGAGTTCGAGCGTGACGGGCGTGAGGTTGTCGGCGGCGGCGCGCATCACGTCGCGGCCGATTTTCGTCGAGCCCGTGAAGAGCAGGTGATCGAACGGCAGCGCGCTGAACGCGGCGCCGATCGACGCATCGCCGTTGACCACCGCGACGTGATGGCGCGCGAACGTCTTCGCGATCAGCGTTTCGAAGAGCGCCGACGTGCGCGGCGTCAGCTCGGACATCTTGATGAGCGCCCGGTTGCCGGCGGCCAGCGCGCAGATCAACGGCCCCGCGGCGAGCAGCACCGGATAATTCCACGGCGCGATGATGCCGACCACGCCCAGCGGCTGCGGCACGACTTTCGCGCGCGCCGGCTGAAGCCAAATGCCGGCGCGCTTCTTCTGCGGCTTCATCCAGCGCTTGCCGTGCTTGAGCGCGGCGTCGATCTCGTTCTTCGCGAGAAAGATTTCCGAGAGCAGCACTTCCTCTTTCGCGCGATTGCCGAAGTCGGCCGACACCGCTTCGGCCAGCGCGTCGCGATTGTCGAGCAGCATCGCGCGCAGCGCCTTCAGGTGCGTGGCGCGTGCTTGCCATGATGGAAACGGCGTCAGCAATTGCGCTTGCCGCTGTTCGCGCCATAGCGCTTCGAGCGCGGCATAGCCTGGCAGATCGTTTTTCATCTTCGCTTCCTGGTTGCGGCGCCTGGGTGGCGCGCTTATCGACGCTTACTGATGGTGAATGCGCTCGTGCTTCAGGCGCGTTGTCCGCACGTCACGCCTGAAAGGCACGCGCGACGATCGCCGCATGGTCGAACGTCCCGGGCAGCGTGCCGTAGACGCGGCCGCATGGGCCGTCGGCAAGGCGCGTGGCGATGAACGCGTCGGCGATCGGTTCGGGCGCGTTGCGCAGCAACAGCACTCCCTGCGCGGCGAGCACGAGTTGCTGCGCGATGCGGCGCGCAAGCGCTTCGCGCGTGTCGGGCGCGGCGGCGAGCGTCGCGGCGAGCCGTTCGAGCGCGGCGCGCAAGGCGGCATGACTTTGGGCGTCGGCGAGCCAGGACGCAAGCAGCGCCTGCGCGCCTTCCGGATCACGCTCGATGCCGCGCAGCACGTCGAGACACATCACGTTGCCCGAGCCTTCCCAGATCGAATTGACGGGCGCCTCGCGATAAAAGCGCGCCATCGGACCTTCTTCGACATAGCCGTTGCCGCCCCACACTTCCATTGCCTCGCCCGTGAATTCGAGCGCGCGCTTGCAGACCCAGAACTTGGCGGCCGGCGTGACGATGCGCCGCCACGCGCGATCTTCCGGCGAGGCGGCGGCCGGGTCGGCATCGAAGGCGCGCGCCAGGCGCATGAAGAGCACGGTCGCCGCCCCCGATTCGAGCGAGAGGTCGGCGAGCACGTTTTGCATCAGCGGCTGCTCGACGAGCCGCTTGCCGAACGCGGCGCGATGGCGAGCGTGATGGATCGCCTGCACGAGCGCGGCGCGCATCAGCGCGGCGCTGCCGATCACGCAATCGAGCCGCGTGTAGTTCGCCATTTCGATGATGGTCGGCACGCCGCGTCCTTCGTCGCCGATCATCACGCCGTAGGCATCGACGAATTCGACTTCGCTGCTCGCGTTCGAGCGGTTGCCGAGCTTGTCCTTCAGCCGCTGGATCTGGACGGCGTTCTTCGTGCCGTCGGGCGCGAAGCGCGGGACGTAGAAGCACGACAGCCCTTCGTTCGTATCGGTGCGCCCGAGCACGAGGTGCGCGTCGCATTGCGGCGCCGAGAAGAACCACTTGTGGCCGACAAGCCGGTATTCGGTGCCGCGGCCCGCGCTGGCCGACGTCGCGAATGCACGCGTCTGGTTGCTGCGCACATCCGATCCGCCTTGCTTCTCCGTCATCCCCATGCCGACCATCATCGAGCGCTTGGCGCCCAGCGGGATGTCGCGCGGATCGTGTTCGCGCGACAGCAGCTTGTCGCGCAGCGTCGCGTAGAGCGCGGGTTCGCGCTGCAGCACGGGGATGCTCGCGAAGGTCATCGTCAGCGGACACAGCGAGCCGGACTCGAGTTGTGCATGCAGGAAGTACCCGGCGCAGCGCGCGGGCATCGCACCTGGCTGCGGCTGTTCGAACGGCAGCGCGTGCAGGCCCTCGCGGCGCAGAAGCGTGAGCAACTGATGCCAGCTCGGATGGAACTCGAGCGCGTCGATGCGTTCGCCGCGCGGGCTGAAGGTGAAGAGTTCCGGTTCGTGACGGTTCGCTGCGCTGGCGAGCGCGAGCGTCGCGGGTTCGCCCAGTACCGCGCCGTCGCGCGACAGCGCGGCCCGGTGCCAACCGGCGCCCTCGCGCTCGACCGCCGCGGCCAGGGCCGTATCGCACTCGAAAAGGTTGTAGTTTTCGAGCGGCGGGACCTGGTTCGTGACTTCGTGTGTGGCCGTTGGGGCTTGCGAGGGCATGAACGTCTCCTGATGCAGTTCGGGCTTTTGTTCTTGGTCGAGAAATGCCCTTGCATGATAGGTTTGCGCCGCGCGATTCGTTTAGAGGAATCGCTCTTGCCGCATCGCGCCGCAGACGCAAACCACTCCCTACAATGCGCAAAAAATAAGTGTGCACGAGGCGCGTGACGCACACAACGGGCGTACAACGTCCCGCATCGCGCTGCCAAAAAGGAGGGAGGAGCACGTGCAATACGACTACATCGTTGTCGGCGCAGGCTCGGGTGGCGCGACGCTCGCGAGCCGGCTCGCGGACCGCTGCCCCGACGCGACGATCGCGCTCATCGAAGCGGGGACCCACACGCAGCGCAACGCTATCGTCAACACGCCGTTCGGCATCGCCGCGCTCGTGCCGTTCAAGCGCAAGACCAACTACGGCTACGAGACCGTGCCGCAGCCGGCGCTCAACGGCCGGCGCGGCTACCAGCCGCGCGGACGCGGCATGGGCGGCTCCAGCGCGATCAACGCGATGATCTATACGCGCGGCCATCCGCTCGACTACGACGAATGGGCGCAACTCGGCTGCGAGGGCTGGGCGTGGCGGGACGTGCTGCCGGTGTTTCGCCGCGCCGAAGGCAACGCGCGCGGCGCAAACGCGTGGCACGGCGCGGACGGACCGCTTAGCGTGTCGGATCTGCACTATCGCAATCCTTTCGCGCACCGCTTCATCGATGCCGCCCTCGACGCGGGCTTTCCCGCCAACGACGACTTCAACGGCCCCGAGCAGGAGGGCATCGGCTTCTACCAGGTCACGCAGCGCGACGGCCGCCGCTGCAGCGTGGCGCGCGCTTATCTATACGACAAAACGCGCAGCAATCTGCACGTGATGACCGATGCGACCGCGCTGCGCGTCGTCTTCGACGGGCGGCGCGCCACCGGCGTCGAGGTCGCGCGCGCAGGCCGCGTCGAAACCCTTGATGCGCGCGCCGAAATCGTGCTCGCGGCCGGCGCGTTCAATACGCCGCAATTGCTGATGTGCTCCGGCATCGGTCCCGAAGGGCCGCTGCGTGCTCTCGGTATCGGCGTCGTGCACGATGCGCTCGGCGTCGGAGAGAACTTGATCGATCACATCGACTTCACGCTGAACAAGCGCGTGAAATCGACCGAGCCGGTCGGCTTCTCGCTGCGCGGCTTCGCGAAGATGGCCGCGCAACTGGCGCCGTTCATTCGTCACGGCAGCGGCATGCTGTCGAGCAACATCGCGGAGGCGGGCGGCTTCATCAAAAGCGATCCGTCGCTCGATCGTCCCGATCTGCAGCTGCATTTCTGCACCGCGCTCGTCGACGATCACAACCGCCGCCTGCACTGGGGGCACGGCTATTCGCTGCATGTCTGCGTGCTGCGTCCGAAAAGCCGTGGGACGGTCACGCTCGCGAGCGCCGACGCGCGCGATGCGCCGCTGATCGATCCGCGCTTCCTGTCCGATTCACGCGACCTCGATCTGCTGGTGCGCGGCGCACAGTGCGCACGGCGGATCTTCGAGGCGCCTGCGCTCGCCTCGCATGGCGGCACGGAGTTGTACACGCGCCGCGACGCGACCGAAGCGCAATTGCGCGAGCAGATCGCCGAGCACGCCGACACGATCTATCACCCGGTCGGCACGTGCCGGATGGGCGGCGATGCGCTGGCGGTCGTCGATCCGCAGTTGCGCGTGCGGGGCGTGGCGGCGCTGCGCATCGCCGATGCCTCAGTGATGCCGACGCTCATCGGCGGCAATACCAATGCGCCGACCGTGATGATCGGCGAGCGCGCGGCCGATTTCATCGTGGCGGCGCGTCACGCCGGCGGCGCTCAGTCCTCGGGCGTGCCTGTGAGCTTGCGCGATCGCGTGTAGGAGAAGTCCTCATAAGGCTCGCCGGGGAGGGTTTCGCGCGCGACCGCGATCCACGCGCGCGCCGCATGCGACAGGTAGCCGTTTTTTCGCCAGCCGATCGCCATGTCCCACGGAATCTCCGGTTCAACGACCGGCCGGCAGGTGAAGTGCTCAGTTTCGAGCCGCTTGCAGTACGGCGACGGCAAGAGCGCGATGCCGACGCCGGCATGCACGAGTGCCGCCATGAAATCCCAGTGGCTGCTGCGGCCCACGATTGTCGGCGTGAAGCCGACCTGACGGCACGCTTCGGTGACGACGTCGTTGAGCGCGAGGCTTTCGTTGTAGAAAACGAACGGCTCGCGCGCGAGATCGGCGAGCGGCACGTTCTTCATGGTGTCCCAGCGCAAGCCCTTGCGCGTCACGACCCACAGCTTCTGGTTCGACATCGGCAGCACGTCGAACGTGTTCGGATCGACCGGCTGTAGCACGCCACCCAACTCCAGTTCGCCCGCGATCAGCGCCGCCTCGATCGCACGCGAACCATGCTCGAACAGCTTCAGTTCGATCTTCGGGTAGCGCAGCCTGAACTCGGCGATGACCGGCGTGAAGAGCGATCCGCCCATCGGAGGAATGCCAATGGCGAGCTCGCCGCGCCCCAGCGTGCCGATGTCGTCGAGTTCGGCTTGCAACTGCGCCTGCGCGGCGAGCACTTCCTGGCCGCGCTGAAAAACGATCCGGCCCTCGTCGGTCAGCACCATCTGCCGACCCTCGCGCAGCAGCAGCGGGGCGCCGATTTCGTCTTCGAGCGCCTTGACCATCTTGCTGATGGTCGGCTGCGTGACGAACATCCGCTCGGCGGCGACCGTGAAGCTCTGCTGACGGACGACTTCCACGAAATAGCGCAGCGCACGGAGTTCCATGGGCAGTTTCCTTGAATAATTCCAATGTGGAATGGTTTTGATGATTCTAAGTCATTTTATTTATAGTGACGCGATTTCTATACTCCTTGCATCAGATCAAACAAGGTGGCCGTCATGACAACTCGTCGTTCCAACAGCCTCGCAGCGACGCGGTTGGGGAGCATCGTCATGCGAGTGGGCAAGATTGCCTTGCAAACCGCAGCGATTGCCGCCGTCTGGTATGTCGCCGATTTCATCGTGCGGCGCACCGGTCTGCCGGTCTCGGGCGGTGTGGTGGGCCTCGGCCTGCTGCTCGTGCTGCTCTTCAGCGGCGTGGCGACGCGCTGGGTCGAGGACGGCGCCAACTGGCTGCTGTCCGACATGCTGCTGTTCTTCATTCCCGCGACGATCGCGGCGGTCAAATACGGCGGGCTGTTCGAACAGGACGGCTGGCGCCTCGCGCTGGTGCTGGTCGCCGGGACAGTAAGCGTGATGGTCGCTGTGGCGTTTGCGGTCGACATCGCCGCGCGTTTCGAGCGCCGTCTCGCGTTGCAGCGCGTGCGGGTTGAACGAGGCGCTCGGCGCGCGGCATTGATGGAGAGGGCGTAGGCGCAAAGCGCCGCCCGATTGCGAATCATGAACCCTATGTCTACTCAGTTTTTTGCCGGCGTGCCCGCGCAATGGATCGCCGCCGGTTGCTTCGTGCTGACCATCGCGCTCTATTTCGCGATGAAGCGCGTGTACGCCAGCGCCAAGAAACCGTGGCTGGCGCCGTTCATCGTGGTGCCCGTCTTGATCATCGGCCTCTTGGTGGCGAATCACATTCCTTACGCCGAGTACTTCCAAGACACCCGCTGGCTGCTGTGGCTTCTCGGGCCTGCGACGGTCGCGTTCGCCGTGCCGATCTATCACTACCGCGAGTTGATGAGGCGTCATTGGATCTCCCTGACCGTGGGCGTGACGGTCGGCATCATCGCGGCGGTCGGCGGATCGCTGCTGCTCGCAAAACTGCTGCAGCTGTCGCCCGATTTGCAACGCAGCCTGTTGAGCCGCTCGATTTCGACGCCGTTCGCGCTCGCCGTCTCCGACAAGATCAACGCGCCGAAGGAATTGACCGCTCTGTTCGTGATCGCCACCGGCATGTGCGGGATGCTGCTCGGCGAACTCGTGCTCGCGTTCGTTCCGGCCAAGACGCGGCTCGCGCGCGGCGCGCTGTATGGGGCGTCCTGCCATGCCGTCGGCATTGCGAAGGCCCGTGAGCTGGGCGGCGAAGAGGGCGTGGTCGCGAGCCTCACGATGATGATGACCGGCATCGTGATGGTGCTCGTCGCTCCGCTCTTGCCGATGATTCTGCCGATTTAGGGTGCGAACCGCTTAAGGCGGGCTATAAGGCGGGCTCGTTCGGAACCTGCCAAAGTCATCGCAAAACCCCGTCGTCCTTTGCTACAATCGCGCTTCGTTCCGAGGAGCGTTGCGACGGATCATTCCGCCAGGCTCGGACACTTCATTTGGACCGCAAGCGTGCATCGAACGCGCTTGCCGGCTCCATCGAACGGCGCTCACGTCACAATTTTCTAGAACTTTTTTAGAAAGGAGGGCGTGATGAACGCCGCAGTTATCGATTCCAAATCCCAAGATTTCGTCGTTGCCGACCTGTCGCTTGCTGACTGGGGCCGCAAGGAACTGAACATCGCCGAGACCGAAATGCCCGGTCTCATGCAAATCCGCGAAGAGTACAAGGCGCAGCAGCCGCTGAAGGGCGCGCGCATCGCGGGTTCGCTCCACATGACGATCCAGACCGCCGTGCTGATCGAGACGCTGAAGGCGCTCGGCGCGGACGTGCGCTGGGCCTCGTGCAACATCTTCTCGACGCAAGACCATGCCGCCGCCGCGATCGCCAAGGGCGGCACGCCGGTGTTCGCGTTCAAGGGCGAGTCGCTCGACGAATACTGGGAGTTCTCGCACCGCATCTTCGAATGGCCGAACGGCGAAAACGCCAACATGATCCTCGACGACGGCGGCGATGCCACGTTGCTGCTGATCCTCGGCTCGAAGGCGGAGAAGGACTGCTCGGTCATCGCCAAGCCGACCAATGAAGAGGAAGTCGCGCTGTACAAGTCGATCGAGCGTCACCTCGAAATCGATCCGACGTGGTACTCGAAGCGCCTCTCGCAGATCCAGGGCGTCACCGAAGAAACGACGACCGGCGTGCACCGTCTCTATCAGATGGAAAAGGACGGCCGCCTGCCGTTCCCGGCGATCAACGTCAACGACTCGGTCACGAAGTCGAAGTTCGACAACCTGTACGGCTGCCGCGAGTCGCTCGTCGACGGCATCAAGCGCGCGACCGACGTGATGATCGCGGGCAAGATCGCGGTCGTCGCGGGCTACGGCGACGTGGGCAAGGGCTGCGCGCAATCGCTGCGCGGCCTGGGCGCGACGGTTTGGGTCACCGAAATCGATCCGATCTGCGCGCTGCAGGCGGCGATGGAAGGCTACCGCGTCGTGACGATGGAATACGCCGCCGACAAGGCCGACATCTTCGTGACGGCCACCGGCAACTACCACGTGATCGGCCACGATCACATGAAGGCGATGCGCCACAACGCGATCGTCTGCAACATCGGCCACTTCGATTCGGAAATCGACGTTGCGTCGACGCGCCAGTACCAGTGGGAAAACATCAAGCCGCAAGTCGATCACATCATCTTCCCGGACGGCAAGCGCGTGATCCTGCTGGCTGAAGGCCGCCTCGTGAACCTGGGCTGCGCGACGGGCCACCCGTCGTTCGTGATGTCGAACTCGTTCGCGAACCAGACGCTCGCGCAAATCGAGCTCTTCACGCGCGGCGGCCAGTACGAGAACAAGGTGTACGTGCTGCCGAAGCATCTCGACGAGAAGGTTGCGCGCCTGCACCTGGCGCGCATCGGCGCGAACCTGACCGTGCTGTCGGACGATCAGGCCGGCTACATCGGCGTCGACAAGAACGGCCCGTTCAAGCCGAACCACTACCGGTACTAAGCAGAACCTAGGTAGAAAATAAGCGGGAATCCGGCAACGCGCGTGCGCTCCATGCGCCGCGCCCAGCCGCTTGATGTCTCCGATGCCGCCGTGCGCCGCAATGCGCGCGGCGGTGTTCCATGTGGCGGACCCCAAACCGAAAGGAGCCCTCGATGACTTTGCTGCTGACCTGGGTGATCAACGCGCTCGCGCTCTTGATCATCACGTACCTCGTGCCGTCGATCCATATCCGCAGCTTCGGCACGGCGCTCATCATCGCGCTCGTGCTCGGGCTCATCAATGCGATCATCCGGCCGGTTCTGATCCTGCTGACGCTGCCCGTTACGATCGTCACGCTCGGCCTCTTCATCCTGGTGGTCAACGCGCTGTGCTTCTGGCTGTGCGCGTCGCTCTTGAAGGGCTTCGAGGTATCGGGTTTCTGGGCGGCCTTCTTCGGCTCGATTCTGTACAGCATCGTGTCGTGGCTGCTGTCCGCGCTGATCTTCGGCAATCGCAACCTCGTCTGACGCTTCGTCTGACTCGGGTACCGCCGGACTATTCACTCATCATGAAACCGATCGAAATTTCATTCGAGTTCTTCCCGCCGAAAACGCAGGAAGGCATCGATAAGCTGCGAGCCACGCGCAAGGAGCTCGCGCACCTGAAGCCCAAGTTCGTGTCCGTCACGTTCGGCGCGGGTGGCTCGACGCAGCAAGGCACGCTCGATACCGTCCTCGACATGGCCGCCGACGGCCTCGAAGCCGCGCCGCATCTGTCGTGCATCGGCTCGTCGAAGGAGAGCTTGCGTGCGATTCTCAACGAGTACCGCTCGAACGGCATTCGCCATATCGTGGCGCTGCGCGGCGACCTGCCTTCGGGCATGGGCGCAGTCGGCGAGCTGCGTTATGCGTCGGAGCTCGTGAGCTTCATTCGCGCCGAACACGGCGACTGGTTCTGGATCGAGGTGGCGGGCTACCCGGAATACCATCCGCAGTCGCGTTCGCCGAAGCACGATCTCGAGAACTTCGCGCGCAAGGTGAAGGCCGGCGCGAATTCGGCGATCACGCAGTACTTCTTCAACGCGGACGCGTACTTTCGCTTTGTCGACGACGCCAGGAAGCTCGGCGTCGACGTGCCGATCGTGCCGGGCATCATGCCGATCACGAACTACTCGCAACTGATGCGCTTCTCGGAGATGTGCGGCGCCGAAGTGCCGCGCTGGGTCGCGCGCCGCCTCGAGAGCTTCGGCGACGATCGCGAAGCGATTCGCGCCTTCGGGCTCGATGTCGTGACCGGGCTGTGCCAGCGGCTCGTCGACCAGGGCGTGCCGGGCATCCATTTCTATACGCTCAACGCCGCCACGGCCACCAAGGCGATCTGCGAGCGCCTCGGCGTCTGACCATTTCGTAGGCTTCGCCCGCTTCGCCCGCTTCGCCCGCTTCAAACGCTTCAAACGCTTCAACCGGGCCGCGGCTTTCCCGCCGCGGCCCGCCCTCCGTAAGATCGGCGTAATCCCTGTCCTCACCGCCGAAAATATTGACTAAGCTACGATCACGTCACTGTACGCATCGCTCGAACCAGAACGGTTACAAAAAGGAGCGCGTCATGTCGAAGGATCGCAGTTCGATTCCCCCTCCTGCGCGGCGGCGCTACCCTACAAAACCCTTGTTTACTGCTTCGAAATCAGCCCGGCCGAGCGCCCGCGCGACGTGTCCCGGCACGCACTCAGCACGGGTTTTCGCCGCTTGGCAATGCCTATTTTCGACCGCTTGTTCGGGTAATCAAAGGTAAGTAATATCGCGCTACGCCGGCCCAAGCCGGCTTGAGAACTGGAGGAAACATGAAGCAAACCCGACTGTTGCGCGCCGTGCGTACGACCATGCTCGCAGGCGTCGCCGCAGCGGCATCGCTGGGCGCCGCGACGATCTCGCACGCCGCGATCCCGAATAAGACCCTGGTTTACTGCTCAGAAGGCAGTCCCGCAGGCTTCGATCCTGCCCAATACACGACCGGCACCGATTTCACCGCCAACACCTTCACGGTCTACAACCGCCTCGTCGAGTTCGAGCGCGGCGGCACCAAGGTCGAACCGGGTCTCGCCGAATCGTGGGACGTCGCGCCCGACGGGCTGAGCGTCACGTTCCACCTGCGCCATGGCGTCAAGTTCCAGACGACGTCTTTCTTCAAGCCGACTCGCGAATTCAACGCGGACGACGTCGTGTTCACGTTCCAGCGCATGCTGGACCCGAACCAGCCGTTCCGCAAAGCCTACCCGGTGCAGTTCCCGTACTTCAGCGACATGGGCCTCGACAAGCTGATCACCAAAGTCGAGAAAGTCGATCCCTACACCGTCAAGTTCACGCTGAAGGAAGTGAACGCGCCGTTCATCCAGAACATGGCGATGGAGTACGCGTCGATTCTGTCGGCTGAATACGCCGATCAGTTGCTCAAGGCCGGCAAGGCCGCCGACATCAACCAGTACCCGGTCGGCACGGGCCCGTTCATCTTCAAGAGCTACACGAAGGACGCGACGATCCGCTTCGATGGCAATCCTGACTATTGGAAGTCGGATGCCGTGAAGGTCTCGAAGCTGATCTTCGCGATCACGCCCGACCCGGGCGTGCGCGTGCAGAAACTGAAACAGAACGAGTGCCAGGTGATGGCATATCCGCGCCCGGCCGATGTCGCGGGGCTGAAGGCCGATCCGAACATCGACATGCCGTCGCAGCCGGGCTTCAACCTCGGCTACCTGTCGTACAACGTGACGCACAAGCCGCTTGACAACGCTCAGGTGCGCCAAGCGCTCGACATGGCGATCAACAAGAAGGCGATCATCGATTCCGTGTACCAGGGCGCGGGTCAGGCCGCGCAGGCACCGATGCCGCCGACGCAATGGTCATACGACAAGAATCTCAAGCTGGCGTCGTACGACCCGACGAAGGCGAAGGATCTGCTGTCGAAGGCCGGCTTCCCGAACGGCATGGACATCACGCTGTGGGCGATGCCGGTGCAGCGTCCGTACAACCCGAACGCGCGCCTGATGTCGGAAATGATTCAGGCCGACTGGGCGAAGATCGGCGTGCGCGCGAAGATCGTCACGTATGAGTGGGGCGAGTACATCAAGCGCGCCCACGCCGGCGAGGACGACACGATGCTGATCGGCTGGACGGGCGACAACGGCGATCCGGACAACTGGCTCGGCACGCTGCTCGGCTGCGACGCGGTGAACGGCAGCAACTTCGGCAAATGGTGCTACAAGCCGTTCGACGATCTGGTCAAGAAGGGCCGCGAAACGCCGGATCAGGCGCAACGCACGCAGATCTACCAGCAAGCACAGCAAATCTGGGCGCAGCAGTTGCCGTTCTCGCCGATCGCGCACTCGACCGTCTATCAGCCGGTCAGCAAGAAGGTGATCGACATGAAGATCGAACCGCTCGGGTATCTGCGTTTCGACGGTGTCGGCGTGAAGTAAGGCTAGCCTTTAAGGCCCGCCGTTACGGCTAGCCGTAACGGCTTGCCGTAAGGCAGGCAAGGTACGCTTTTTAGCGGTTGCTGAAAGTCCTCACAAAGTCCGGCGACGGGGGTCACGAGCCCCTTGTCGCCGGTCGCGTTTTTCCTCCTCGAAGATTTAGGGACGAACCATGTTCCGATTCGTTTTACGCCGCATCGGCATGGTGATACCGACATTCATCGGCATTACCATCCTCGCTTTCGCACTCATCCACCTGATACCGGGCGACCCCATCGAATTGATGATGGGCGAGCGCGGCGTCGACCCGGCCATGCATGCGGCAGCGCTGCACCAGCTCGGGCTCGACGAACCGTTGGCGATGCAGTATTTCCACTACGTCAGCCGCGCGCTGCACGGCAACCTCGGCATGTCGCTGATCACCAATACGAGCGTGATGGGGGAATTCCTCGCGCGCTTTCCGGCGACCGTCGAGCTGTCGTTCTGCGCGATGATTTTTGCACTCGTCGTCGGCCTGCCGGCCGGCGTGTTCGCGGCGCTCAAGCGCGGCACGATCGTCGATCACGGCGTGATGGGCACCGCGCTCACCGGCTACTCGATGCCGATCTTCTGGTGGGGCTTGATCCTCATCATGTTCTTCTCGGCCGATCTCGGCTGGACGCCGGTGTCGGGCCGCATCGCGGTCGAATTCGACATTCCGCACGTCACCGGCTTCATGCTGATCGATGCGCTGCTCGCGCCCGATGAAGGCTCGTTCAAATCGGCGGTGAGCCACCTGATCCTGCCGGCGATCGTGCTCGGCACGATTCCGCTGGCAGTTGTGGCGCGGATGACGCGCTCGTCGATGCTCGAAGTGCTGCGCGAAGACTACATTCGGACGGCTCGCGCGAAGGGTTTGTCGCCCGTGCGCGTGGTCGTCGTGCATGCGTTGCGCAATGCGCTGATTCCGGTTGTGACCGTGATCGGCCTGCAGGTCGGCACGCTGCTCGCGGGCGCGGTGCTGACCGAGACGCTGTTCTCGTGGCCGGGCGTCGGCAAGTGGCTGATCGATGCGATCAGCCGGCGCGACTATCCGGTCGTGCAAGGAGGGATTCTGATGATCGCGACGCTCGTGATCGTTGTGAATCTCGTCGTCGATTTGATGTACGGCGTGCTCAACCCGCGCATTCGCCATACGAGGTAAGACTGATATGGCTGACATTCAAAACACCGTCCCCCAAGCGGTCACGCCGCCCAGCGGCCGCGTGCTCGCCCTGCGCGAGTTCTGGGCCAACTTCTCGCGCAACCGCGGCGCCGTCACGGCGGGCGCCATCGTGCTCGTGCTGGTCTTCGTTGCGATCTTCGCGCCGTTGATCGCGCCGCACAGCCCGATCGAACAGTACCGCGACAACGTGAAGATCCCGCCCGCGTGGCTCGACGGCGGCAACTGGAAGTTCATCCTCGGCACCGACGAAGCGGGCCGCGATATCTTGTCCCGTCTGATGTATGGCGCGCGGATGTCGTTCTGGATCGGCTTTGTCTCCGTCGTGCTCGCGCTGATTCCGGGCGTCGTGCTCGGCTTGATCGCCGCGTTCTTCGACAAGTGGGCCGATACGCCGATCATGCGTCTCATGGACGTGCTGCTCGCGCTGCCGTCGCTGCTGCTCGCAGTGGCGGTGGTCGCGATCATCGGCCCGGGCCTCACGAACACGATGTTCGCGATCGCGATCGTTGCGCTGCCGGGCTACGTGCGTCTGACGCGCGCCTCGGCGCAGGGTGAATTGCAGAAGGAGTACGTGACCGCGTCGCGCGTGGCCGGCGCCGGCACGCTGCGCCTGATGTTCTCGCAGGTGCTGCCGAACTGCACGGCGCCGTTGATCGTGCAGGCGACGCTCGGCTTTTCGTCGGCGATTCTCGATGCGGCGGCGCTCGGCTTCCTCGGCCTCGGCGTGCAGCCGCCCGCTGCGGAGTGGGGCGCGATGCTCGCTTCGGCGCGCGACTACATCGACAACGCGTGGTGGATCGTGACGATGCCCGGCCTCTCCATCCTGATCTCGGTGCTCGCGATCAACCTGCTCGGCGACGGGCTGCGCGACGCGCTCGACCCCAAACTGAAACGGATGGCCTGAACATGAGCAACAATCTTCTGACCGTCCGCAACCTGCGGGTGAATTTCAGCGGCCTGCCCGCTGTCGACGGCGTCGATATCCACATCGCCCCGGGCGAAGTGATCGGCATCGTCGGCGAGTCTGGCTCGGGCAAGAGCGTGACGATGATGGCCCTGATGGGCTTGATCGACGCGCCCGGCATCGTGACCGCCGACGAGATCACGTTCAACGGCAAGAACCTCCTGAAAGCGACGGCGAAAGAACGCCGCAAGATTGTCGGCAAGGACATCGCCATGGTGTTCCAGGACGCGCTGACGAGCCTGAACCCGAGCTACACCGTCGGCTATCAGATCAAGGAAGTGCTGAAGCTGCACGAAGGGCTGCGCGGCGACGCTTTGCACAAGCGCGCGCTCGAGCTGCTCGATCAGGTGGGCATCCCCGATGCGAAGAACCGCATCACGTCGTTTCCGCATCAGATGTCGGGCGGGATGAACCAGCGCGTGATGATCGCGATGGCCGTCGCGTGCAACCCGAAGCTCCTGATCGCCGACGAGCCGACTACCGCGCTCGACGTCACGATCCAGGCGCAGATCATGGACCTGCTCGTGAAGCTGCAGAAGGAGCGCGGCATGGCGCTCGTTTTGATCTCGCACGATCTGGCGGTGGTGTCGGAAGTCGCGCAGCGCGTCGCGGTGATGTACGCGGGCGAGGTGATCGAGACGAACCGCGTGCCGGACATCTTCGCGGCGCCTCACCATCCCTACACGGAGGCGCTGCTCGCCGCGATTCCCGAGCACAATATCGGCGCAGTGCGGCTCGCCGCGTTGCCGGGCATGGTGCCGGGACGCGACGACCGCCCGAAGGGCTGTATGTTCGCGCCGCGCTGCAAGTACGTGGTGGACGATTGCATGAAGGCGCGGCCGGCGCTTGCTATGCTTGACGCGCCCGACGAACGGATGCGCACGCGCTGCATCAAGCCGCTCAACCTTGATTCGCTCCACTCGAAGACCACCCCGCACGGAGGCGCCTGATGAATGCAGTACCCCAAACGCCTCACGCGCAACATGGTGAGGAACCGGTGCTCATCGCCGATCAATTGACGAAGCACTACCACGTCAAGCGAGGGATGTTCGGCCAGGGCACGGTCAAGGCGTTGAACGGCGTGTCGTTCTCGCTGACGCGCGGCAAGACGCTCGCGGTGGTCGGCGAGTCCGGCTGCGGCAAGTCGACGCTCGCCCGGCAGCTCACGATGATCGAACCGCCCACGTCGGGGCGGCTGGTTCTCGAGGGCTACGACGTCGCGGGCGGCAGCAAGGAGCGGATCGCGGCGCTGCGCCGGAGTGTGCAGATGGTGTTCCAGAATCCGTTCGCGTCGCTCAATCCGCGCAAGACCGTCGAGCAGACGCTCGGCGAGCCGCTCGCGATCAACACGGCGCTTTCCCCCACCGAACGCGCCGAGCGCATCGCGCAGATCATGCGCACGGTCGGCCTGCGGCCCGAGCATGCGAAGCGCTACCCGCATATGTTCTCGGGCGGCCAGCGCCAGCGCGTGGCGATTGCACGCGCGATGATTCTCGATCCGCAGATCGTCGTCGCCGACGAACCGGTGTCCGCGCTCGACGTATCGATCCAGGCGCAGATCCTGAACCTGTTCATGGACCTGCAGGACCAGTTCAAGACGAGCTACGTGTTCATCTCGCACAACTTGTCGGTGGTGGAGCATGTCGCCGACGACGTGATGGTGATGTACTTCGGCAGCGTCGCCGAGCTGGGCGACAAGAAGACGGTCTTCGCGAGGCCGCGGCATCCGTACACGCGCTCGCTGATGTCGGCGACGCCGGCCATCTTCGAATCGGACCGGCGCATTCAGATCAAGCTGCAAGGCGAGCTGCCGTCGCCGCTCAATCCGCCGTCGGGCTGCACGTTCCATCAGCGCTGCCCGTATGCGGTCGAGCGGTGCCGCAGCGAGGTGCCGCAGCTGCGCGAAGTGGATGGACGGCAGGTGGCGTGCCACCGCGCCGAGGAGGTAGGGGAGGCGGATGCCTGAAGCGCGGGCGGCGCGTCGCATTGCGCGCCGCTTGCACGAAGGTGGCCCACGCGCCGCCTTCGCGCGGCGCTGGACAGCGCTCCTCCTTGCGAGCGCTGCGCTCGCGCTCATCCCGCAGGGCTTCGACGTACCGATAGGTATAGCGCAGGCGGCCGGCGTGCCTGCCAATACGGCGATGCCGCCGGCGCATTTGCCGGTGCCTACTCCGGCGCCTGACGGGGCGCCCGCGAGCAGCCAGCGTCGGGCGTCGCTGCCTGGGTTTCATACGGCGCCGCCGAGTTTTCCGAGTACCAGCGGCGGTACGACCGCAAGCGGGCCGGTGCAGGTGCAGCCCGCGCATATGCCGTTTTACGTCGCCACCAAAGGGCAGACGACGATCTATCTGCTTGGGACGCTGCATGTTGGCGACCCGTCCGACTATCCTGCGGCCCAACCTTTTCGGCGGCCGATCTTGGCGGCTTTAGCCGCTTCCCCAACGCTTGCGTTGGAACTCTCTCCTGATGACCTGATCGAGTCGCAAGACGATGTGACGAAGTACGGCGTTTGCGCGCGTGCGTGTCTGCCGCGGTTGCTGCCGGAGGCGTTGTGGCGCAAGCTCGCGAATCGCTTGCGTGGCAATCCGGCTGCGTTGGATGAGATCAAGAAGACGCGGCCTTGGCTCGCTGCGTTATTGGTTGAAACGTATGATTCGCTCGCGGCCGGGCTGCAGACCGAATATGGGTCGGAAGCGCAATTGCAGAACGTTTATCTGAAGACGAAGGGCAAGGTTGTTGGGCTCGAAACGTTAGGCGAGCAGATGCGGGCGTTTACGGGGCTCACGCTTGCGGAGCAGCGGGAGATGCTTGCGCAGGATTTGCAGCAGACGCCAGCCGAGAACGTTGCCGATGTGATGGAGCTGCATCGGCTTTGGCGCATTGGCGATGCCGATGCGATTGCGGCGTGGGCCTCAGCGAAGTCCGACAAGCTCGCGCGCTCGCAGCCGGTGTCGGATGCGATCGACAACAAGATCGTTTATGAGCGGAACCGGCGGTTTGTGGCGCGGATGCTTTTGATCGCCGGGCCGAATAAGCCGGTTTTTGTGGCGATCGGGGCACTGCATCTTGGCGGGCCGAAGGGTGTGCTGGCGCTGTTGCGCCAGCATGGGTTTGTGGTGGAGACGGGGTGAGGGCGGTTTATTCGACGGACGGCAGCGGAGCTGCTGCCGCCGAAAGAGCTCATGGATATTGATTTGTAGAGACGGCCATGATGACCAACTCGAGCCGCCGCCGCAGTAGATCGAAACTCAGGCGGGGACCTCACTTGGTCCCGCCCCGAGGGCGTTAAATCTCCAAAATGTTGGGGGCGCCGCCAGGGGAATATATAAAATTGCCACGGCTCCAATCGTAGATGCCAAAGCCACTGCTCCAAAGGTTCCCCGTCTCGATCCATGCGCGGTCGGTAGTCGAAACATGGGATCCGATTGCACGGAGCGTGTAGTTGACGAGGAGGGTCCCGTCGACTGTCACCGTTGCGCCCCAAAGTTGTACGTTTTCTGCGGAGATTGAGCCGCCCGCAGTGACGTCACCGCCGATGACGGCAAATGGCCATGGGCCGCCAGGTACGTATGTGGACTGGCCGTTGCTGTCGTAATCGCTTTTCCCTGCCACTAGGTTGACGCGGCCGTAAAGAGGGTAGTTCTGCTTAGACGACTCATCACGGCTCAAGCTCGACGCCTCGAGCGTCCCCGTGTTGTTGACCACACTGCGCACGACCGAGTCCCGAGCCCACGCCGTGAGCGTGATGTTTCCATCATCGGTCTTGATGAAGCCGCCATTGTTGACGAGCGCTTCGAGGCTGCCCTTGTTCAGCTTGGCTTCCAGATGGGAGTCCGCGAATTCGAGCGTGATGTCGTCTCCGGAAGCCATTACAACGTCGCCGCCGCTGCTCGTGATCGTGCCGAGGTTCTCGACCGTCTTCGAACCGATAAGGCCAACGGATTCTTTTGCCGTGATCTTGCCGTAGTTGGCAACTCTGCCTTGACCGCCGCCGGAAAAATTCAGGTTATTAGCCCTGAAATCTTCATCGCTGATGTTGAGCGAGGACGCGAACAGCGCGCCAACATTGATCCTGCCGCTCGGCCCAACGACCACGCCGTTCGGATTGACGATGAACACACGGCCATTGGCATTCAACGAACCGAGGATGGTAGTCGGATCAAGCGAGTTGACGCGGTTAAGAACGGCGGCCGTCGAACTGCGCTGCTTGAAGTTCAGCGTCTCGTTCCGGGCCACATCCATGTTGTCCCAGTTGATGATGAGCTTGTTGGTGCTTTGTGTGACGGTGGTGGTTGTACCGTCTTTGCTGATGTTGCCAGTGCCGTCAGCAATGGTGCCGGTACCGGCAGCATGAGCATGTGCGGCGATCAGCAGCGACACAGCCAAGGCCGCAGGGCGGATTTTCGTGAATACCCGAGACATCGTTTTATCTCCCTTCTTACAAAATTATTTCGGGCGGAGAGTATAAGATGATCTGGATAACTAATATATAAGGCAAATCTGAGCGGGAAATGCCCGGTCGTCCTAGGACCATGCGCCGTGCAACCCGCTACGGAAAATAGAAAGCCGTGTCGACGCTAATGCGTCAACACGGCTTAAGGACGATGCCTGGTGATGCCCGCTGTCAGTAAAACGTGCACCGCGCGCCGCATGAGCGCGCTGTCTCGGTTGCGGTGTTAGAAGCGAACAACCGTGCTAGCCCAAACCATGGACTTGTGCTGTGGCCCAAGTGCAGGATCGTCGCCGATTCGCATGGCGTAGCTGAGATTGGCCGATACGTGCTTGCCGACATCGACATTGACGCCGACGCCCGCGCCCGAAATGTTGATGTTTTGTTTGCTGCGGCCAAACTTGCTCGTAGTACCTTGTGCACGATCGTAGAAGGCTTGGAGCGTCACGCCGTTGACCTTCGGAACGGCAACGTTCAACGTCGTCGTTGCAACGTAGCCGCTGTCAACGCTCGCCGCATCGTTGCTATAGGCGCGCACGGCGCCCGGGCCGCCAAGCACCATCTTTTCCGACCCGTCGAGATTGCGCGTCGATTGTTGCGCGTCGAACGTCATGTCCAGGTACACGCCTCTGACCAACCCCTGCATGAGTCTGGCGCTTTGCGTCGTCTTGACGAAGTTGCCCTCTGTTAGCGGATCGCCCAACTCGGCGTCTCTGCTCAGGTGACCAAATGACGCCCCGGCAGAGTATTGGATTGCATTCGGAAGACCGAAAACACTGCCTCGCTGTGTTCCGTTCAACTGCAATCCCAACACCTGAGCGGAGCGATTGTTGGTAAGGTCGAACATCCAATCGGACATGCGCTTGTAATCCAGATTCGCGTTGATGTCCAAAGTGCTTGATGCGGTGCGCAGCAGCGGAGAGCTGCCGTATAAGCTGTACACCGTTGCGAGGCCAACGCCTAAGGGGGTGCCATCTGAGAAGCGGAACGCGCCGCCATAGTTATAGTTGACTCGCGTAAACGAGAAGCCGGCGCGCGCGCCCCGCGCGTTGACAGGCAGGTCGTAGGATGCCCGGCCGATTACCGTGAAGCCGCCGTCGCTGTCGTGATTGCCCTGAAGGAAATCGGGCGCGCCGTAGGCGACCACCTGCAGCCGGTCGCCAATTCCGAGGGGGCTGTTGACCGTCGCTTGAGCGCCGACCCGATTGCGGCCCGTCGAAGTCGAACCGGCGTTATCGAAAACCACCGCGCCTTCGAAGCGCTTTGCAGGGTCTACGTTTACGGTCAGTTTGGTTCCGCCGGGAGTATCGCCCGCAGCCAGAACCGGAGTGATGCCGCCGATGCCGGGCAAATCGGACAGGCGGTCCAGCTGGCCTTGCGCCCCTTTCAGTTCGCCGTTTTGCGTGAGCCCGCGCTTCAGAAACGCGTTCACCACACTGTCGCGCACCAACGAATTGTTGTGGCCCAGGGTGACCGATTCGACGTGACCGCGCAGAATAGCGAGCCGCACAACATCGTCGACGATATCCTGCTGCGGAACGTAGGCGTACGAAAGACTCTCGCCATTGTCCAATAGCACCTGGGTGACCTGGACCGCGACCGCGCGCAGGTCGTTCAGCGACATCTGCCGATCTTGATACGGAACGACGATGGCTTTGATCGCCGTTTCCAGTTCTGGCGGCGCTCCGTCGACGACGATACGCGCTACGTGAACGCGCTCTTCATCAGCCGCATCCGTCCCCCCGGACGTGGCGGCCGGACGTGTGCCGTCGATCTTCGGCGCGACACCATCGGCGCGGGGATCGGTTGGGGTGTTCAGGATCGGATTGCTTTGCAGAATTGAACCGCTCGACGGCAGACCCTGCGCTCCGGCTTTCTGGGTGCCCATTGCGCTGTAGGCAAGCACACCGAGCGTTATCAATTTCAAAGAGGTATTCATAGTCACAACTCTGTGCACCGACGCCTGTATTGCGAAACGTGCGGGTCTAGAAACGGAAAATTTGCAATCTCAGGCGAACTTGTGGCGAGACTTGCGCTTAGCACTTTGGAAAGGATGGCAATCCTCGACGACTTCCTTAGCCTTGGGATACTGGCCTAATATGCGTCGTGGTTGCATCGGAGGATTCCGAAAAGCACGAATGGATTTCACGCTTGGTCCATACCGTTGATAGGATTCGGTCGAACCATTTGGGAAAAATGCGAGCCGTTGGTCTGGCTCTCGAAGAGTGAGACCGGAAGGTGTACGAACCTTCCGGTAGTTGGAGCAAAGACGTCATGCCGTTATCCCCAAGAGGGAACGTGGTAATCCGTCTTTGCGAATTCGCCGATCGAATCAGCGATCGGGCAAATTCAAGAGATTCGTCAGTTGTCTGTTCAGTTCCTGAACCAGCTTGGCGTAGTCCATCGATTCAACTTTCCTCAGTGCTTCTTCGGCCTTGCGCTTGTCTTCGTCGGCTTTGAGTTTGGCCACTTCGCTAGGCCTCCTCCTCGCCTCCTCCTCAACCTTGCGCATCATTTCCTCAGTCTTACTTTTGGCGTCGTTTGCGCCATCAGCATTCTGCTCAGGCGGAGTATTTCCGTCCTGATCATTACCGCCGCCGCCGTTGTCGCCGCTGCCGTTGTCTCCGCCGCCGTTGTCTCCGCCGCCGTTGTCTCCGCCGCCGTTGTCGCCGCCGCCGTTGTCGCCGCCGCCGTTGTCGCCGCCGCCGTTGTCGCCGCCGCCGTTGTCGCCACCGCCGTTATTGCCACCGCCGTTGTCGTCGTCGTTATCGCTGCCACCCGAATCATTCAAACCGATGGTTCTGCCCTTCACGACGTTCGCGTGGCCTTTGCTTGAAACCTTGCTGCTTTTGGAAATTTTGTATTCGAGATCGCCGCCAACCTCGACGCCGTCCTCTTGTGTGATGTCGCCTTGCGAAACGAGCGTCAGATTCTTTCCGGTGGTTGCGCGCCCGTTCAATACGATCGAGCTGCCGCCTTCCAGATAGGCATCCTCATCGCTCTGGATGACCTCGGTGTAAAGCTTGCCGGATTTGGCTTTCACCTCGATGGACTTGCCGTAGAGGTCTCCCGTGGTGACGTCCTTGTCGGCGCTCAGGCGGATGTCGCCCTTAGTTTCGATCATGCCGAGCTTGATGCTTTCGTCGGCCGTCACGGTGACATTGCCGTCCGTTTGGATGGCGTCTTCAATGCCGCTTCCATTTGCGGGCTTCGTTGCGGTGACGTTCTTGCCGTGAAGCACAATGTCGCCGTCAACCAGCAAACTCGTAAAGACCAAGTCATCTATTGCGGATGCGTCGAGTTTTCCACCGACGGAAAGCTTTTGAAGCTGAAGCTTGTTATTGCCGCGTATCAGCGCGTCGCCGACTACAGTTCCTTCAACGATGGATTCGCCATTGAGCGAAAGCTTGATCGAGTTGACGGCAAGCTTTGTATTGCGGAAAGCGTTGACGCCGAGCGAGAAATCGTAGGCGCCGCCGTTTAGCGCCGCCGTCTCGGTCACCGTCAATTTCGCGTTATCGGTGGTCGTGGCGGTTTCTGTCGCGCTAACTTTGAGGTTCTGTGTTTCGATCGTGCCATCGAGATTGGCGTTTTGGCTGTCGATAGTCACTGAAGAAGTGCCGTACGTCTCGCCCGACAATGTCACCGTGCCGGTTTTCGCCGTGAATTCCACCGTGTCCGAATCGATACGGGCACCCTTATTTTGTGTCACGGAGCCACCGCTAACGTATACCCCGGTCGCAGCCTTGATTGTGCCGTCGACGTTAGTTGTGCCGGTGTTACCGTTAAGCAGCGTGACCTTGCCCGCCTCTCCGGAAGCCAGTTTGTTCGCTTCGATCGTGCCGGTGTTGTTGATGACCGTACGGGTGTTCGCATCGTTAATCGAAGCGGCCAGCGTGACGGAACCGTCAGTGGTTTTAAGTACACCTGAGTTGGTAACGAGCCCGCGAGAACTGTTTCCTGATTGGTATGAGAATGCAAAACCAAGACCAGATGGATCGTATGTACCCATCACATGACTGGCAGACGCGAGTTCAACGGCCTTGTAGCCATTAATCGTACCGCTGTTTCCCACAATCCCCGTGCTGAACAGGTAGACCGATTCTGTGGCCGTTATTTCGCCGGCGTTGGTGACATCGCCTCCGCCACCGCCCGTGAATATCAGTCGGGAATCGGTATTGAACCAGCGATCCGTGATGTTGATCGATGAGGCGATGAGGCTTCCGACGTTGATCTTGGCTCCGTTGCCGATTACCACGCCGTTAGGGTTGACGATGAACACGCGGCCGTTGGCGTTTAAGGCGCCGAGAATGCTGGTCGCCGTCGAGCTCGAGGCGATGCGATTCAACACGAACGATTTAATGTCTTTCTGATTGAACGTCAGCGTCTCGCCTTTGGCCACGTCCATGTTGTCCCAGTTGATGATCAGCTTGTCGCTGCCTTGGGTGACGGTGGTGGTTGAGCCGTCTTTCGAAATGCTGCCGGTTCCACTTGCGACTGTGCCTGTGCCCACTGCATGAGCTTGGCCGGTCAAGAGAATCAAGACGGCGAGGGCCGTGGGGGTAATTTTTAAAGCATGAGCTTTCATGTGCACAACAATCCTTACGCAATTCGCTTATTTCGTAAGGATTGTGTGGATTGCGCGTACGAGCAATGAGAAATTGCCTAAACGACTGAGATGCGGCTTTTTAGCCGGTGGTCTTTCAATTCAGCAAAAAAAGAGCGCCCGGCTTTGCGCCGGGCGCTCTTGGACAAAGCCGGAAGCTGTGCAAGCCTTCCGGTGGAAGTCATGCGGCTTTTGCCAATAGGCTAAATGGCAAAGGCTTCTGACTTCCTAATACTGCTGCCCCGATATTATCTCCAGCCAAAGAAGCTGAAGATGGACTTGATAATATTCTGAAGCTGCTTGATCAGAGCATCCAAAGCGTCCTTCACCCGCTTGGCATCGTCCGCGGCCTTCTTCTTATCGTCGTCAGCCTTCTTCTTCTTGTCCTCTTCCGCCTGGCGATTCGCGAGCTCTGTCTTCGTGAGGGCAATCTGCTTCGTCAATCGATCGATCTGTGTCTCGAGAGATTGCTTACGAGCCTGGTCCGTTTCGGCTGCTGATTGCTTCTTGAGATCGGCGAGTTGCGTTTGCCAATTTTGCAGCGAGTCTTCCAGATCGCCCTTGGTAGCCGTTTTTGCCCAGTCAATGAATTTAGCCTCTTCCTCAGCCGTCCAGGGCTTCGTGTTGTCGTCCGGCTTGTTGTCGTCGGGCTTCGCGTTGTCGTCGGGCTTGTTGTCGTCCGGCTTCGCGTTATCGTCCGGCTTGTTGTCGTCGGGCTTCGCGTTGTCATCCGGCTTGTTATCGTCAGTTTGTCCCGGCTGGCCGGTCGTCGTGCCCTTCACGTCGTTAGCCTGGCCTTTGTTCTCGACCTTGCTGTTGTCGCCAAGCTTGTATTTCAGATCGCCGCCCACGTCGACACCGTTTTCCAGCGTCACGTCGCCTTGCGATTCGAAGGTCAGATTCTTGCCTGCGCTGCTGCGCGAGCCGACATGAATCGAGGTGCCACCCTTGAGGTACGCGTCTTCGGTGCTCTTGAAGCCGTACACGTCGAGGACGCCGTTCTCGGCCCGCAGATCGATCGCCTTGCCCGTGACCACGCCCGTCTTGACATCCTTGCCTGCGGAGATGTTGACGTTGCCCTTGGCAGTGATCTTGCCCGTCTTGACGTTCTCATCGGCGTTCACCGTGACGCTTCCGTCCGTCTCGATGCTGTCGTCGGAGGTAAGGCCCCCGGTGCCCGTGATGCCGCGGACGTTCTTGCCGCTAAGCAGCACATCGCCGCCGATTTTTCCGAGATCGGAGTAGGTCAAATCCTTTTGAGCTGCCGCAGTGAGCTTGCCGTCAACCCAAAGGTTCTGAAGATTCACATCGCCCTTGCCGCGAACGCGCAAATCGCCGCGCACGCCTCCGGTTACGCTGGCGTAATCCTCGCCGTATGCAAGATCTGCGGAGTCGGCGTCAAGCACCGTACTGTAAATCGAATTGTCGCCTTGCGAGAGATCGAAGGTGCCGCCGCTCAAAGTTGCCTTCGATGCAGTCGTTTTCGAACGCGCGGTGGAGGAAGCACGATCGGCCTTAATGTAGAGATTGCCGGTGTTGATTGCGCCATCGAGCTTGACGTTCTTGCCCTTGATCGTCGTGCCTTGATTGGCCGTCGTCTCGCCCGAGAGCGCGACGTCGCCGGTGGTGCCCGCGTCGAAGGTGACGGAATTGCCGCTAGTCTTGGCGCCTTCAAGTTGCGTAATCTTTGCGCCCGATACGTTCACGCCGCCGCGTTGCTGGTACGAACGAATGTTGCCGCCAACCGTGACCTCGCCGTTGCCGAGGCTTTGCAACGTGACGCTGCCATTCGAGAAGGCGCCTCGTGTCGGCTTCATCGCTTCGATGGTGCCGGTGTTGTTGATAACCGAGCGAACGAGCGAGTCGCGTGCCCAGGCGGTCAGCACGATATCGCCATCCTGGGTGGAGAGCAGGCCGCCGTTGTTGATGAGCGCTTTAAGGCTGCCTTCGGTGACTGTGGCGCTCAAACCGGCGTCGGAGAACTGGAGCGTGATCGCGTCGCCAGCGGCGAGCGCGACATTGCCCGTGCTGGTGATCGAACCCGTGTTCGATACGGTCTTCGATCCGATCAGCGCAACCGATTCGTTGGCCTTGATATCGCCCTGGTTGACGACATCGCCGTTGCCGCCGCCCTTGAAGTTCAGGCGATTGTCCTTGAAATCAGCGTCGGAGATGTTGAGCGACGAGGCGATCAGGCTGCCGACGTTGATCTTAGCGCCGTTGCCGATGAGCACGCCGTTCGGGTTGACGATGAACACGCGGCCGTTGGCGTTCAATGCGCCGAGAATGCTGGTGGCGTTGGCCGAATTGATGCGGTTCAGGACTGCCGAGTTATAGTTCTTCTGATTGAAGTTGAGCGTCTCGCCCTGGGCCACGTCCATGTTGTTCCAGTTGATGATGAGCTTGTCGCTCGACTGGTTGACGTTGGTGGTCGTGCCGTTCTTGTTGATGGAGCCGGCGCCGTCGGCAATGGTGCCATTGCCCACTGCGTGAGCCTGGCCAGCCAACAGCAGCGAGGCAGCGAGGGCGGCGGGGGTAAGCTTTAACGCGCGATATTTCATATGCGTAGCAATCCTTTCGTTTTAGTTGGGAATGTAAGGATTGTATGAAATGAGCATATGCTCAATGAGAAACTGCCTAAAGAATTCGGATGTGGTGCTGGCTGTTGTTTTTTGATTCACTTACTTTGGGCAACTCAAAATTAAGGCGTAGTGCTGGCTGATGGGTTTCTTATCTAGTTGTCTTTAGAAAAAATAAGAGAGCCCGGTTTTAGGCCGGGCTCTCTTATAGGAAAACCGGAAGCTATGAGAGCCTTCCGGTAGTGTGTCGCTAAGATTTTATGCCGTTGTCGCTAAGAGGCTAAACGGCAATTCAATCTTGCTTACTTCGTTGCGGTGCGTCGGGCGAGTTCGGCCTTCATGGTTACGAGATCCAAACCAAGCTGATAGGCGTTCTTGCTTCCTCCGTAGGCCATCATGTCCTCGTAACTCATGGTCAATTGCAAGATCCGATTCCGCAGCGCCTCCGTATCAAGACTCCTCAAAAATGCTCGGTACCCGGCTTCCATTTCAGCAGACCTCGGCTGGAATCCTTCGGGCGGCGTGATGCCTTGGTCCGGCTCGTTGCCGCCTTGACCCTTATCGTCCGGCTTGTTGTCGCCGCCTTGGCCCTTATCGTCCGGCTTGTTGTCGCCGCCTTGGCCCTTGTCGTCCGGCTTGTTGTCGCCGCCTTGGCCCTTGTCGTCCGGCTTGTTGTCGCCGCCTTGACCCTTATCGTCCGGCTTGTTGTCGCCGCCCTGGCCCTTGTCATCCGGCTTGTTGCCGTCGGCCTGCCCCGGCTGGCCGATGGTCTTGCCCTTCACGTCGTTAGCCTGGCCGTTGTTCGCGACCTGGCTGTTGGCGCCGAGCTTGTATTCCAGATCGCCACCGACGACGACGCCGTCTTCCAACACCACGTTGCCTTGCGATTCCATGGTCAGATTCTTGCCCGCGGTGCTGCGTTTGCCGACATGAATCGAGCGACCGCCCTTGAGGTACGCGTCTTCGGTGCTCTTGAAGCCGTACACGTCGAGGATGCCGTTCTCAGCACGCATGTCGATCGACTTGCCCGTGACGATGCCCGTCGTCTTGACATCGTTGCCCGCCGAGACCTTGACGTAGCCGTTGGCGTTGAGCTTGCCCGTTTGGACGCTATCGTCGGCGGTGATCTCGATGTTGCCTTGGGTGTCGATATCGGCGCCATCGTCGAAACCGTAGCCGCGTTGACCCGTCACGTTCTTGCCGTGAAGCTTGACATCGCCATCGACGTACAACGTGTCGTAAGTCAAGTTGTCTTTTGCAGACGCGTCGAGTTTGCCGCCAACGTTGAGGTTGGAGAATTGCAGGTTGTCGTTGCCGCGAACGCGCAGATCATTCTTGACGCTGCCGGTCACGTAGGAGTAGCCGTCCAATGCGATATCGGCCGAATCGACGCCGAGATCCGTGCGATCGAACTTGTTGCTGCCGCGCGAGAAATCGAACTTGCCGCCGCGCAACTGCGCGTTCGACGCATTGATCTTGGCGCGGTCGGTGGTGCGAGCGTTTTCGGCGGAAATGTAGAGCGAGCCGCCGTTATTGAGCGTGCCGTCGACCGTGACGTTCTTGCCCTTGATGGTCGTGCTGGCGATCGTCTTGCCCGACAGCGTGATGTCGCCATTGTTGCCGGCGTTGAGCGAGGCGTTGCGAGCGAAAATCTCGGAGTCTTCCGATTGGGTCAGCTTGGCGCCGGACACGAACACGGAGCCCTTGTTGTATTTGGACTCGATCCTGCCGCCGAGCTTGACTTCGCCGTTGCCGCTGCTCGCCAGCGTGATGTTGGCGGACGCACGGCCACGGGAGTTCAGCGTGCTCGCTTCGAGCGTGCCGGTGTTGTTGATGACCGTGCGGGCGATTGCGTCGCGGGCCCAGGCCGTCAGTGCGATGTCGCCATCTTGGGTGGCGATGAGGCCGCCGTTATGGATGAGCGCCTGGAGGCTGCCTTCGGTGACCGAAGCTTGCAGGCCGGAGTTGGCGAACTGGAGCGTGATGGCGTCGCCGGCTGCGAGCGCGACATTGCCGTAGCTGTTGATCGTGCCGGTGTTCTGCACGGTCTTCGAGCCGATCAGCGCGACAGATTCGTTGGCGTTGATTTCGCCCTGGTTGACGACATTGCCGTTGCCGCCGCCCTTGAAGTTCAGGCGATTGGTCTTGAAGTCGTCGTCGGAGATGTTCAGCGACGAGGCGATCAGGCTGCCGACGTTGATCTTGGCGCCGTTGCCGATGAGCACGCCGTTCGGGTTGACGATGAACACGCGGCCGTTGGCGTTCAATGCGCCGAGAATGCTGGTGGCGTTGGCCGAATTGATGCGGTTCAGGACTGCCGAGTTATAGTTCTTCTGATTGAAGTTGAGCGTCTCGCCCTGGGCCACGTCCATGTTGTTCCAGTTGATGATGAGCTTGTCGCTCGACTGGTTGACGTTGGTGGTCGTGCCGTTCTTGGAGATGGAGCCGGTGCCGTCGGCAATGGTGCCATTGCCCACTGCGTGAGCCTGGCCAGCCAAAAGCAGCGAGGCGGCGAGGGCTACGGGGCTCAGCTTTAGTGCGCGATATTTCATAGACACAAATTCCTTACATTTTCCGAGGAATTGTAAGGATTGTATGGATTGCGCATAGGGGGCAATGAGATATTGCCTAAAGTATCGAATTAGCCGGGAAAATTCCCTTATTCGTGAATTGTTTGGAGTCCTTTGTCTCTCGTAGCGAGACTGATGCCGCTTAAATGGCGGCGCCGTATCGCGTGACGGGCGCCGCGCTTTGGACAATTCCGCGTCTATCGAAACATCAAGAAATTCATGAGGAAGATGTTGGCGATAAGGATTGCTAACGCTGTTGGCACCTGTATCCGGATCACCGCGTTCTTGTCGGGCAACTCCAATAACGCCGCGGGCACGATATTGAAATTCGCGGCCATCGGCGTCATCAACGTCCCGCAGTAGCCGGAGAACATCCCGATCGCGACCATCGTCGCCGGGTTGCCGTGGAAGACGTTGACGAGAATCGGCACGCCGACGCCGCCTGTCATCACCGGAAACGCGGCGAAGCCGTTGCCCATCACCATCGTGAAGAGCGCCATGCCGACGCAGTACACGGCCACCGCGACGAGCCGGTAATCGAGGTTGATATACGCCGTCGTCACATGCGCGACCGCCTTGCCCACGCCCGCATCGGAAAACACGAGGCCAAGCATGCCGAGCATCTGCGGCAGTACCGCGGCCCACGACAACGCATCGACGAGACGCCGCGCCTCCTTCATCGATTGCCCGACGGTATCTCGCGTCATCACGCAGGTAACCGCGAGCGCGATCACGCAGCCAAAGCCGAAGCCGATCAAGGTCACGTTCTTCGGATCGACAAACGGCGTGCCGCCGAAGATGAGATGGCTCGCGGCCAGCGTCACGATCACCGTGACGACGGGAATCGTCAGCGCCGGGATGAAGAGCTTGTTGCCGAGCCGCGTGGCGCTCGCGCGGCGTGCGTCTTCCGAGAGCATCTTCGGTTTGCTCGCTGTCACGCCGCCGAAGCCCGCGATCAGCGCCATCAAGATCACCAGCGCGCCGACTACTTCGACCGGCAGTTTGTCGCCGATCAGAAAGATGAACGCATACAGAATCCAAAAGCCGCCGGCAGAAAAACGCCGTGGATGCTCCTTATCGACGAGAATCATCCCGCCGACGATCAAGAGAGTGAGCCCGACGAGCCAGAACAAATAGTTGAGCGTGATCGTCATGCCTGGTCTCCTGCGGCGTTCGACGAGCCTTGAGAGGCATGGGTATCGGCATCGGCTTCGGACTGGCCGGCGCGTTGCCCGCCAAGTTCTTTTTCTAGCCGGCGATCGAGCAGGTAGAGCCTAAAGCCGTGGATCAGGAATGCGCAGATCGCAGTCGGAATACCCCACACCGCGACGTGCTGCGGCTCGACGCTGATGCCCAATTCCTTGAGGAACGTGACCATCAGCACGATTGCGCCGAACGCGACGAAGATGTCCTCGCCGAAGAAGAGGCCGACGTTGTCCGTCGACGCCGCGTAGGCGCGCAGCCGATAGCGCATTGCGTCGCTGATCTTGCCGAAGCGAGACTCGGTCGCGCCCTCGGCCATCGGCGCGAGCAGCGGCCGCACCATCTGCGGATGTCCGCCGAGTCCGGTCAGCCCGGCTGCGGCAGTCAGCTCGCGCACGAGCAGATAGATGATGAGCAGCCGTCCGGCGGTCGCGGTCTTGATGCTCGCGATCCACATCTGCGCCCGCTCGCGCAGGCCGTGCCGTTCAAGGAGCCCGATCACCGCGAGCGGCAGGAAGATGATGATCGGGATGTTGCGGGTCTTCAAAAAGCCGCTGCCGATCGCGGCGAGGATTTTGTCGGGCGGGAAATGCGCGGCGAGCGCGGTCACGATCGAGGCGGCCGCGACGATCAGCATCGGATTGAAGCGCAGCAAGAATCCAATGATGATGACGGCCACTCCGATCAGCGGCCATAGGCTGACGGTGGTCTGCATGGTCTAGTCTCCAAACGGGTGTCCAACCAAATCGCCGCGGCGCTCGCCTCGACGCGTTGGTGGCGCGCGAAGCGGGCAAAGCGGCGAACCTCCTCGGAAGCGCGACACGTCCTGGGTTTTATTCGTGTCGCGGGTTTGCTTCGTGCGGCTCTTCTCGTGTTTGTCGTGGTTTTCTGGCCGCTGGGACTGCACTTGGCAGACGCCCCGCAAGGAGCGGGGCGTCTGTCGTACTCTGCGATGCTGATTTAGGCTGCGTATCCGTTAAGCCGCTGGCTCAGACGCGCAGCGCGCTGGCGGGGTGGACCTCGATGCCGTTGGCCTCGAGCGCGTCGCGGATCCGCCGCGCGAAGGCGAGGGCGTGCGGGCCGTCGCCGTGCAGGCAGATCGTCTGGGCGTTGAGCGGCACCCACTTGCCGTCGATCGCTTTCACTTTCCGCTCGCGCACCATCGTGAGCGTGCGCTCGAGCATTTCGTCTTCGTCGTCGATCATCGCGCCCGGCTGGCTGCGCGGCACGAGCGAGCCGTCGGAGCGGTAGCCGCGGTCGGCGAAGACTTCTTCGATTGCGACGAGCCCGGCGTGGCGAGCCGCGTCGACGAAGCTGCTGTTCGCGAGTCCGAACACGGCAACCGACGGATCGAAGTCATGCACCGCCGACACGACCGCGTCGGCGATCGCCGGGTCGCGCGCGGCCTGGTTGTACAGCGCGCCGTGCGGCTTCACGTGGACGATGCGTCCTCCCTCGGCCTGCGCGATCGCGGACAGCGCGCCGAGCTGGTAGAGCACGCCCGCGTAGATGTCACCCGCCGGCAGGTCCATCTCCTTCCTGCCGAAGTTTTCCGGATCGTTGAAGCTCGGATGCGCGCCGATCGCCACGCCTTTTTCGACGGCCCAGCGCACACAGTCGCGCATCGCGTTGGCGCCGCCCGCGTGCCAGCCGCACGCGATGTTCGCCGAGCTGACGAAATCCAGCAGAGCCTCGTCGAATCCGCAGCCTTCGCCGAGATCGGCGTTCAAATCGATTTCCATGGTGGTGACCTCTTCTATATTGCTAAGCGGCGCGCGTCCGGCCACGCAGTCGCTCCTCGTGCATGGCGATTGCGACGTCGATCTGCCGCAGATACGCCCGTTCTTCGTGGAGCGCGTAGAGCGCTTCTTCGTGTGTTGTCGGGATGAAGCGGATGCTGCCGTTCAGGCGCACCTGCGCGAGCTTCCAGAGGTCCGCGCGGATCACCGCGCCGATCTTCGGGTAGCCGCCTGTCGTCTGCGCGTCGCTCATCAGCACGATCGGCTGGCCGTTCGGCGGCACCTGGATCGTGCCCGGCAGCACCGCGTGCGAGAGCAGATCGCCCGGCCGCGTGCGCTTGAGCTGCGTGCCCGCGAGCCGGTAGCCCATGCGATTGCTGTTCGGCGTCACGATCCATTCGTCTGTCCAGAAAGCGTCATGCGCGTCCGTCGTGAAGCTGTCGTATTCCGGGCCGCGCAAGACGCGGATCGGCACGGCCCAGTCGGCGCCCGGGCCGTGCTTGCCGCGCCGCACCGGCTGGTGGGCGAACAGGACGAAGCGGCACCAGGCCGGCGCCTTCACGCCGAACTCCGGTGCGTCGGGCGACACGAGCGATTCGGGCGCGAACAAATTGCCTATCGGCAGGCGGTCGCCATCCTTTAGCGCCCGGCCGCCCAGGCCGCCAAAACGGGCGCCGAGATCGGTGCTGCGCGAGCCGAGCATCGGCAGTACATCGATGCCGCCCGCGACGCACACATAGGCGCGCATCCCGCGCTTGGCGGCGTGCAAGATCAGTTCCTGGCCGGCCTTCACGGGCAGGCTCCACCATGAGTAGACCGGCTTGCCGTCGAGCGTCGAGCCGAACTCGGTGCCGGTGATCGCGACGCGCGTCGCGCGCGAGAAGCGCAGGACCGTCGGCCCCATCGTCACTTCGAGCGCCGCCGCCTGCGGCCGGTTGCCGACGAGGCGGTTGCCGACTTCGAGCGCGAGCGTGTCGAGCGCGCCGCCGAGCGCGATGCCGAGGTGTCGCCAGCCGGGCCGTCCGAGATCCTGAATCGTCGTGAGAAGCCCCGCGCGAAGGACGTCGATCATCGATGGAGCCCCGCGACGGTGAAGCGCACCCGGTCGCCCGGCTGCAGGAGCGTGGGCGGCGTGCGCGCCGGGTCGAACAGGGGGAGCGAGGTGCGGCCGATCAACTGCCAGCCGCCGGGGGCCGCCGCCGGATAGATGCCGGTCTGCGCGCCGCCGATGCCGACCGACCCGGCCGGCACCTCGAGCCGCGGCGCCGCGCGCCGGGGCGTGTGCAAGGCGTCTTCGAGCCCGCCCATGTAGGCGAAGCCCGGCTGGAAGCCGAGGAAGAATACGACGTAGGCGCCGGCCGCGTGACGCTCGACCACTTCGTCCGGCGTGAGCCCCGTGTGCTCTGCGACCGCGAGCAGATCGGGTCCGAACTCGCCGCCATACTCGACCGGCACCTCGACTTCGCGGCCTGCCGCCGCCGCATCCGGCTCGCGCTCCATGGCAGCGGCAAGCTCGGCGGCGAGCGCCTCGGCATCAGTGGCGAGCGGGTCGAACACGATCGTCAGGTTGTTCATGCCGGGCACGACTTCGACCACGTGCGGCCATTGCCGCGCGGCCTCGGCCGCGGCCCAGATGCGCCGCTGGCAGTCGAGCGTCGCGGGCGGCGGCGTCTCGCAGACCAGGGCGGTGTCGCCGAACGGGTAGATACGCGGTTGGCTCATCGATATGAAGAGTGGTTGGACGAGGGCGGCCCTGGGGCGAACCGGGGGTGAAGCCCGCCAAGGTTGGTAGGATACATTGTCGATAAAATATTGAGAAATTACCAATAAGCGTTTTTGCTAGGAGCGGGACGACTTGTACGCGTCGTACACTTCCGGCACTTCCCACTTTCATCTTGAAAATTGCCGACCATGTCGCGTCACCCGACCAAGATCGTTTCCTCGGAACATCTCGTCTCTGAAACGAGTGCGGAATTATCCGAGTTCGAATATGGCCTCATCATGGCAAGCAACGCGTTCAATCGCTGGATGGTGCGCTGCATGTCGGCCGCGGGCGCGAAGGACATGACGGCGATCGAAGTCTCGCTGCTGCATCACGTGAGCCATCGCGAGCGCAAGAAGAAGCTCGCGGACATTTGCTTCGTGCTGAATATCGAAGACACGCACGTCGCGACGTACGCGCTGAAGAAGCTGGTGACTAGAGGGTATGTAAAAAGCGAAAAGACAGGCAAGGAAGTGTTCTTTTCGGCCACCCAGGCGGGACGCGACCTCTGCATCAAGTACCGCGAGGTGCGCGAGAGCTGCCTGATCGCCACGCTAAAGGAAAGCGGCCTGACCAACGAGCAGATTGGAGAGGCGGCGCAGTTGATGCGCAACGCTTCCGGGTTATACGACACGGCGGCTCGGGCGGCGGCGTCGCTGTAGGAGTTGGTTATTGCTCTCCCGACAAGGCCGTGGATGCGTGGCGAGAGAGCAGGGCGACTCAATGCTTGGCACAACGCACAGGCTGAAGTAATCGCGAGAGCGCGTTTATATTCCGGTCGAGTGAATATTCATTTTGCATTGATCTAAATCGTGCTCCAGTCCCAGTGGGAGCATTCTTCGATATTTAGAGACGCAAGGGAACATACAATGAGCGGCTGTGCCGATTGACGGCTTGTTCGTCATTGTATGGCGGCACTTCACTCCCGCGCGAAAGTATCCCTCTGTATCAGGTTGATTTACTGCCGGGCCTTTGTGTACTTGGCTACGTTGCCAAAACGTTAATTTGGCGTCTAATAAGCAAGGATGCGTAAAAGTATCGTAGAACTCGCTGTGACAGCCTGGCTCCGCGGCTACGGGCGAATGTTTAAATTCTCCGGCCGAGAGGCTCGTGTCGATTTTTTTATATTTTTAGTGATTCACTATTTCGCCGTCTATCTGGCGACTAGGGCCGTAACTGATTGGTTTGAAGCAAAAAGCCAAAATTCAGAAATTTTGATTTTTCTAATTTGGCTGATTTCTCTTGTATCCACGCTGTCATACAACGTCAGGAGGCTTCACGACAGTAACCGCTCTGGAGTTTTGTGCGCAGGATATCTTTTATTCGTTGCCCCGATCGTGATATTGGTTTCTCTGTTCTTGCCGCCACGAAATGCCGGAAATCGATACGGCCCAGATCCCAGGTCAGATCAAAGCCTATAACTTCCCGCATCCGTCACGATTGCATCAAGCGGCACATCATGCGCTTCGCGCGGCAGGTCGTTGGCTCGACATGCCTCGAACGCAACGCCCACGGTAACGGGCCGAACTGCTCCAGGCCAAGCCGCAAGCGTGCGGTCGTAATAGCCGCCACCATAGCCCAGCCGATAGCCGTCCCCATCGAACCCCACGCAGGGCACGAGCAGCAGATCGGGCACCAGCACCCGCCCGGACTCCGGCTCGGGAATCCGATGATGGCCGATTTTCATCGGCGCGCCCGGCGACCACTCATGAAATTCCATTGCGTTGCCGATAACCGGTATGACAGGCAGCGCGGCCTGTCGATGCGCGTCGAGCGAGAGCCAGAGAGCCAGTGCTTCGCGCGCGTCGAACTCGCCGGGCAGTGGCCAGTAAAAACCGGCGACGCGCGGTGCATAGTGTTCCAAAATTTCGCGTACACGAGCACCGAGCGCAGCATGGCCGTCAGGCGCGCAGATCGCGGTTTTACGCGCTTCGAGCAGCGATTTTCGCAGCTCGCCTTTGCGTTTCGACGCGGGGTTGCGTGCTATGCTTTCGCTCAATTTTTCGCTCCAGAAACAACGCAGAAATAACGATGTTCAATCGACTTCATCGAGTATATCGCGCGGTCAGTTACGCTCTTGCCGCTGCGACACTCGTCGCGTGCGGCACGGCTTCCGCCGTGCGTCCCGCCCCCATCTCCCAGCTCTCCGGCGACGATCAGATTTTCATTCAGTTGCGTGAGGCCGCCCGCAACAATGATCCCGATCGCGCGGCGCAGCTCGCGAGCATGATCCCGAATTACCCGGCGCCAACGTATCTCGAGTACTTCCAGATCAAGCCGCAGCTTTTCGACGGCTCGGGGCATGCGAAGGTCGACGCGCCGGATGCACCGGTGCTGTCGTTCCTGCAGCGCAACGACGGCACGGCGATCGCCGACCGTCTGCGCAACGATTACCTCACCGTGCTCGGCGCGCGCCACGATTGGAAGAACTTCGATCAGCAATACCCGCGCTTCGTGCTGAACGACGATACGCAGGTCAAGTGCTACGCGCTCGAATCGAAGATGTCGCGAGGCGAGAACGTGGCTGACGCGGCTCGTGCGCTGCTGGTCGAGCCGAAGTGGTACGGCGATGGCTGCGTCGACCTGATCACGGCGCTCGCGAGCAGCAAGCAGTTCAGTCCGGACGACGTGTGGCAGCAGATCCGTCTGTCGTACGAGCAAGGCCAAACCTCGACAGGGAGCAAACTAATCGATGCGCTCGGCTCCGCCGCGCCCGACCCGACACTCTTCCAGCAAGCCACCACCACACCGCCGCTCTTGCTGGCCAAGGGCGTGACGCCCGATTCGACCTCGCATCAGCTGGCGCTGCTGGCCATCACGCGCATGGCCGCCAACGATCCGGCGACGGCTGCGGCCACGTTCGCGGCGGTGGCGCCGTCGCTCGCATCGCCCGAGCGCGCGATCGGTTGGGGCACGATCGCCTACCAGGCGTCGGCACGGCAGGTGCCCGGTGCGGTCGACTGGTTCCGGCTGTCGGCGAACGCGCCGCTTTCGTATCCGGCCTACGAGTGGCGCGTGCGCAGCGCGCTGCTCGCCGGCGACTGGACGATGGTGCGTTGGTCGATCGAACAGATGCCGGCCGAGTTGCGCGCGCGTCCGTCGTGGGTCTACTGGCATGGGCGCGCCTTGAAGCAGCTCGGCGACACCGTGAGCGCCAACCAGGACTTCGAGCAAATCGCTGGGAACTACAATTTCTACGGTCAGCTCGCGTCCGAAGAACTGGGCCAGAAGATCACGATTCCGCCGCAAACCAAGGTGACGGACGAGGAAGTGCAGCAAGCGTCCCAGACGCCCGGCTTCGCCCTCGCGCAGCGCTTCTACGCGCTGAACCTGCGGCTCGAAGGCAATCGCGAGTGGAACTGGCCGCTGCGCCAGATGACCGATCGCCAGCTTCTCGCCGCCGCCGAGTACGCGCGCCGTGTCGAGCTGTATGACCGCACCGTGAACACCGCCGACCGCACCCAGGTCGAGCACGACTTCTCGCTGCGCTACCTGTCGCCGTTCCGCGATATCGTCGAGCGCGACGCGCAGTCCAACGGGCTCGACGTCGAATGGGCCTACGGCCTGATTCGCCAGGAATCGCGCTTCATCATCAACGCGCGTTCGGAAGTCGGCGCGGGCGGCCTGATGCAGCTGATGCCGGGCACGGCGCAGATGGTGGCGAAAAAGATCGGCCTCGGCACGCTCTCGCGCGCCCAGATGAACGACATCAACACCAATATCCTGCTCGGCACGAACTATTTGTCGATGATCTACAATCAATTCGACGGTTCCGCCGTGCTCGCCACGGCCGGCTATAACGCCGGTCCCGGCCGTCCGCGCCAGTGGAAGGCCAACCTTTCGCGCGGCGTGGAAGGGGCGATCTTCGCGGAAACGATTCCGTTCAACGAGACCCGCGACTACGTCAAGAACGTGCTGTCGAACACGGTCTATTACGCGGCGCTGTTCGAAGGCAAGCCGCAATCGCTGAAAGAGCGGCTCGGCTACATCATGCCCTGACGCGTATGCATCGCCGCCGCGCGGGCCTTTCAGAGACCGCGCGGCGAACCGGCCAAAGCGCCAGCCGTTGCAGCGGCGTCTCTCCACCCAGGGAGTCGAAGATGCGACATCAATGCATTGCACTCATCGGCGGCTCGGGTTTCATCGGCAGCCATCTCACGAATGCGCTGGTCGCCGCGGGCAAAGACGTGCGAATCGCCACGCGCCGCCGCCAGCACGCCAGCCATCTCACGCTCCTCCCGATCGACGTCATCGAAGCCGATGTCTTCGACCCCGTCCAGCTCGCTAGCTTCGTCGAAGGCGCGGACGCGGTCGTCAATCTAGTCGGCACGCTGCATGGCGGCAGCGGCGACCCGTATGGGTCCGGGTTCGCGAAGCTGCATGTCGAACTGCCGTCGAAGATCGTCGCGGCCTGCGAAGGCAAGCGCGTTCACCGGCTGATTCACGTGAGCGCGATCGGCGCCGATGCGCGCGGGCCGAGCATGTATCTGCGCTCGAAGGGCGACGGAGAGAAGGCCGTGCACGCGTCGGCGTCGCTGGCTTGGACGATTTTCCGGCCGTCGGTCGTGTTTGGCCCCGAGGATGCGTTCCTCAATACGTTCGCGGTCCTGCAGCGCATGTTTCCCGTGATTCCGCTCGCCAAGCCGGACGCGAAGTTCCAGCCGGTCTACGTCGGCGATGTCGTGAAGGCGATCGTCAACGTGCTCGATCTCGATGCCGCGGGCGGGCATACTTACGAACTCGGCGGCCCGGCGGTGTACACGCTCGAGCAACTGGTGAAGTTTTGCGGCGAAACGATCGGCCGCGATGCCCGCATCGTCCGCTTGCCCGATGCGTTCGCGCGGCTTCAGGCGTTGTCCTTCGAAATGCTGCCCGGTGAGCCGATGCTCACGCGGGACAATCTCGATTCGATGAAAATCGACAGCGTGATGCACGGCCCGCTCGCGCCGGAACTGGGCGTCGAGCCGGTCGGAATCGATGTCATCGCGCCGGTGTATCTGAGCGGCGCGTCGCTGCGTTCGCGCTTCAACGCGTTTCGTGCCCATGCGGGCCGCTGACGTGTCTGTCCATCCATCCAACCTACCTCTTGCCTAGAAGATGAAACTGATAATCGGTGACAAGAACTATTCGTCGTGGTCGATGCGTCCGTGGGTCTTGATGAAGCATTTCGGCATTCCGTTCGAGGAGGTCCTGATCTGGTTGAATGAGCCCGATACGAAGGCGCGCATTCTCGAACATTCGCCGTCGGGCAAGGTGCCGTGTCTGGTCGGCGACGACGGCGTGGCGGTTTTTGAATCGCTCGCGATCTTCGAGACGCTCGCCGAGCGTTATCCGCAGCACGCGCTGTGGCCGCGCGACGCGGCAGCGCGTGCGCACGCGCGCAGCGTTTCCGCCGAAATGCACGCGGGGTTCGGCGACATGCGCTCGTCGATGTCGATGAACATTCGTGCGAAGTGGCCCGGCAAGGGCGCGACGCAGGGCGCGCTCGCCGACGTGGCGCGCGTCGATGCGATCTGGCGCGAGTGCCTGGCCAAGCACGACGGCCCGTTCCTGTTCGGCGAGTTCGGCATTGCCGATGCGATGTACGTGCCGGTCGTGATGCGGTTCAGGACGTACGCGCCGAAGCTGTCCGGCGAGGCGCAGGCGTACATGGCGCGAATCACCGCGCTGCCGGCGGTGGCCGCGTGGATCGAAGACGCGATGGTCGAACCGCACCCCGTCGCCTATCTCGACCAAATCGAATGAATATCTACGCAGTAGGCGGGGCGATTCGCGACGCGCTGCTCGGCTTGCCGGTGTCCGACCGCGATTACGTCGTGGTCGGCGCGACGCCCGAGCAGATGGCGGCGCAGGGATACCGTCCGGTCGGCAAGGATTTCCCGGTGTTCCTGCATCCGGACACGCAGGAGGAATACGCGCTCGCGCGCACCGAGCGCAAGACGGCAGCCGGCTATCACGGCTTCCAGTTTTTCTATGCGCCCGACGTCACGCTCGAGGAAGACCTGGCTCGCCGCGACCTGACGGTCAACGCGATGGCGCGGTTGGTGCGCCCGGACGGCGAACTGACCGGGCCGGTCATCGATCCGTTCGACGGTCAGGCGGATTTGCAAGCGCGAATTTTTCGGCATGTCGGCGAGGCGTTTGTCGAAGATCCGGTGCGCATCCTGCGGCTCGCGCGCTTTGCCGCCCGCTTTCACGACTTCACCGTCGCGCCCGAGACGCTCGCGCTGATGAAGACGATGGTCGCGGCGGGCGAAGTCGATGCGCTGGTGCCGGAGCGCGTCTGGCAGGAGGTATCGCGCGGCCTGATGGAAAAGAAACCGTCGCGGATGTTCAGCGTGCTGCGCGAATGCGGCGCGCTCGCGCGCATTCTGCCGGAGATCGACAACCTGTTCGGTGTGCCGCAGCGCGCGGACTATCACCCGGAAGTCGATACCGGGGTGCACGTGATGATGGTCGTCGACCACGCGGCGGCGCAGGGCTACGCGCTGACGGTGCGCTTTGCCGCGCTCACCCACGATCTCGGCAAGGCGACGACGCCCGAGGACGTGCTGCCGCGCCACATCGGCCACGAAGGGCGCAGCGTCGAGTTGCTGAAACCGCTTTGCGACCGGCTCCGCGTGCCGAACGATTGCCGCGATCTGGCGCTCTTGGTCGCGCGCGAACACGGCAACATTCATCGCGTGATGGAGATGGGCGCGGCCGCGCTCGTGCGCCTCTTCGAGCGCAGCGACGCGCTGCGCAAGCCGGCGCGTTTTGCCGAATTCCTGCAGGCGTGCGAGTCGGATGCGCGCGGGCGGCTCGGGTTCGAGACGCGCGCGTTTCCCGAAGCCGTGCTGCTACGTGACGCGCTGATCGCGGCGCGCGCGGTCGATGCCGGCGCGGTTGCGCAGACGTGCGCCGGCCAGCCCGAGCGGATCAAGGAAGCGGTGCATCAGGCGCGTGTGGCGGCGGTGGGGCGGGTGATGGGGGCGGGGTGAGCCAGCGTCACTGGCGCTTCAAAACAACCGCACCAACAACGACACCACCATCGACACGACCAAAGTCGACATAAACGGAAACGGATATTCGCGTCCGCCGATTTTCAGCGTGACGTCCCCCGGCATCCGGCCGATGCCGATCTTCTTGAGCCACGGCCACGAGCCGGACAGGATCGCGACCGCGATGAAGGTGGTGAAGAGCCAGCGGATCATCGCGAGTCGCCCGAACTCAGAGCGTGTGGGAACGGTCGCCGCGCGCGAAGGCGTCGAGCGTGCCGTCGATGCCGCGCGAGAACGCGATCACTTTGAAGAGCTCGCCCATCTCGGCCTCCGAAATCAGCTTCTGCACGGCGTTGGCGGCGGGCAGGAAGCGGGCGGCGTCGCTGGGATCGAACTCGGCGAGCGCGTCGGTGATGCCCGCGTTCAGCAGAAAGCGCGCTTGCGACGTGTAGCCCAGCAGATCCGCGCCGGTTTCGACGCCGGCTTCGGCGATGCCGGTGAATTCGACGTGCGCGGTGATGTCCTGCAAGCCGGGATAGACGAATGGATCGCCGTGCGCGCGATGCCGGTAGTGGCACATCAGCGTGCCTTGCGCGCGCTGCGGGTGGTAGTACTCGTGGCGCGGAAAGCCGTAATCGATGAAAAACGCCGCGCCGCGCGCGAGCATCGTGCAGATCGTGCGCGTGAAGGCGCGGCCCGCTTCGTGCGTTTCGGTGACGTAGTCGCCCGCGATGCCGGTTTCGGCGAGTAAGGCCGCGTCGTCCTGGGAGGTCACAGGGCGGTCTTCGAACGCGAGCGCGTCGCCCACTAGCGCGACGCCGCGTTCGTGCCACACGTCGCCCGCGTACGAGAACAGGCGCACCGGCATCGCGTCGAGCACTTCGTTGCCGATCACGACGCCTTCGAACGTCCCAGGCAGCGCGTCGAGCCAGCGCACGCGCGATGCGAGCGCCGGCGCTTGCGCTTCGATCGTCTCGCGCTGCCGCTCGCGCAGCTCGCCGGACAAATCGACGATCGAGTAGCTGTCGAACGAGGCGCCGAGCGCGTCGAGCGCAATCAGCAGGCCCGTCGCGAGCTTGCCCGTGCCCGCGCCGAACTCCATCAGATGCCGCGTGCCGCTTGCTTCGAGCGCCTGTGCAAGCGGCCGCGCGAGCGTCGCGGCGAAAAGCGGCGAGAGTTCGGGCGCAGTGACGAAGTCGCTGCCGTCCTCGGCGCGGCGCCCGAATTTGACGGCGCCGCCGCTGTAGTAGCCGAGTCCCGGCGCGTACAGCGCGCGTTCCATGTAGCGATCGAACGGCAGCCAGCCGCCGGCCGCGGCGATCTCGTCGCCGATCAGCGCGACGAGCTTTTCGGACGCGCCGAGCGCGGTCGGACCGGGAGCAGGTAAACTATCGGGTTGGTGAGCTTTTTGATTCATCCCGGCATTGTAAATGACCGTCTCGTCCGACATTTCTGGCAATTTCGCCGCTGATCGCCCCAGCGCGGCCGCAGAACGCTCCGGTGAGTCCGGCGCGACCGCTTTCTCGCGCGCCGTGCTGATTACGGGCGCTGCCCGCCGCATCGGCCGGGCGCTCGCGCTCGGCTTTGCGGCGCGCGGCTGGGACGTCGCCGTGCATTTCAGCGCGTCGGGCGAGGAGGCGGAGGCGCTCGTCGCCGAAATTCGGGCGCTCGGCCGCCGCGCCGTGGCGCTGCAGGCCGATTTGGCCGTCGAGGCCGAGGTGGCGAGGCTCGTCCCCGTCTGCGTCGCGGCGTTCGGCCGGCTGACGTGCGTCGTCAACAACGCGTCGCGCTTCGCAGAAGACACGGCGCAGGATGTCGGTTACGACAACCTGCTGAATTCGATGGCGATCAACGTCGGCGCGCCGCTCGCGCTGGCGCGCGCGTTGTACGACGCAACGCCCGCGGCGGCGGCCGAGGACGAAACGCTGCGCGCAGTCGTCATCAACGTGCTGGATCAGAAGCTCTACAACCTGAATCCCGACTATCTGTCGTACACGCTGACGAAGGCCGCGCTGCAGACGGCGACCGTGACGCTCGCGCAGGCGCTTGCGCCGAAAGTGCGGGTGGTCGGCCTGGCGCCGGGGCTCACGCTCCAGTCCGCCGACCAGACGCCGGAAGGCTTCGCCGCCGCGCACCGCGTGACGCCGCTGGGCCGCGCGTCGCGACCCGAGGATCTGGTGGCGGCGGCCTGCTATCTCGCCGACGCGCCGGGCGTGACCGGCACGACCCTCGTCGTCGACGGCGGCCAGCATCTCGTGCCGCTGCCGCGTGACGTGATGTTTTTGACTTGAGCTTTTGAAGGACGCGCGGCGGTTTCGAATGCGCGTCGCCCCAAGCGAATTTTTAGCGTGCCCGTCACGCACTTTTTAGACTGGAACGAACATGGTTGCCGCACTCTCGCACCCCCGGCTCGCCGACTGCCGCAGGCTCTTCCTGCGCAACTACGAGGTGTACATCAACATCGGCGTGCATGACTTCGAGAAGCGCGGCGAACAGCGCGTGATCATCAACGTCGAACTGTTCGTGCCGCTTGCGCTGTCCACGCCCGTGGAAGACAAGCTGCGCGAAGTCGTCGACTACGATTTCATGCGCGCGACGATCGCGAAGCGCGTCGAGCAAGGGCATATCCATCTGCAGGAAACGCTCTGCGACGACGTCGCGAAAGCGATGCTCGCGCATCCGCACGTGCGCGCCGTGGCCGTATCGACCGAAAAGCCTGACGTTTATCCGGACTGCGACGCCGTGGGCGTCGAAGTTTTCCGCATCAAAGAGGACTAAACATGAGCGCTTCCGAGATCCTGACGGACGGCGGCGAAGTCAGCGCCAACGCAACCGGCGCCGAAGCCGGAAAACGCCGCGCGCTCACGCGCCATGAGCAAAAAGAGGCGTACGAGAACAACAAGCTCTTCAAGCGTCTCGCGCGCCTCGTCGGCCAGGCGATCGGCGACTACAACATGATCGAGCAAGGCGACAAGGTGATGGTGTGCCTGTCGGGCGGCAAAGACAGCTACGCGATGCTCGACGTCTTGCTGCGCCTGCGCGAACGCGCACCGATCGATTTCGACATCGTCGCCGTCAATCTCGACCAGAAGCAGCCCGGCTTTCCCGAGCATGTGCTACCCGAGTACCTGACCAAGCTCGACATCCCGTTCCACATCGAGAACCAGGATACGTACAGCATCGTCAAGCGCCTGGTGCCCGAAGGCAAGACGACCTGCTCGCTGTGCTCGCGGCTGCGGCGCGGGATTCTCTATCGCGTCGCCGGCGAGCTCGGCGCGACGAAGATCGCGCTCGGCCACCATCGCGACGACATCCTGCAGACGTTGCTGCTGAACCTGTTCTACGGCGGCAAGCTGAAGGGGATGCCGCCGAAGCTGCAATCGGACGACGGCAAGAACATCGTGATTCGCCCGCTCGCGTATGTGAAGGAGACCGATCTCGAGAAATACGCCGAGCTGCGCGAGTTCCCGATCATCCCGTGCAACCTGTGCGGCAGTCAGCCGAACCTGAAGCGCGCGGAGATGAAGGCGCTGATTCGAGAGTGGGACAAGCGCTTTCCGGGGCGCGTCGAGAATATGTTCAACGCGCTATCGAACGTCGTGCCGTCGCACTTGATGGATACGGGCCTGTTTCCGTTCACGAGCCTGCGCGCGACGGGCGAGGCTGATCCGGCGGGCGACATCGCCTTCGACGAAGAGCCATGCTCGACCGACGCTTCCGACGGCGTCGGCGGACCGGGCGGCAAGCCGATTTCGATCGTCCAGTTCGACGATCTTTGATCACGGATGGCGCGATACGTAACGATACCTATCGCGCCATTTTCTTTTCCAGCATGGCTTTCACGTCCGGCCATTCGGTATCGATGATGGAAAAGCGCACGGAGTTGCGCTTGCGGCCGTCGGGCATGATGCGCTCGTTTCGCACGATGCCTTCCTGCTTCGCGCCGATGCCGAGGATCGCAGCGCGCGATTTTGCATTTTCCTCATCGGTGGTGAACTGCACGCGCACCGCCATCATCGTTTCGAAAGCGTAGGTCAGCAGGAGGTACTTCGCCTCCGTGTTGATGCCGGTGCGCTGAGCCGAGGCGGCGAGCCACGTGCTGCCGATCTCCATCTTCCGGTGGTCGCGATCGATCTTCCAGAAACGCGTGGTGCCGGCGACTTGCCCGGTGTCGCGCCTCACGATCACGAACGGCATCACCGTGCCGGTTTGCCGGCCGGTCAACGCCCTCTCGATGTACTGATCGATCGTGTCTCGATCGGGGACGACGGTGACCTTCAGATTCCATAGCTCGCCATCGGCCGCCGCTTCGACGAGCTGCGCCGCGTGTTCGTATTGAAGCGGCCGGAGTTCGACGGTTTTTCCGGTGAGCGTGGGCTGCTCGATGCGGGATGTGTCGGGGCTCATGGGGCGTTTATTCGGCGTCGGCGGGTTGCGTGGCTTCAGAGAGTAAAGCGCGATGACGCGGCGAATCAAGCCGATTTTTCGACCGGTGTGGGGGCGTGTCGTGGTTCTAATAAAGTGACGCAGTGTGGATCTTTCGCTGGCACCACGATTTTCGTAAATTGATGGTTTGCCCGGCACGCCGTCGCGCTTCACTCAATCAAGGAATCGGTCATGGCAACCACGAACCCCTATCAGCAACCCGTCGGCGAACCGGTTCCCGATTGGACCGCGCGCCCTCAGCCGCCACGCGTTTCCCTCGACGGGCGCTCTTGCCGGCTCGAACCCCTCGACGCCGCCAAGCACGCCGCCGACCTCTACGACGCCTACAGCAGCGCCGGAGACGGCCGCGACTGGACCTATATGTCGTCCGGCCCGTTCGCCGATGCTTCGGCCTTCCGCGAGTACGCCGAGCGGATCGCCGCCAGCAAGGACCCGCTGCACTACACGGTGATCGATCTGAAAACGCAGCGCGCCGTCGGCACGCTGGCGCTGATGCGGATCGATCCGGCCAATGGCGTGATCGAAGTCGGTTTCGTCGCGTTTTCGCCGCTGCTCAAGCGCACCACGATCTCGACCGAGGCCCAGTACCTGCTGATGAAGCACGTATTCGACGATCTCGGCTATCGCCGCTACGAGTGGAAGTGCGATAGCTTGAACGCGCCTTCGCGCGAGACGGCGGCGCGTCTCGGCTTCCAGTTCGAAGGGATTTTCCGCCAGGCAATCGTCTACAAAGGGCGCAGCCGCGATACCGCGTGGTTTTCGGTCATCGATAAGGAATGGCCCGCACGGCGCGCGGAATTCGAGCAATGGCTCGCGTCGGAAAACTTCGACGCCGAGGGCATGCAGCGCAGGTCGCTGACGGCCATTCGCGGCGCGCAGGCGGCCAGCCGATAGCGCGCGACGGCATCCGGCGCCGCCTTGCCGGATGCCCGGCGTCAATCCGCGGAAAGAGCGTGCGGGCGGCCTCATAGCAAGGGATGGCGTCACACCCCCCATGCTAGAATTGCCCGCTCAAAAACTCCTCTTTTCGCCGACGCCATGAACATCGTGATTTTGGCGGCAGGCACCGGCAAGCGTATGCGTTCCGCGCTGCCCAAGGTGCTTCATCCTCTGGCCGGCAGGCCGCTTCTTTCCCACGTCATCGATACCGCACGCACGTTGAAGCCCGGGCGGCTCGTCGTCGTGGTCGGTCATGGCGCCGAGCAGGTCCGTGAGGCCGTCGCGGCGCCCGATGTGCAGTTTGCGCTGCAAGCCGAACAGCTCGGCACCGGGCATGCCGTCCAGCAGGCGCTGCCGCTTCTCGATCCGTCGCAACCCACCCTCGTGCTTTACGGCGATGTGCCGCTCACGAAGGCCAGCACCTTGAAGCACCTGACCGACGCGGCTGTGGAAGGGCGCTATGGCGTGCTCACCGTGACGCTCGACGATCCGACCGGCTACGGACGCATCGTTCGCGATCAGGCCGGCTACGTTCAGCGCATCGTCGAGCAGAAGGACGCGACGCCCGAGCAACAGAAGATCCGCGAGATCAACACCGGCATCGTCGTGACACCGACCGCTCAGCTCGCGATGTGGCTCGCTTCGCTCAGGAACGACAACGCGCAGGGCGAGTACTACCTGACGGACGTCGTCGAGCGCGCGATCGAAGCGGGCTTCGATATCGTGACGACGCAGCCCGACGAAGAATGGGAAACGCTCGGCGTGAACAGCAAGGCGCAGCTTGCCGAGCTCGAGCGCATCCATCAAGGCAACGTCGCGGATGAACTGCTCGCAACCGGCGTGACGCTTGCCGATCCGGCGCGGCTCGACGTGCGCGGCACGCTCGAATGCGGGCGCGATGTCTCGATCGACGTGAACTGCGTCTTCGAAGGCCGCGTGACGCTGGCCGACAACGTGACGATCGGTCCGAACTGCGTGATTCGCGATGCGGCGATCGGTGTGGGCACGCGTGTCGATGCGTTCACGCACATCGAAGGCGCGCAAGTCGGCGCGCAAGTCGTGCTCGGCCCGTACGCGCGGCTGCGGCCCGGTACGTCGCTCGCGGACGAAGCGCACGTCGGCAACTTCGTCGAAGTGAAGAACGCGGTGCTCGGCCACGGCTCGAAGGCCAATCATCTGACCTATATCGGCGACGCCGACATCGGCGCGCGCGTGAACGTCGGCGCGGGCACCATCACCTGCAATTACGACGGCGCGTTCAAGCACCGCACCGTGATCGAAGACGATGTCTTCGTCGGTTCCGATACGCAGCTTGTGGCGCCGGTGCGCGTCGGGCGCGGCGTGACGATCGCGGCGGGCACGACGGTCTGGAAGGACGTGCCTGAGGGCACGCTCGTTCTGAACGACAAGACGCAAACGTCGAAGAGCGGCTATGTGCGCCCGACGAAAAAGAAGAGCTGATCTGCACGGCAGGTAACTGAACCGGCCGCCGACGCCATGTACGCTGGCGGCGCAGAACAGAACATTCATAAGCAAAGGATCGAACCCATGTGCGGCATTGTTGGCGCGGTAGCGCAACGTAACATCGTTTCCATTCTGGTCGAAGGACTGCGCCGCCTCGAATATCGCGGCTACGATTCGTGCGGCGTCGCCGTGCTGGCCGACGGCGTGCCGCGCCGCGCCCGCAGCGTGGCGCGCGTGGCCGATCTCGACGCGCAAGTGCACGAGTCGAAGCTCGACGGCGTGACGGGCATCGCGCACACGCGCTGGGCGACGCACGGCGCGCCCGTCACCGACAACGCGCACCCGATCTTCTCGCGCGACACCGTGGCGCTCGTGCACAACGGCATCATCGAGAACTTCGAGTCGCTGCGCGAGATGCTGCGCGGCAAGGGCTACGAGTTCGTCTCGCAGACCGATACCGAAGTCGTCACGCACCTGATCCACAGCCTGTATGCCGGCGACCTGTTCGCGGCCGTGCGCGAAGCGGTCAAGCAGCTGCACGGCGCATTCGCGATCGCCGTGCTCCACAAGGACCAGCCGCATACGGTGGTCGGCGCGCGTCTGGGCTCGCCGCTCGTCGTGGGCTTGGGTGATGGCGAGAACTTCCTCGCGTCGGATGCGCTCGCGCTCGCGGGTAGCACCGAACGCTTCATCTTCCTCGAAGAAGGCGACGTGTGCGAGCTGTCGCTCGACGGCGTGAAGATCGTCGGTCGCGACGGCCAGGCGGCCGAGCGCGAGGTGCGCAATGTCGTGGCGTACGGCGGCGCGGTCGAACTCGGGCCGTATCGCCACTTCATGCAGAAGGAAATCTTCGAGCAGCCGCGTGCGATCAGCGACACCATCCCGGCCACGGAAACCTTCGATCCCTCGATCTTCGGCGAAGGCGCCGGCGCGGTGTTCGGCGAGATCGACAGCCTGTTGATTCTCGCGTGCGGCACGAGCTACTACTCGGGGCTGACCGCGAAGTACTGGCTCGAATCGATCGCCAAGATTCCGACGCAAGTCGAGATCGCAAGCGAATACCGGTATCGCGATTCGGTGCCGAACCCGAAGTCGCTCGTGGTCGTGATCTCGCAGTCGGGCGAAACGGCGGACACGCTGGCGGCGCTCAAGCACGCTCAAGACCTGGGGCATCGCCACACGCTGTCCGTTTGCAACGTCGGCACCAGCGCGATGGTGCGCCTGACCGAGCTGTCGTTCCTGACGCGTGCTGGGCGCGAGATCGGCGTGGCGTCGACGAAGGCGTTCACGACGCAGCTTGTCGCGCTGTTCGTGCTGGCGGCGACGCTCGGCAAGCAGCGCGGGCATATCGATGCCACGCAGGAAGCGAACTACATCAAGCAGTTGCGGCACTTGCCGGCGGCGTTGAACAGCGTGCTGGCGCTGGAGCCGCAGATCATCGCGTGGTCGGAGGAGTTCTCGCGCAAGGAGAACGCGCTGTTCCTCGGCCGCGGGATGCACTATCCGATCGCGCTCGAAGGGGCCCTGAAGCTCAAGGAAATCTCGTACATCCACGCCGAGGCGTATCCCGCCGGCGAGCTGAAGCACGGGCCGCTCGCGCTGGTGACGGAAGCGATGCCGGTCGTGACCGTGGCGCCGAACGATGCGCTGCTCGAGAAGCTGAAATCGAACATCCAGGAAGTGCGGGCGCGCGGCGGCGAGCTGTACGTGTTCGCCGATGCTGACACGAAGATCGTCAACGACGAGGGCCTGCACGTGATCCGGATGCCGGAGCACTACGGGCTGTTGTCGCCGATTCTGCACGTCGTGCCGCTGCAGTTGCTGGCGTATCACACGGCGTGCGCGCGCGGGACCGATGTCGACAAGCCGCGCAATTTGGCGAAATCGGTGACGGTGGAATAAGAGTCGGGAAGGCGCATTCGGCAAGGTTGGAAAGCCTGCGTCGAATGCGGTGAGCTAGCTGCGCAAAAGGCGTCAAAGCAGACTGTCTGCCTTGACGCCTTTTGTTTTATCGAGCGCTACCGATGGCGGCGCGCCTTTCACACCTTACGACTTCGCGGGACGCCCGGTCTTGACGGGTTCCAGCGCGGAAACGGCCGCAACCAGACGCTTGTCCGCTGCGAACGCGAGCATTTGCAGTCCGGCGCGCAGCAACTCGCTCTTCTTCACCGAAATCCCATTCGCGACGCAGCGCTTCTTGAGTTCGTCGATCTTTGCGTAGTCAGACTTCGGCATCGTGAAGCTGTCGCGCACGACCTTTTCTTTCTTGGCTCGGCGCGCTTTCTCTTCGGCCGGGGCGGGTGCCGGAGCGGCTTCGGCCTTCTTGGTCTTGCGGGCTTCAGCTGTCTTCGCTGTGGCTTTCTTTGCCGTGGGTTTCTTCGCCGTGACTTTCTTCGGCGTTGCGGCCTTGGGTGCCTTCACCGGCGGCTTTTCCGCTTCGGGCGCGGCCTGCTCGGCGCTCTTGGGGAAGTGGAACTTCTTCTTGGTCGGCTCTTTGGTGATGGGTGTGTTCATGTCGAATCCTCAAAAACAGTGAAAACAGTATATACGATTTTTGAGACGACACTTCCCGTGGCAGGGGGACGCAGCGGTTTCCGATTGTCCATGACGTGTTCACGTTATTCGCCACAGCGCGATTCCGTCTGATGATTTCGCGATAGCGTAGAATCCGCGCCTCGGCACGAAATGGGAAATCTTGAATAGGTGTTTGCGAGCGTTTGCACTCGAGTTCTAGCTTGGAACACTGTCACCGACGTGCAAAACTGGCTCGGCAAGATGCCGTTTTACAAAAAACACGTATGACGGGGCGAAGCAGTGACCAAGAAACATAATGTGCTGTTTCTCTGCAGAGAGAACGCGGCACGCAGCATCATGGCGGAAGCCTTGCTGCGCGAGCTGGGCGGGGATCGATTCGAGGCGTTCAGCGCGGGGTCCGATCCTGCGGCGCGCGTGCATCCACTGGCGCTCGCGCAATTGCGGCCCGGCATTTCCGATCTGGACCTGCTCGGTCCGCGGAGCTGGCTGGAATTCACTGGCGAATGGGCGCCGAGGATGGACCTCGTCATCGCCATGGACAGTTCCGTTGCCGAATATCACGCGCCGATTTTTCCCGGTGAGCCCGAGTTTTACGAGTGGAGCTTCCCGGACCCGCTCGCCGACGGCATGAACCAGCGCGAACGAGCGCGCTCGTTCGAAAGCGTCTTCTGGCAGATTTTGCGGCGCGTCAGTGTGCTGATCGCGTTGCCGCAGTACACGCTGAATGTACCGATCGAGGTTTCGGGCCGGGTCGTTCGCAAGGGTGAAGCGCTGCTGCAAGGGTAGGCGCTGGATACGCGCCATATGTGAAGGGCACGCTGTGCTTCCGACGCAGCGTGCCCGGGAACGTTCGATGCTCGCCTCCGGTTATCGATAGGCTGACGGAGGCATCATGAAGCCCGCGATAAGAACCCCCAACCCTCGCGACATCGTCAAGGAAATTGCCGAGTCCACTCACACTGACGAAGAGACCGTCGGCAATCTGTACGCGGAAACGCTGGACGAGTATCGCCGCACCGCAAACATCCTCGATTACGTCTCGCTCCTGGCGGCAAAACGCGTGCGCGAGCGGCTGCGCAGGCATTGAGCGGCGCCGCGCCGCAATTCGGCGAACTGGTATGTAAATCGCCCTCGAATCGCCCAATCGCTTTCGGGCTTCACTCCCTACAATGATTTCCATGGAGCGAGTTGTTGAGCCCATCGGCGCGGCCTCCCCCCGCGTTGGTTTTGCCCGTACCAGTGCTAGCGGTTCAAGCAGTTGTAGTCGAAGCAGAAGGTTTTCGAAGCAACGGTATTTGATGTGCACGCAGTATCAGCACCACGCAGTCGAAGGTCAGGCGGCATCGGCAACAAGCAGCACGATGCAGCACCTAGCAACATGCAGCGCAGGCAGCACGATTTGCGGCACGATTTGATTGCAGTTGGGGTTAGTAACTTAGCAGCTTAGTAACGAGGAGTAGGCGCGGGCCATTCGAAGCAAGTAGTTCAAGCAATAACAGCTTCACCCGTGGTGAGAAAAAATCGGCAAGCCTCCACGCGCCTGCACGATATGGCTCATCCACACGAGCCCTGTTCCCCGCGGAACAGGGCTCTTTTTTTGCGTCACGGCGTCAGTGACCGAACGAATCGGCCTTGAATGACGGCGCCCCCACGATCTCGGGGCGCGCCATCTGCTTGATCAAGAGCGCCACGCATGCGATTGCGCCGGCCACGGCGACCGTCGCGAAGATTCCCGCAAACGTGAAGTGCCGGCGCGTGAGTTCCGCGACCAGGAACGACCCCGCAATGCCCCCGAAGCGGCCGACGCCGAGCATCCACGCAACACCGGTGCCGCGCCCTTGAGTCGGGTAGAACGCGGCGGCGAGCGCGGGCATCGACGACTGAGCGGTATTCATCAGCACGCCGGCGACGAACACCACGAGCACGAGCGCGCCGACATTGCCGACCGCTTGCCCGATGAAATAGACGCTGACGGCGGTGAGCGCATAGCACGCGGCGATGATCCGGTTCGCGTTGAAACGGTCCATCAGCATGCCGCTCAAGACGGCGCCCACGCCGCCCAAAGGAAAGAGCGCCGAGATCAGCGTGGCGCGCTGCGGGTTCAGGCCTGCTTCCTTGAGCAGGATCGGCATCCAGTTGATGGACGCGTAGAAGATCACGAGGCCCATGAAGTACGCGATCCACAGCATCACCGAGCCGACGACGTACGCGCGCGACAGCACCACGCCCGCACCCTTGCCGCCGGTGGCCGGCGCGGTCTCGGTCATGACGAACGAGACGGCCTGCGCCGCGTCGCTCGAGATGCGCATGAGCGCGGCGCGAATCCGCTCGGCCGGATGGTGGTTGGCGACCATGTAGCGCACCGATTCCGGCATCTTCAAGAGCAGCACGATCGCGAGCAGGATCGGTGTGACGCCGCCAAGGAGCAGCACGCTGCGCCAGCCGAAATGGGGAATCAGCCACGCGGCGAAGAAGCCGCCGAAGGCGGCGCCGAGCGGAAAGCCGCAGAACATCAGGTTGACCATCGTCGCGCGCCGGCGATCCGGGCAGAACTCGCCCATCATCGTCACGGCGTTCGGCATCGCCGCGCCGAGGCCGACGCCGGTGACGAAGCGCAGCGCCGTCAGTTGCCCGACGCTCGACGAAAACGCGGACGCCAGACACGCGAGTCCGAACAGCAGGACGGAGCCGGTCAAGAGCGAACGCCGGCCGAGCCGGTCCGACAGCGGGCCGGAGATCAGCGCGCCGCAGGCGAGGCCGAACAGCGCCGCGCTCAGCACCGGCGCGAGCGCGGGCTTGCCGATGCCCCATTCGGTGATGAGCGAGGGCGCGATGAAGCCGATCGCTGCGGTGTCGAAGCCGTCGAGCAGGACCACGACCGCGCACATGGCGAAGATGAGCCACTGAAATCCGGAGAACGGATGCTCGTTGACGAAGGCTTGCACGTTGACGACGGAATCGCGGCTCATCGAGTGTCTCCTTTGTTCCAGCTAGTCTCCCAACGCCGACAAAACCAGCGCATGCGACCGCCCGATCCACACCGCCGAATCCCGATGATCGCGCAGCGCATCGCCGGTGTTGGGGTGAACGAACACGTCGAGCGCGCCGTGATTGAGTGCCAGCCAAGCGAAGATTTCGGCGAAGTGGTCGTTGCCGAAGGCAAGCTGATACGACCATTGCGGATGCGGGCCCACCAGGCGCTCGTGAAAGCGGCCCAGTTTCAGGATGTTGCCGAGATGCGCTTCGATCGCCTCTCGGAACGTCCAGGCGGCGTCGCGGCTCGCGGCGTCGAAGTACACGTGGGCGTGCCAGTCGGCGATTTCAGCGGTGTCGAGATAAGTCATAACAGGATCCCAATGCTCGTCAGAGCCCATCAGTCTGCCTCCACGCACTCTACGCTCAGTCCTTCCGGCGAGGGCGCCACCACCACGCAATTGCGTCCCATGGCCTTGGCCTCGTAGAGCGCGGCGTCGGCTCTCGCCAGGACGGCAGTCAAGGTGTCGCCGTCGCCGAATTCGTCGACGCCCGCGCTGAACGAGCACGCGATCGCGCACGAGCCGGCGGGCGCGGGGGAGGCCGTCACCGTGGTTCTGAGTTGATCGACCAGTCTTGCCGCGTCGGACTTGCCGGTCGATACGAAGAGGATCGCGAACTCCTCGCCGCCGAGGCGCCCGATGACGTCGGTGCGCCGTATGCCTTGCGAGAGCAAGGTGACGAAATGAGCGAGCGTATGATCGCCGACCGCGTGCCCGTGCTGATCGTTGACGGCCTTGAAGTGATCGATGTCGAGAATCGCGAGCGACAGCTTGCGTTTGCCCGCGCGCGCCGCGACGAGCAGCGTTTCGGCGCGTGCGATGAACGCGCGGCGCACCAGCGCGCCGGTCAGTTCGTCGATCGTCGCGAGGCGCTCCATGCGCTCGGCGAGGCGGTCGTGAGCGAGCATGACCATGCCGATCGACAGAAACGGCAACGTCAGGATGCCGAGCGCGAGAAAGGCGACATTCAGCGGCGAGGGCTCCAGGAATGCCGTTTGATGCGCGAGCCCGAAGAAGTACGCGAGCCCTCGGGCCAGGTGAAAGATCGCACCGGTGAGCGCGGTGATCGTAACGAACAGGTAGCTGTACTTCGGACGGTGCAGAGGCCGGAAGCGATATGACATCCACGCGATCGCGAAGCGCACGTACGCGAAATACAGCGACATCGTGGTCACACGCGCGTTGAGGTTGGGTGCGACGAAGGTCCAATAGGCGAGACCGATCAGCACCGCGGCCACGCCAGCCATCTCGAGCCCATGTAGCGGAGGGCGGCCGAAGAATTGCCGGCAGCCTTGCAGGACGAAGAGTGCGCCGATCAACAGCAAAGCGCTCGCGCAGATGAAAGCGAAGCCTTCCGGCTCGTGGCCGCGCAATTCGAGTACGACGAGGGCGACGGTGATGAGCCCGTAAGCGGAAAACCAGCGGGTCAGACCGGGAATCGCGGCTTTCAGCAGCGAACCGAAAACGGCCATGCTGATCACGCAGGAAAGGATCGCGATGCCGATGAGTCCGACAGGGCTAAACATGGTGTGTGGCGCTAAATGGCTCGTATGGCACGAAACGGTGACCCTAGGACGCGGGCGGCGTGAAACGGGCTTTCGGCGCGGCGGCTACGGTGCGCTTTAATAGGGACTGCATGCGGAACAGGCTGAAACTATAGCAGCGCGCGTTGGCGGCTAAGGAAAGATTTGGCGCATAGCGCGGCGTGGTGTTGCGCAATTGCGGCGGCGCGCGTTCATCGGCGCAGTTGCCCCGCCGCGATTTCTTCGAGCGAGCGCCCGCGGGTCTGCACGCCCATCACGACGACGGCCAGCGCGCCGATCAGGAGCACGGTCGTGGTCGCGCCGAACACGCCGGCAAAGCCCGCTATCGGATACACGTAGCCGACCAGGATCGGCGCCGCGATCGCCCCGAGCCGCCCGATCGACGACGCGAGTCCGACGCCGGTCGTGCGCACGTCGGTGGGAAAGACCTCGGGGGTATACGCGTAGACGCCCGCATACGTGCCGTTCATGAAGAACGACAGCAGGAAGCCGCACATCAGGATGCCGGAGCCGCTGTGCGTGAGCGCAAGCCCGAGCGCCGACGCGCCGCCCAGCACCATGTACGTCGCGATCGTCGCCTGCCGGCCGATCTTTTCGTTGAGCCATGCACCGGTGAAGTAGCCCGGTATCTGCGCGATGTAGATCACGAGCGAATACGAAAAGCTCTTCGTAATGGTCATCCCGCTCTGCACGAGCAGGCCCGGAATCCACGTGAAGAAAGCGTAGTAGCTGAAGGTGATCGACAGCCACATGAGCCAGGTCATCGCGGTGATGCGCGCAAGGTGCCGCGACCAGAGCGCCTTCACGTTCTCGAGCACCGACCCGCGCCGCGCTGCCGCCACTGGCACGGCGCCCGCGAGCGCGGCCTCGTCGGGGACGGCTTCGAGCACCTTGCCTTCGGCGGCGAGCTCGGCCTCCGCACGTGCGACGATCGCTTCCGCTTCGTCGTGCCGGCCGCGCGCTTCGAGCCAGCGCGGCGACTCGGGCAGCGCGCGGCGCCACCAGAGCAGCATCACGATCGGCAGCGCGGTGATCACCATCACGGCGCGCCAGGCTTCGGGCGCGAGCGGGATCACGAGGTAGCCGAGCAGCGCGGCGGCGACGAAGCCGAACGAGAAGAACCCGGCCAGCGAGCCGGTGAACGCGCCGCGATAGCGCCGCGCGACGAACTCGGAAAGAAACGGCGCGACGATCGCGCTTTCCGCGCCGGTGCCGAGCCCGGCGACGATCCGCGTGCCAAGGAAGAACGGCCAATCGTGCGCGACGGCGCTCGCGAGCGACGCGACGCAATAGATGACGAGCGCCCACATCATCACGCGCCGTCTGCCGATCAGGTCGCCGAGCATGCCGGCGAGCATCGCGCCGAAGAAATACCCCATGAACGTGCCGCTGCCGAGCACGCCGGTCTGCACGCTGGTGAGTCCCCACTGCTGCCGCAGCACCGGCAACAGGAACGCCAGCACCGCGGCATCCATGGCATCGAACGTGTAGCCGAGGCCGCCCATCAGCAGCAGGCGACGATGAAAGCGCGCAAACGGCATGCGCTCGATACGGGCGGCAATCGATGTCATGGCGTCACCTGCTTAAGGTCGGTGAACGAAAGGATGCTGCGGTACGGCGCTTTCTTATGTGCGCTGACGGGCGATCAAGCGCCCGTGGTAAGGCTCAGGGGATGATCAGGCGCTTTCCAACTCGTTGAAATGGATGTGCCCATCCTTCATCACGAGCGGAATGTGGTCGCCTTGGCCAAGCAGGCAGTCGACGGACTTGAGCGGATTGCCGTCGACGACGAGCACATCGGCGATCGCGTCAGGTGCGAGGCGTCCGAGCTTGCCGGTCATGCGGAGCACTTCGGCGCCGACGAGCGTCGCGCTCTGGATGATCTCCAACGGGCTCAGCACCTCCGAGCGAATGCGGAACTCGTCGCTTTGCAGGCGCTGCGCTTCGCCGAGCAGATCGGTGCCGAAGCCCATCTTGACGCCTGCCCGCTTCAGGATTTCGAGCGAGCGCAGGCCCGCGGCGTGAACCGCTTCGACTTTCGCCACGCTCTCGGGCGGCAGGCCGTACTTTTCGCCTTCGCTCGCGAGCGCATCGTAGGTGACGAGCGTCGGCACGACGAACGCATTGTGCTCGGCGACGAGCCGCGCGGTGGCCTCGTCGATGAGGTTGCCGTGCTCGATCGTGCGCACGCCGCAGCGCACCGCGCGCGCGATCGATTCGGCCGTGTAGGCGTGCGCGAGCACGTAGGTGTCGCGTGCGCGGGCTTCTTCGACGATCGCGCGGATCTCGTCTTCCGAATAGCCCCACGCGCCGACGGGATCGGTCGGCGAGGAGACGCCGCCCGAGGCCATGATCTTGATCTGGTCCGCGCCCATTTGCAGTTCCTCGCGCACGGCGCGGCGCACGCCGTCGACGCCGTCCACGATCCGCCCGAGCGCGCCGACGCGCACGCAGCATTGGCACGGCATGTCGGGCGCGAGGTAGTCGTGGCGGGAGCGCATGTCGGCGTGGCCGCCTGTCTGCGACAGCGCGCGTCCCGAGACGAACATGCGCGGGCCCTCGGCGAGCCCGCTTTCGACGGCCTCTTTAAACGGGAAGCCCGCGCCGCCGGCGTCGCGGATCGTGGTGAAGCCGCGGCGCAGCATCGCGCGCATGAGCGGCAGCGCGCGCAGCGTGACGAGCACGTTGGGCAGGGTCGCGACGCGCGGCAGGTTGAACTCGATCGCGATGATGTGCGCGTGCAAGTCGATCAGGCCCGGCATGATCGTCTTGCCCTTCAAATCGATGACCGTCGCGCTGGCGCTCTTGATCGGCTTGTCCGACACCTCGCGCACGACTTTGCCTTCGATCAGTACGTCGTGGCCGGGCAGCAGTTCGGGTTGGGTCGGATCGAGCAGAGCGCCGTTGCGGAACAACACGGAATTCATCCTGGGGTCTCCATAGAATGCGGCGCCGAGGAGGCGGCGCCGTTTTCCTCATATGGTGACTTGATGCAACCCGATTGCCAACCCCGCTGGGTTACGCGCTTTGCAACCGCTCGCTGATCGCCTGGCCGACTTCCGTCGTACTCGCCTTCCCGCCGAGATCCCCTGTATGCGGCCCTACCTTGAGCACATCCTCGATCGCCGCGAGGATCGCATCGTGCGCCTCACGCTCCGGCCCAGCCACATTACCGCCCAGAAAATCGACCATCATCGCCGCCGACCAGATCATCGCCACCGGGTTCGCGATGTTCTTCCCCGCGATATCCGGCGCCGACCCATGCACGGGTTCAAACAGCGACGGAAACTTGCGCTCAGGATTCAAATTGCCCGACGGCGCCAGACCAATCGTGCCGGTGCACGCCGGCCCGAGATCCGAGAGGATGTCACCGAACAGGTTCGACGCGACCACCACGTCGAAGCGGTCGGGGTTCATCACGAAGCGCGCGCAGAGGATGTCGATGTGCTGCTTGTCCCACGCGACGTCCGGATACTGCGCCGCGACCTCCGCCGCACGCGCGTCCCACCACGGCATGCTGATCGCGATGCCGTTGCTCTTCGTCGCGACCGTGATCTTCTTCGCGGCGCGGCGCTGGGCGAGATCGAACGCGTACTTCAGCACGCGCTCGGTGCCGTGGCGCGAGAAGATCGACTGCTGCATCACGACTTCGCGCTCGGTGCCTTCGTACATCACGCCGCCCACCGACGAATACTCGCCCTCGGTGTTCTCGCGCACGATCATGAAATCGATGTCGCCCGCCTTGCGGTTCGCGAGCGGGGAGGGCACGCCTTCGAAGAGACGCGCCGGACGCAGGTTGATGTACTGATCGAATTCGCGGCGGAACTTGAGGAGCGACCCCCACAGCGAGATGTGGTCGGGCACCGTGGCCGGCCAGCCGACCGCGCCGAACAGGATCGCGTCGGCGCTCTTCAACTGTTCCTTCCAGTCGTCCGGCATCATCTTGCGGTGCTTCATGTAGTAATCGCAGCTCGCCCACTCGATGTGCTGGTAGTCGAAGCCGATGTCGAAGCGCTTGCTGACGACGTCGAGCGCGCGCAGCGCCTCGGGCATCACTTCAACGCCGATCCCGTCGCCCGGAATCACGGCGATGCGGTACGTTTTCTTGGGCATGTTGAGTCCTCCTCCAGGGAATGCGAGCGATTCTATTCCCTTTTGTTTCGCCTAAAATCGTGCTTTCGATTAAGCCACTGTGCACGAATCGTGAATAAATCGCTGAACCTCGATGACGTCCGCGTGTTCTGTGTCGTGGTCCGCAATGCGAGCTTCAGCGCGGCGGCCGAGGCGCTGGCCGTGTCGCCTGCTTATGTCAGCAAGCGCGTCGGCATGCTGGAGACGCAGCTCGGCACGCGCCTGCTGCACCGCTCGACCCGCCGCGTTGCGATCACCGAAGCCGGCGAGCGCGTCTACGCGTGGGCCGAGAAGATTCTCGACGACGTCGATCAGCTCGTCGAGGACGTCTCCGCGACGCGCCAGGTGCCGCGCGGCACGCTGCGCGTCTCCAGCAGCCTTGGCTTCGGCCGCAAAGTCGTCGCGCCCATCCTCGAACGCCTCTCGCAGCGGCATCCGCAGCTTCGCGTGCGGCTCGATCTGTTCGATCGCCTCGTCGACGTGGCCGGCGAAGGCTTCGATCTCGACATCCGCATCGGCGACGAGATCGCCCCGCATCTGATCGCCAAACATCTTGCGCCGAATCATCGCGTGCTGTGCGCGGCGCCCGCTTACCTGGAACGGCACGGCGCGCCGAAGCATCTCGCGGACCTGTCCTCGCATCACTGCATCGCCATCAAGGAGCGCGATCAATCGCTCGGCGTCTGGCGGCTTTCCGTGCGCGGCGAGCCCGCGACGATCAAGGTGACCGGACCGCTGTCGACGAATCATGGCGAGGTCGCCGTCGATTGGGCGCTTGCCGGTCGCGGCATCGTATTGCGATCGATCTGGGACGTGCGCGAGCATCTGGAAAGCGGTGCGCTCAAGCAAGTCCTGCCTGATGTGACGCAGCCCGCCGACGTCTGGGCGGTGTATCCGTCGCGGCTCGCGTCGTCGGCGAAAGTGCGCGCTTGCGTGGACTTTGTGAGCGAAGCACTCGCTGAGTTAGGCATCGCTGACCTACGGGCAATCCCTTAGCCCCCGCCCTCCAAAATCGGCAACAGCAATTCATGCTGTGAAGCGCCACCAAAACGACGCGTTTCGATCGCGCGAGACCCCGAATCGGGACATCCGCTCAATTTGGCGGTGCTTAAATTTCAATCAACACGCGGCTTTCCGGCGTTGTCCTCATCGTCGTCGGACGGCAGGACGATATGCCGCCCCGCGTGCCTAGAAGTGCATAAAGGACGCTCAAAACAATCTGTGTTCACCCTTCCCACGGTACAAGGAGTAGTTCCATGAACGACGACGAAATCAAACAAGGTGGTTTCAGCCGCCGCGACATGATGCGTGTACTGGCCGCGGGAGGCATGCTGGCCACGGGCGGCGGTCTCATGAGCGTGGCGCAGCGCGCGCTCGCCGACACGCCGAAGAAGGGCGGCAAGATCCGCGTCGCCTACGAATCGAGTTCGACCGCCGATACGCTCGACCCCGCCAAGGGCTCGACCGGCGCCGACTACATCCGCTTCTTCATGTTCTATAGCGGCCTCACGCAGTTCGACGGCAGCCTGACGCCGCAGCCCGCGCTCGCGGACTCGTTCACGTCGACCGATGCGAAGACGTGGGTCATCAAGCTCAAGAAGGGCGTCACGTTCCATGACGGCAAGTCGCTGACGCCGGCCGACGTCGCCTACTCGCTGATGCGCCACAAGAATCCGGCGACGGCGTCGAAGCTGAAGTCGGTGGCCGACCAGTTCGCCGACATCAAGCCGACCGGCCCGGACGAAGTGACGATCACGCTCGCCGCGCCGAACGCCGATCTGCCCGCGATTCTCGCGACGCCGCAACTCGTGATCATCAAGGACGGCACGACCGATTTCACCACGGCGGTCGGCACGGGCCCGTACAAGCTCAAGACGTTCAAGCCGGGCGTGACGACGATCGGCGTGCGCAACGACAGCTACTGGCGCCCCGGCAAGCCGTATCTCGACGAGGTCGAGCTGATCGGCATCGGCGACGACGCGGCGCGCGTGAACGCGCTGCTCTCGGGCGACGTGCACCTGATCAGCGCGGTCGATCCGCGCGCGACGCAGCGCGTGAACTCGACGCCGGGCTACGCGATCCAGGAAACGAAGTCGGGCCTCTACACCGACCTCATCATGCGCCGCGACAACTCGCTCACGGGCAACCCGGACTTCGTGATGGGCATGAAGTACCTGTTCGATCGCGAGCAAATCCGCTCGGCTGTGTTCCGCGGCTTCGCGGTGATCGGCAACGACCAGCCGATTCCCCCGGGACACCGCTACTACTTCGCGGGCTTGCCGCAGCGGCCGTACGATCCGGACAAGGCCAAGTTCTTGCTGAACAAGGCGGGTGCGCTCAACACCGCGCTGCCGCCGATCTTCGCGACGTCGGACGCCAACGGGTCGATCGAAATGGCCGAGATGCTGCAGCTCTCGGGTCAGAAGATCGGCGCGAACATTCAAGTCAACCGCGTGCCGCCGGACGGCTACTGGTCGAACCACTGGATGAAGCATCCGCTCGGCTTCGGCAGCATCAACCCGCGTCCGAGCGCCGACGTGCTGTTCACGCAGTTCTTCAAATCCGACGCACCGTGGAACGAGTCGGGCTGGAAGAACCCGCAGTTCGATCAGCTGCTCGTCGCCGCGCGCGCCGAAACCGACGACGCCAAGCGCAAGAAGATGTACGCGGACATGCAGGTGATCGTCAGCAACGAAGGCGGCATCGGCATTCCGGCGTTCATCAGCCTGCTCGATGGCTACGACAAGCATCTGAAGGGCCTCGGCTCGATTCCGACCGGCGGCATGATGGGCTTCTCGTTCGCCGAGCACGTTTGGTGGGAAGCGTGATGTTCCGGTCTTAGAAAAGGAGACCCGTGCGATGAACCAGACGATAGTCGCGCTGATCGCGCGGCGTTTCTTGCTCACGCTGCTGACGTTGTTGATCGTGTCGATGATCATCTTCACGATCACCAACCTGCTGCCGGGCGACGCCGCGCAACAGGCGCTCGGCCAGGCGGCGACGCCGGAAACGCTCGCCGCGCTGCGCCTGCAGTTCGGCCTCGACCAGCCCGTGTACCTGCGCTACGTGAACTGGCTCATCGGCCTCGTGCACGGCAACTTCGGGCGGTCGCTGTCGAACGACATGCCGGTCAGCGAGTTGATCGCCGGGCGCTTGCCGAAGTCGCTGTCGCTCGCGGCGATCACGACGCTCGTGTCGGTGCCGATCGCCATCTCGCTCGGCATTCTCGCGGCGGTCAAGCGCGGGTCGGTGCTCGATCGGATCGTGAGCCTCGGGACGTTGTCGCTGGTGGCGACGCCCGAGTTTCTGATCGCCACCTTCGCGGTGCTCATTTTCGCGGTGAAGCTGCACTGGCTTTCGGCGCTGTCGTATGGCGGCGAGATCGACAGCTTCGATCACTTCATGCGCGCCTATGCGATGCCGGTGATCACGCTGTGCTGCGTGATCATCGCGCAGATGGCACGCATGACGCGCGCGGCCGTGATCGAGCAGCTCGGTTCGTCGTATGTGGAGATGGCGGTGTTGAAGGGCGCGAGCCCCGCGCGCGTCGTGCTGCTGCATGCGCTGCCGAACGCGATCGGCCCGATCGCGAATGCCGTGGCGTTGAGCCTGTCGTATCTGCTCGGCGGCGTGATCATCGTCGAGACGATCTACAACTATCCGGGGCTCGCGCGGCTCATGGTCGACGCGGTCAGCAACCGGGATCTGCCGCTCGTGCAGGCGTGCACGCTGCTGTTCTGCCTCGGCTATCTGACGCTCGTGCTGCTCGCCGACTTGTGCGCGATCCTCTCCAACCCGAGGCTGCGGACATGAAATATCACCGTTCATCCTCAGCCGACCCGACTGCGTTGGTCCGCCCCGATGCGGCATTGCGAAGGAGTTCTGCCATGCCATACCCTGATTCGCCGATGCCCCCGGGCTCTCCGATGCCCGCCGGCGGCGGCAGCGAACCGGCGCCGCTCGCGAAACGCGCGCGTCGTCGCGCGCCGTCGCTGTCGGTGAGCGGCTGGATCGGTTTCTCGATGGTCGTCGCCGCGTTGTTCGTTGCGGTGTTCGGACCTTGGCTCGCGCCGCATGCGGTCGGCGAGATCGTCACGGCCGACGTGTTCGCGCCGTTCTCCGCGAAGCTGCCGCTCGGCTCCGACTATCTCGGCCGCGATATGCTGAGCCGCATCATGTACGGCACGCGCCTGACGGTGCTGCTCGCGCTCGCGGCGGCACTGTTCGCGGCGACGGTCGGCACGGGCCTTGGGCTTTTGGCCGCCGTGGCCGGCAAGGCCGTCGACGAAACGATGAGCCGCGTGCTCGATGCCGTCAGCTCGATTCCGACCAAGATGTTCGCGCTGATGATCGTGGCCGCGTTCGGCTCGTCGCTGATGCTGCTGGTGATTACCGCTGGCATCAGCTACACGCCCGGCGCGTATCGCATCGCGCGTTCGCTGGCCGTGAACATCAGCCAGCTCGAATACGTGCAGGTCGCGAAGGTGCGCGGCGAAAACGCGATCTATATCTGCTGGGTCGAGATTCTGCCGAACATGTTGCATCCGATGCTCGCCGATCTCGGCCTGCGCTTCGTGTTCGTCGTGCTGCTTTTGAGCAGCCTGAGCTTCCTCGGGCTTGGCGTGCAGCCGCCGTTTGCGGACCTTGGCTCGCTCGTGCGCGAGAACATCGCCGGTCTCGGCGATGGCGCGCCCGTCGTGCTGATGCCGGCCATCGCGATCGCGATTTTGACGGTCGGCGTGAATCTGCTGATCGACGGGCTGCGCGGCGGGAAGCGTCTGCGCGTGCGTCGCGCGGTGGAGGCTTGAGATGGCTGCGAACCTCGCGATGAATTTGGGCAGCCTCTCCAGCAACCTCGTCGAAGTGCGCGGCTTGCGCGTGGTCGGCAGCAGTGAAGGCCGCCCCGAAACGACGATCGTCCACGACATCGACTTCACCGTCGCGCGCGGCGAAGTGCTCGCGCTGATCGGCGAATCGGGCTCGGGCAAGACGACGATCGCGCTCTCGCTGATGGGCCATGCGCGGCGCGGCTGCCGCATCGCGGGCGGCTCGATCCGCGTCGGCGATTGCGACGTGCGTTCGCTTTCACCTGCGCAGCTTGCTTCGCTGCGCGGCCGCAAAGTGGCTTACATCGCGCAGAGCGCGGCGGCGGCGTTCAACCCGGCGCGCTCGATCATGGATCAGGTGATCGAAAGCGCGCTGATTCACGGCACGATGACGAAGGCCGCCGCGCAGGCGAAGGCCGTCGAGCTGTTCCGCGCGCTCGCGTTGCCCGCGCCGGAGACGATCGGCAAGCGCTATCCGCACCAGGTGTCGGGCGGTCAGTTGCAGCGGTTGCTCGCCGCGATGGCTTTGATCACCGATCCGGAACTCGTGATTCTCGACGAGCCGACTACCGCGCTCGACGTCACCACGCAGATCGACGTGCTGCAGGCGTTCAAGCGCGTCGTGAAGGAGTTGGGCACGACTGCCGTCTACGTGTCGCACGATCTGGCTGTGGTCGCGCAAATGGCCGACCGCATTGTCGTGCTGAGCGACGGGCAGATTCGCGAAGTCGGCAGCACGGGGCAGATTCTCAATGCGCCCGAGCATCCGTACACGCAAAGCCTGATTGCCGCGGTCGCGCCGAAGCGGCGCGGCGCGAATGGGGCCGGCGAGCAGGTGGAAGTCAATGCTGCCGCTGCGAAGCCGAGGCCACTTCTCGAAGTGAAGCGCCTCGTCGCGGGCTACGGGAAGATCGACGCGAAAGGGTTGCCCGCCGCGCGCATTCTCGACGACGTCGATCTCGTGATTCCGCGTGGCAAGACGGTGGGCGTGATCGGCGAATCGGGCTCCGGCAAGACGACGCTCGCGAAGGTGATCGCGGGTCTCGTCCCGGTGGCGGGCGGCCAGTTGCTGCTCGACGGCGAACCGATGCCCGCGCGGCTGGAACAACGCACGAAAGAGCAATTCCGCCGCATCCAGATCGTGTTCCAAAACGCCGACACTGCGCTGAACCCGGTGCATACGGTCGAGCAGATCCTGACGCGGCCGCTCGCGTTCTATCACGGCATGAAGGGAGAGAAGGCGCGGCGTCGCGTGGCCGAGCTGCTCGATCTCGTGCGGCTGCCGGCGGCGCTGGCGGCGCGCAAGTCGGGCGAGTTGTCGGGCGGGCAGAAGCAACGCGTCAACCTCGCGCGTGCGCTCGCCGCCGAGCCCGATCTGATTCTTTGCGACGAGGTGACGTCGGCGCTCGATACGGTCGTCGGCGCGGCGATTCTCGATCTGCTCGCCGATCTACAGAAGAAGCTCGGCGTTTCGTATCTCTTCATCACGCACGACATCGGCAAGATGCGCGCGATCAGCGACGACATCGTCGTGCTGTACGCGGGCCATCGCGTCGAGGCGGGCGACCGCACGGCGCTGTGCGCGCCGCCGTTCCATCCGTACGCGGACCTGCTCATTTCGTCGGCGCCCGAGTTGCGTACGGGCTGGCTCGACGAGGCCAGCGAGCGTTGCCATGGCGAGTTGCCGCCGATCGGAAACCGCGCGGACCACACCGAGCTCTGCACGTTCCTCGGCCGCTGTCCGCTGCGCATCGACGGTCTTTGCAACACGACAGCGCCCTCGAAGCGGCAGTTGTCGAACGGCGCCGAGGTGCTGTGCCATCGCTCCGAGGCCGATCTCGTGACGCTGCAGCAAGTGTCGGTCGCGCGCGAACGGACGGTGGTGTGACGTCTCGAGCCGTGCGTTGACGTTCGCCGCTTGGCGAGCGCGTCGGCGCACGGCCTCACAACCAAGCCGGGAAGAAGGAAACCCCAAGGCATCCCCAAGGAAACCTGCATGGGCATGAGAATCGGCGTGGACATCGGCGGCTCGTTTGCCGACTTCGCGGTACTGGACGACGAGACGGGCGAGCTCAAAACGCTCAAGGTGTTCTCCCGGCCCGACAGCCCCGGCGCCGAAGTCCTGCGTGGCATGGAGGGCTTGGCCGAGCGCTACGGAATCGATCCTCATGACGTCGCTTACTTCACGCACGGCACGACCGTCGGCGTGAACGCGGTCGTGCAGCGCAAAGGCTTGCGCCTTGGCCTCATCACGACGCGCCACTTCGAGGATGTGCTCGACATCGCGCGCCTCAAGGGGCCGGATATGTACAACCTTTTTTCGAAACGCCCCGCGCCACTTGTGCCGCGCGAACGCGTGTTCGGCGTGGTGGAGCGGCTCACGGCGGACGGTACGGAAGACACACCGGTCGATGAAGCGAGCGTGCTCGAAGCGCTCGCAGGATTGCGCCGCGCCGGATGCGAAGGCGTAGTTGTTTCGTTGCTGCATTCGTATCGCAACCCGGCGCACGAGCATGAAGTGAAGGCGCTTATCGAGCGCGAGATGCCGGGGTTTTTCGTGTCGTGTTCGAGCGACGTGTGGCCGATCATCCGCGAATACGAGCGCACGTCGACGGCCGTGATCGGCGGCTATGTGCAGCCCAAGGTTGCGCACTATCTTTCGTCGCTGCAGCGCGCGTTGCGCGAAACCGGCATCGCCGCCGACATGAAAGTCACGAAGTCGAACGGCGGCGTGATGAGCGCCGAGGCCGGCAAAACCAACTGCGTGCAGATGATCCTTTCGGGCACCGCGTCGGGCGTGATCGGCGCGGCCTACGTCGCGCAGCTTTGTGGCTTGAAGCACTGCATGAGCCTCGACATCGGGGGTACCACAGCGGATGTCGCGCTGATCGTCGATGGCGAGCCACAGTACGCGACCGGCGAGTATATCGGCGATTTTCAGATTCATATTCCGTCGGTGTCCGTGTCGTCGATTGGCGACGGCGGTGGCTCGATCGCCTGGGTCGACGACTTCGGCGTGCTCAAGGTCGGCCCCGAAAGCGCGGGCTCCAACCCCGGGCCCGTGTGCTACGGACGCGGCGGCACCCGCGCGACGATCACCGATGCGTTCGCGGTGATGGGCGTGATCGGCAACGCGAGCCTCGGCTACAACTCGGTGAAGGTCGATCACGACGCCGCGTGCCGCGTGATCGATGCCTTGGCGCAGCGCCTCGGTTCCGATATCTACAAGACGGCGGAAGCGATCGTTGATGTGTCGGTGTCGGGGATGTACGCGGGCGTGAGCCGGATCGTGTCGCGCTTCGGTATCGATCCCCGCATGTTCTCGCTGCTGCCGTTCGGCGGCGCGGGGCCGATGCTCGCGTGCTACTTCGCGCGGGCGCTCGGGATGGAGCAGATCGTCGTGCCGGTGACGCCCGGCGTGTTGAGCGCGCTCGGCGGATTGATCGCCGATACGAAGAACGACTTCGTGAAGACGACGTACTACGACCTTGACGCGGCATCGCTCAAGCAGTTGCGCGACGATGTGCGCGCGCTCGATGCGGCGGCGCGGGCGTGGCTGGCGGGTGAAGCTGGTGACGCCGATTCGTTAAGCGACGTGCGCGTGACCGTCACCGTTTCCGCCGACATGCGCTACAAGGGCCAGTCGTTCGAAATCGACACGCCGCTCGACATGACGTGGCTCGAAACACAGGACCTCGCCGCATTGAGCGATGCGTTCCATCGCGAGCACGCGCGCCTCTACGGCCACAGCGATGCGCACGCCAAGATCCAGGTCGTCGCGTTGCGCTTGGTGATCGCCTCGCAAACGCCGAAGCCCGCGCTGCGCCCGATCGCCGCCAGCGACGAACCCGCGGTCCCTGATGCACGCGTGAAAGTCTGGATGGACGGCGCGTTCCGCGACGCGACGCTGTTCCATCGCTCGAAATTGCTCGCGGGGCAACGTCTCGAAGGCCCGGCGGTCATCGCACAGGACGACTGCACGACCTGCGTGCTGCCGGGCTTCGCGGGCGAGGTCGATGCCTACGGCAATCTGATCCTGACGCAAATCCTCGCGAACTAACCGGAGCCGCCGATGCCGATGTCGTTCGACAAGTCCGTGCTGCAGATCTTCGCGAATTACTGCGTGGCTGCTGCGGAGAGCATGGCCTACACGCTCGTGCGCACCGCGCACTCGACCTTCGTCAAAGAGACCGAAGACTTCTCGTGCGCGATCATGACGCCCGACGGCCACACGTTCGCGTCGCCGAAAACGCTCGGCGCGACGTGGTACGTCGGCCTCGACTACGGCCCCGTGATCGGCATGATCGACCACTACGAGCCGGGCGACATCGGCATGACGAACGACGCTTACAGCGGCTTCGTCGCGACGCACACGCCCGATATCGTGCTGTGGAAGCCGGTGTTCTACGAAGGCGAGATCGTGTGCTTCGTCGGCGGCCACATCCATAACACCGATATGGGCGGCGCTGTGCCCGCGTCGCTCTCGCGCACGCTGACCGAGATCGAGCAGGAGGGCATCCGCTTTCCGCCGACCAAGATCGTGCGCCAAGGCATGCTCGACGAAGCGCTCGTGCGCGTGATGGCGGCGAATGTGCGCGTGCCTGCGCAGAACGTCGGCGATTTGCATGCGCAGTTCGCGTCGCTGCATACGGGCGAGCGGCGTGTGCTGGAGATCATCGAGCGCTTTGGTATCGATGGCTTCAAGGCTGGCATGCGGGCGCTGCTCGACTATTCGGAGGAGCAGGCGCGCACGATCCTGCGTGGCATTCCCGATGGCGAGTATTTCTTCGCCGAGTACGCGGATGAAGACTCGGTGCGCGGCAAGCCGATGCGCGTCGCGCTCACGCTGCGGATTCGCGACGGCAGCGTCGAGTTCGATTACACGGGCAGCGATCCGCAACTGCAGTCGTCGCTGAACATTCCGACAGGTGGACGTGAGCGGCATGCGCTGGCGCTCGTGGGCTTCGTGTATGTGCTGTACACGTTGAACCCGGAGATCCTGCTCAACAGCGGCCTGCTGCGCGCCGCGCGCTGCGTGCTGCCGGAAGGCAGTGTCGTCAATGCGCAGCGCCCGGCGGCGGTGGGCATGCGCAGCCTCACGTGCAAGCTGCTGCATTTGCTGACGTTCGGCGCGTTTTCGCAGGCGATTCCCGAACGGCTTGCGGCGTGTCCGGCCGGTGGTCTGTCAATCCTCAGCGTGAAGACGATGAACAAAGAGGGTGGCACGGTGATGGCGTCGATCGGCCCGATCGGCGGTGGGGCTGGCGGCATGCCGTTCGATGATGGCGAGGACGGCTCTGGCGCGAACAACGCGTTCCTGCGCAATACGCCGGTCGAAATCAACGAGGCCGAGGTGCCGATTCGCATCACGCGCTATGGCGTCGCGCCTGGTTCGGGCGGTGCTGGAAAGTATCGCGGCGGGCAGGGGCTCGTGATGGAGTTTCAGGTGTTTTCGCCGAACACGCTCGTCACGGCGCGCAATCGCGATCGCACACACTTTGCGTCGTGGGGCGTGCGCGGCGGACGTGCGGGTGCGAATGCGCGCTTTACGAAGAATCCTGGCACGCCGCGTGAGGAGCCACTTGGCAATACCGATCTCGTGATCTGCAATCCGGGCGATGTGATTCGGCTGGAGGGCGCGGGGGCGGGGGGCTATGGATTGCCGATCGAACGCGATATCGAGCGTGTGCGCGATGACGTGCGGCGTGGGTACGTCACCGAGTTGGAAGCGCGCGAAGTGTATGCGGTGGCGCTGGTCGACGGTGAAATCGATGCCGAAGAGACGGCGAGGTTGCGCGAGCGGGCGCAGCTCGCGGCGCGCGTCGGCGAGACGCCGGCGTTCGATTTCGGCCCTTACCGCGCCGCATTCGAAGCGAAGTGGACGCGCGAGCGTTACGCCGCGCTCACGCGCATTCTGGCCGGCGTGCCGGTGCAGTGGCGGTACTTCATCAAGCACCGGGTCTTCGATGCGCTCGATGCGCGTGTCGAGATGAACGACGGCGCTGAAGCGATCGACGAGATTTTCATGGAGTTATGCGCGTCGTGGCCCGAGCTTCGGCAGGCCGCGCGTTGAACGTTTTTGAAATCACCAAGAGAAAGAGAGCCGACCGATGTCTTTGTCCCTGACTAACAGTTCGATCGAAAGTCATTGCTTCAACCTGCCTGAAGGCGAGGGCGTGCAATTAACGCTCGCGCCCGGACGCCTGCTGCGCGGCGATCCCGACCGGCGCGACTGGCCGCATTTCGAAAGCGCGGACGGAAAGGTGTCGAGCGGTATTTGGAGTGGTACTGAAGGCGCGTGGCGGATCGATTTTCCGGCGGGGCAGTATGAGTTCTTTCACGTGATCTCGGGCACGGGGGCGATCGTCGCCGATGATGGGACCCGCAAACCGTTCGGGCCCGGCGATGCGGTGTTCGTGCCGGAGGGGTTTCGCGGGGTGTTTGAAGTTAGCGAGAAGGTCACGAAGCAATATATGTTCGTGCAGAACGTTTGACGGCGACGCGCGCCGCATCAACGCAGAGGAAACGAGGGCCAGCGGAAGCTGGCAAAGGGCATTGTTTGATCGTGCGAACGAGGCGCACGAACAGGCACGATTGGCGCTCAAATGAATTGCCCCGCCGAAGCGGGGCTGATCTTTACCAATTCGCCATGTTCGATAGGTCTTTCAGAAACTTGTTTTGTACTTTCCGAAGATCGTAAACGCATTGTTCATATAGTGCCGGGTACATTGATCCGCTCGGGTTGGTCTCCCACTTTGCGCCCGCATCGCGTTGCAGATCACAGAAGGCAACGGCTTTATCCTGTGCCACCATATAAACGTCAAGCGTCTTCGCGTGTTCGTTTCCCTCTGGGATCGTTGAGCGAATCTTTTTATATAGACTCTTGTTTTCTTCAACGATCTGCGCACTAAGACCGGCGTAGCATTGTGCGTCAGAGAATCCCCCACCTAGGTGCTTGAGGCATTCCGGACTCGTTTTGCCGAATGCGCTTACGAATAAAAACAGCGATCCGCAGAGGGCGACACCTGCTAATTTAATGTCTCGCATCATATATCCCTGAAGCAAACAGACGTCCTTCCCAAAAGCGACGATGTTTAAGATTTGGATTGTTTCCGATTCGATATGTAAGTATAAAATCGAATAGAGAATTGTAATTTCCCGCGTTGCCCTTTTCTATGATCTTGTCCGCTCCCCCATAGGCGCCACAGTTGAATACTATGCTGACAAGTGCATCGTATTCAAATTGATAGAGGGGAACCTTAACATCTCGGTTAAGCCTATTTTCGACTGTCGCTAGATCGTCCCGCAAGAATTTTTGTGCTTGCTCTAGCGTGATGGCTTGCCCTGTCTTCAACTTGTCATTGGGCACAACAAGGTGGCCGCAACCGACGGTAGGCAAACCTCGATTATCCAAATATACAGTGAGAATAAAGCCGTCTGTTACTTGGTGACCCTGGAAGTTTTTGCCGTTCAACAGGCCGGATTCGATCTCAGCGATGAACGACAATCCGTCGCTCGAAATTTTCCAAGGCTTGCACAAACGTGACGTATAAACATTGATGTTTGAATTTGGTTCCGTGTTTGTTAAACACTGGTAAAGCGGTTCAGTCATTTCTATTCCATTGTATGAATTGAGATGATGAGCAAGTGATTATATGGTTTCGCGATGTCCAAGGTAGATGTGCATGCGTTGTGCACCATCCGTTACATGCCTCGCGGTGCGTCCGGTGCTGTCCGTCGTGCCGTGAATCAGTTCGCCATTCGGCAAGCGAATCGTGTAGTACGTCTCCGCAAGGACGCTGCCATTGCCATCTCTAAGCGTGAATTGTTCATCATGAGGGACGCGCGATGCAGGTACGGAATCGGCCAGTGCGTTGACCGTTGGTGTGTCATCACTGTCGATATATGAACTTGCACGCGCATAGACAGAAACGACGCGTGGGTGTTGTGCGCATTTGCAAAGCACAATATCGCCGCCTACCGCTTCAAACGCTTGCAGACGGCCGTCCCAACCTCGAAGGTTTTCGCGGATACCTGCCCCGGCGAGGATCGGGCCGGTGGTCTTGCAAACCCCGCACCATGCAAGTTGACCCAAGTGCGTTTGTCGGCGTGGGCGGCCGTGCTGATCTTCTATTGTCGAATGATCCGCGCCGCCAATAACCTGGCTACCATTCCCGTTATCGAGTGGATCACCTTCTACCACAGCGTAGTAGATCAATTACACCTCCCTATGGCCTAAATAGAGCGCCAATTGGTGTGCGCCGTCTGTCGCATATCGTGCTGTCTTGCCCGACGAGTCGGTAATGCCGTGCCGCAGTTCGCCGGAAGGTAGTCGAACTGTGTACCAGGTATCAGCGAGCGCGTTACCTGCCGCATCGGCAAGCGTGAACTGCTCGTCGTAGATGGGCCTTTGTGCGAGCGCTTTGGCAACAGGCGCCAGTTTCTCTTCACCGCGGTCATGAATCATCCATTTGCGCCCATACACCGCAATGATTCGGGGAGGATCGGCGCACTTGCAAAGAACTATATCGCCGCCTACGGCCTGCCTTCGTCCGCCGTTCACGAGGTCAATCATGCGCTTTCGATCACTCACACCAGCACCGTAGGTGATCGTGCCCGTGCTATTGCACGCTGGACAATAGGCTTCGTCTCCTATAAACGCCAAGCGGCGGTGTTTGCCATCTTCGCCGTCGATCGTGCCAGCCTGTTTGTACGCGAATACGCGGCTGCCTTTGCCACTCGTCAGTGGGTCATCCTCGACCGCTGCATAGTAGATGCCAGTCAATTTCGCTTCCTATAGGTTACGTCTCAACATCAATAAAAATTCGCTTCGTGCCATTCGAAATACGATTCCTGTGTCACGTAGTTCTTTCGTCGCGACTACGCAAAATAGGAACACTCATGGTGTCCGCGTTACTGGCGCGTTAACGCAACGCCGTGTTCGTCGATGGGGACATAGATGGTGGAGATTCGCGGATCGCGGTGGGGGCTGTCGGTAATCACATCGCCGTTATCCAGCAGACTGCCGACGACCGCATACCGGTTCTGCTCTTTACCCGGCATACCGATACCCGTAATGATGCGTGCGCGGCTTCCGTCCTGGTACTCGACAAAATCGCCAATGCCCGCAGCGTTGCGGTGCGTTCCTTCGACTTCCCATGTGGTTGACACTTCGCGCACGATGCCGCCTCGCGCAGTCGTTGCGCCAGGCACTGCGAAGCGATCGAGGGGTTTGCGCGGTGGCGCTGTCCAGTTCGCATCGAACAGGCCCGACACCGTTTCATCGTTGGCGATGAAAACACCCATTTCCAGGTGTCCCCACGGCGTTTCGATGATCCGGTCTCCGTTGCTCAGATGACTGCCGACAAGCGCTGCGGCCCGGTTGCCAAGCACGGCGGCATATCCTGCACCGTCCACGATGACGGCTTCGCTTCCATCGGCGTAGGTCACAACGTCTCCCACCCGCGCGATGGGAGGACCACAAATCGTTGCCTTGTCGCCGCTAGTGACACGACCACCGCGCTCAGTGAGCGCGCCAACCGTCGCGAAGCGATACAACGTTCCTTTACGTTCCTGTTCCGACATTTCTAAGCCTCCCACCCGGGATAGATGAAAAGAGCTGGTCAGCAAGGCGACCGGCACCCGCGCGACGGCGAGCCGCCGCGAACTAAAAATCCTCAGGGGAACCAATGGCTACGGGAAATCAGAAAATGACTAAAAAGGAATGCGAACTATGCAGATCGCATAAGTGCGCACACGTGGTTTGACATTCGACAATGTTTAATATGTAAGGCTATTCGGGTTGTCGATTCTTGCGCCGAGTATCTCTAAGTGCAGCGCTGCGCTGTGAACCGAAATACCGTGGCCGCTCACGTTGTAATCATCCAGGTGGGTCGGTTAGGTGCCCGGCAAAGTGCCGATTGCTTCGATCATCCGAGCGCGCGCATCGATGCGCTCTTGCGCCAGATGGGAATCGTGGCCGATGTGGATAAAGCGGCAACGGCTGCCGCAAACGACGCAGCACATGCGCAGGTGGCGTACCGCGGCGAGGTGTGATCTACGCGTAAGAGTCCGTGAAATCTTTGGTGGCACCACGCTGAGTCAAAAATAGATTCGTCGCTTCAGGCATTGGAAAGCCTTTTCTCAACATGCAGGGTCGCGTAACCATGTTCAATCGCCTTAATCAAGCCGTGCTGCGGCATATCGACCGTAAACGCGGAGTACCGCGCATCGACGCTGTCGGATCGACACCAGATGGCTTCACTGTGAATTGGCGCACTCGTGGCGATCAGCCTTCCGAAGTGACGCATCACGCCTGGCGTGATATTCGCCGCGTGGCGGCAACCTTGGTACCCGGGTTGGTAGGTGGCGACGAGTGCCTGCTAGTCGAATTGGAGGGCTCCACGCTGCAGTTCACGGCGGAAGTGGCCGGGTTCGAAACTTTCATTGACGATGGAGCCAGATGGCTCAACGGCTGGCGCCCTGCTACCGAATGGCGTTTGGCCCTCGCGGCAGTTTCGCCCGGCCAGGTAGTCGATGTCTACGGTTAGAGCAAGGAAACGAGGGCCGCAAAAGCGGCCCTCGGTGTTTTGGGGTAACGGCAACTGAGGACGTACCGGCTTGACTCGCAAGTTCGCCAGGCTGAATTGCGTGACTAATCGATCAACCGCCCCAACCGCACCACCGTCACCCCCGGCTTCAACTGCCGCAGCGACGGCATCACGAGCACGCAGTTGTCGTAAGGCGTGACCACTGGCTCGCCGCCGTTCCAGCCGATGACTGTCCCCGCCTTCTCGAACGTCTCCAGCCCGGTATAAGCGCCAGCGAACCGAAAATCCATACTCTTCGCCACAACCGGTTCCGTCACCCGAATCACACGCATCGTCTCGGGCTTCGGCGCAAACCAATCCGCCGGCAAATCGGCTTCATCGATCACACCCGACAGCACCAGAAACCGCGCCGTGCAATCCTTCGCCACCGTCACCGCCGACGGCTCCCAATGCTGCCCACACTCCACAAGCAGTGCATTGCGCGGGCTTTGCGGATCGCCAAAGCCCGCATAGTCGCGCATGCGCTTGCCTTCGGGATGGCCTTCGTCGCTAATGACAGTCGCGGGCGCCCCCAACGCGCGAGCTAGCGCGATGCCTTTCTCCAGCGGCCCCGAAACAATCAGCGGCGCGCTCTTCTCATGCATCGAGTGCAGATCGAGTAGCGCATCAACGGTATCGACCACAGGACGCAACGACCTCGCGCGCCGCAGCTCGACGGAAATAGCGGTCTTATCGTCGAGCTTTTCCGCAGTCCACACGCGATTGAAATCCTGATCGACATAGCGCGACGCATCGGGCCGGCGGCGATCGAACGTCCGGTAGGCGTCGATATTGGCGAACGACAGCGTCAGCTTCCCGCGCCGCGGACGCACGCCGAGATCGAGCAGCGCCTTCACTGTGATCGCGCCGCACACTTCGTTGCCGTGCGTGAGCGCGTTGATCATCACATGCGGCCCCGGCGCGCCGCTGTCATATGTGTAGACATACGGAATGCCGGCGTTGCCTGCCGCGTACGCATCCAGAACAGGAAACTCGAGGTCGACGGGATAGGCGTCGGCGTGATCGCGCTGTGGGGAATCGGTTGTCATGTACGGGTCCTTTCAAGCCAACAAGGCAAAGACGGCTTCAAGCCAATCCACCCTGGCAAAGATATTTGACGTGCATGTAGTCGTCGAGCCCATAGCGCGACCCTTCGCGGCCATAGCCCGATTCCTTCACGCCACCGAACGGCGCCGCTTCGCTCGACACCGCGCCTTCGTTGATGCCGATCACGCCGCTCTCCAAGCGCGATGCGACGCGCCAGATACGCCGCACATCGGTCGAATAGAAGTAGGCGGCGAGGCCGAACGGCGTGTCGTTGGCTTCGCGCAGGACATCGGCATCGTCGTCGAAACGGAACAGCGGCGCGACCGGGCCGAACGTTTCTTCGCGGAACAATGCCATGTCGCGGTTCGCGTTGCCGAGGACCGTCGGCGCGTAATAGTTCGCGCCTTCGAGGCCGTCGCCCGACAGACGTCGCCCGCCAGTCAACACGGTCGCGCCGTGCGCGAGCGCATCCTCGACGTGGCGTTCGATCTTGTCGACGGCGCGTGCGTTGATCATCGGGCCGATCTGCGAATCCTCTTGCGTGGCCGGTCCAACGCGCAGCGCCGCCACGCGCTCGACGAGCTTGCGCGCGAACGCGTCATACACGCCGCTTTGCACATAGACGCGGTTCGGACACACGCAGGTCTGCCCGCCGTTGCGGAACTTGGACGCCATCAAACCCGTGACGGCCGCGTCGAGATCGGCATCGTCGAACACGATAAACGGCGCGTTGCCGCCCAATTCGAGCGAGAGCTTCTTCAACGTCTCGGCCGATTCGCGCGCGAGATACTTGCCGACCGGCGTCGACCCCGTGAACGTGATCTTGCGCACGCGCGAATCGGCGAGCCAGTTCGCGACAGTGGCGGGCGTATGGTCGCGCGAGGCGGTCACGATGTTGAGCACGCCCGCCGGCAATCCCGCTTCCTCGGCGAGACGTACAAGTGCGAGCGCGGTGAGCGGCGTATCCTCCGCGGGCTTTGCGACGACCGTGCAGCCCGCCGCCAGCGCGGGCGCGATCTTGCGCGCGATCATCGCGAGCGGAAAATTCCACGGCGTCACGGCGGCGACCACGCCGACCGGCTCTTTCACCGCCATCATCCGCTTGCCCGGCATCAGCGCGGGGATCATGTCGCCGTAAGAACGCACGGCTTCCTCGGCGAACCACTCGACGTACGACGCGCCATACGCGACTTCGCCGCGCGCTTCGGCAAGCGGCTTGCCCTGCTCGCGCGAGATGATGCGCGCGAGGTCCTCGCCGTTGGCGACGATCGCCGCGTGCCAGCGCTTGAGGAACTGCGCGCGCTCGCGGGCGGTACGGTCGCGCCAGCTGTCGAAGGCGGCGTGCGCGGCGTCGGTGGCGGCTTGGGCGTCGGCGGCGCCGCTGTCGGGGACGCTCGTGAATTCGATGCCGGTGGCGGGATCGCTGACGGGATGGCGCGCGCCCGAGGCGGCGTCTTGCCATTGACCGGCGATGTAGTTCTGCGAGCGGGAGAGTTCGGGGCGGGTGAGTGTGAGCGGCATGGCGGTGTACGAATCTGAAAGAATAAGGATGACGAAATGTAATTTGCGGACGATGCCGCTGTAAAAGCGGAACCGCACAACCATCGCTATCGATCGATCCACCGCCTACGCGTTTGTGCCGGCGGGCTTCAATCCCGCCACGCTCAAGCGCTCATTCCGTTAACGGAAACAGCTTCTCGATCGCATAGTGGTTCTTCACGAACGGCGTCTTGATGACGACGTAGCTGAAATACTTTTCAATGCCGATGTTGCGTTCGAGCAGCCCCTCCATCACGGTCTGGTAGTGCACGACGCTGCGCGTGACGAACTTGAGCAGGTAATCGTAGCCGCCGCTCACGAGATGGCATTCGGCGATCTCGTCGACGTTGCGGATCGCGGCCTCGAACTTGACGAAGTCTTCGCGGCGATGGTCCTGCAGCGTGATTTCGGTGAACACGAGCTGGATGTCGCCGAGCTTGCTGAGCTCCAGGTGCGCGCCGTAGCCCGCGATATAGCCGGCCTTCTCGAGCCGCTTCACGCGAATCAGGCAAGGGCTTGGCGAAAGGCCGACCGCGTCCGCGAGCTCGACATTCGTAATGCGGCCCTTCCGTTGCAACTGGGACAGGATGCGAAGGTCGATCCGGTCCAACTTCATCGATCCGTTTGCGTTCGTCGACACGGCGGGTAATGACCTATGAAAGCGTGGTGAGCGAACTATCGTAGCACGCGCCGTCCCAAAATAATTCCTCTTCAAACCCTTGTGCGGCAAGCCTCTTGGCGACGCGAGACGGCGGCGCGGCAGAGGTTGCCGCTGCCGCCATCCCGAGGCATCTCAGGCCAGCGCCGAGCGCACTTCCGGCGCGTCGAGCACCGTATCGAGCGTCTTCTTCAAGCGCTCGAACAGCACGTCGAACTCCTCGCTCGTGTAGCAGAGCGCGGGTGCGAAGCCGAGGATGTTGTCGTTGAACGCCCGGAAGATCAGGCCGTTGCGATAGGCGGTCGAGGCGATCCGTTCGCTCAGGTTGAGGGCCGGGTCGAAGCGGCGCTTCGTGGCTTTGTCGGCGACCAGTTCGAGCGCGCCGAGGAGGCCCCGGCTGCGCGCATCGCCGACGAGCGGATGCGCGAGCAGCTCGCGCAAACCGGCTTCGAAGCGCGGCGTTTGCGCCGCGCCGTTCGCGAGCAGTCCGCCTTCGTGATAGAGCCGCATCACTTCGAGTCCGATCGCTGCGCTCACCGGGTGCGCCGAATACGTCTGGCCGTGGCCAACCGCCGAGCCCGTGCCCGCGCCGTCGGCGATGCCCGCGTAGACCTCGTCGGACATCAGCACCGCGCCCATCGGCGCATAGCCGGCGGTGAGGCCCTTGGCGACCGTCATCAGGTCCGGCTCGACGCCTTCGGCTTCGCAGGCGAAGAGCGGGCCGGTGCGGCCGAAACCGGTGATGACTTCATCGGCGACGAAGAGGATATCGAGCTCGCGGCACGCTTCGCGCATCGCCTTCAGCCAGCCTTTCGGCGGCACGATCACGCCGCCTGAGCCCTGGATCGGCTCGCAGAAGAACGCGGCCACGCGCTCGGGCCCGAGCGCGGCGACTTTCTCGCGCAACGACGCGACCGAATGCGCGATGAGCGCCTGTGGATCGTTGCCGACCTCGCTGCGATACGCGTACGGCGACGGAATGTGATGCTGATGCGGCAGCGGCAAGTCGAAGTTGTGATGGAACGCGGGCAGCGCGGTGAGCCCCGCGCCGACCGACGACGACCCGTGATAGCCGCGTTCGAGCGCGATGAACTGCTTCTTCTGCGGCCGGCCGGTCGCGTTGTAGTAGTTCGTGATGTAGCGCACGGCCGCATCGACCGCATCCGAGCCGCCGAGCGTGAAGTAGACATGGCGCAGCGACCTGGGCGCCTTGTCGATCAGTTGCTCCGCGAGCTTGATCGCCGGCTCGCTGCCGAAGTGGAAGTAGCCGGTCGCGTACGGCAGGCGGCGCATCTGCTCGGTGGCCACGCGCACGATGCTCTCGTGGCCATAGCCGGTGTTCACGCACCAGAGGCCGGAGAACGCGTCGAGCAGTTCGTGGCCGTCGATATCGGTGAGCCACGCGCCACGCCCCGATTCGAGGATCGTGACGCCGCGCGCTTCGTGCGCGCGCAGGCTCGCTACCGGGTGGATCAGATACTTGCGGTCGGACTCGATCAGGGCGGAGGTCGGCATGGTTTGGGCGCGGTTAGGGTGTGCGGGGCACGTCGCGAAATGCGGGAAAGGCGCGCGCATCGTGCGTGACGAGCGCGAACCGCTTGCAAACCATGGTAGCGGGAGTGAAATAACGAAGACGTTTGGATTGGCCGCCGCTTAAGCGCAGGAATTGTGTTTTTGCGGTGTGGGCAGCATTTTGTGCTGCGATGCTGCAAGGTCGCCGTCGCGTCAGTAGCCGCGCGAGCGGTCGACCAATCCAACCAGCGGCGCGCCCTCGCGATGGCGGCGCAAGTTGTCGAGCACGACTTCGACCGCGCTTTCCGGCTGCGTCATGCTCGCGATATGCGGCGTCAGCATCACGCGCGGATGTCGCCACAGCGGATGATCGGCGGCGAGCGGTTCGGGATCGGCCACGTCGAGCACGGCCGTGCCGAGCTGGCCGCTATCCAGCGCCGCAAGCAGATCCTCCTGCTGTAGATGCCCGCCGCGCCCGACGTTGATCAGCGACGCCCCGCGCGGCAATTGCGCAAACAGATCGCGATTCAGGAAGTGGCGAGTCTGATCCGTCAGCGGCAGCAGGCACACGAGGATGTCGGTGCGCGCGAGAAACGCGGGAAGCGCATCGGTGCCCGCGAAGCATTCGATTCCATCGAGCTTATGCGGCGAACGGCTCCACCCGGCGCATTGAAAGCCGAAGCTCGCAAGGCGCGTTAGCACCGCTTGGCCAAGCACGCCGAGACCTAGCACGCCGACTTGGCGCGTGTTCGCCATGTGAGTTTGCAGCGGCTTCCAACGCCCTTCGCGTTGCTGCGCTGCGTAAGTGAGCCAGTCGCGATGCAGCGCGAGCGCCGCGAGCGTCACGTACTCGACCATCCCTGCGACGATCCCCGGCTCGACCATCCGCACGACCGGTAAATGCGTCGGAATCGCCGACAAGTCGAACTGGTCGACACCTGCGCCCGTGGAGAACACCACTTCGAGATTAGGGAAGACCGCCGCGAGATCGAGCTTCGGCACTTGCCATACCGCGAGGTAACGGACCTCGCGCGCGTCACACGGCGGCAGATCGCCGGTCCAGATGTGAAAGGGCGTATCGGGCGCTTTCTCGGCGAAGATGCGTGCCCATTGCGCGCCGCGCACGGGATCGGCCTTGTAGACGAACGTCATGGCGTGGCGTCGAAGAAGAAGGACGTCGATTCAATGGAAAGGGAAAGGCGCCGATCAGCCCAGCGCCTGATTGGTAATCGCAAACGCGCGCGCCTTGCCCGCTCCGCGAGGCGGCTCGCCGCGCACCATCGTCACGACGCTGTCGACTTTCGGCAAGCCCAGCTCCTCTAGCCAGTCGGACAAGCCGCTTTCGCCCGTCACGTCGATGCGCGTGAACTTCCCATCATTGGCGGCGAGCCAGTGGCTGATCAGCGCCTTCGCGCCTTCCGCATGCGGCGCGATGACCGGCCCGATTACGTGGCCGCGCCCGAAGCGTCGCAGCATCGCGAAGCCGATCGGCTCGCCGTCGCGCGCGAGCACGATCCCCTCGGCGACGTCGAGCAACGCATCGAGGAGCGGCGTGCGATCGTAGCCGGCCGCCTGGTTCCAAAGCGCCGCGAGCCGGTCGCGGTCGCGCGCGCCGAGCGGGCGGATGCGTTCGCCGGGGGCGAGCGCCACGACGGGCGGATGCGCGTCGCTCGGCCCTTGATGCTGGTGAATGCTGCCGATCGCCTTGAAGCCGAACTTCTCGTAGAGCGGCTGGCCGGCGGGCGTCGCGTTCAGGAACGTCGTGCGTTCGGCGAGCGCGTCGACGGTGAGCGTCATCAGATCGCGGCCGATGCCGCGGCCTTGCTGATCGGGCGAGACGATCACCATGCCGAGCGACGCGTGTTCCGCCCCGAACTGCCAATAGAGCGCGGTGCCGATGACGCCGCCGCCGTCTTCGGCCGCGAACCCCGTGCCGAGGTTCAGCGCGAACTCCCAGTCTTCGAGGCGATGCGGCCATTTGACGGCCATCGACAGTTCGTGCGCGGCGGTGAGATCGTCCGCGGTCATCGGACGATAGCGGACCTGCGCGGCGGCTTCGCCGCGGGCAATCGGTTCTGTCACGTTCCCCTCCTGTTCAGTGCTTCACTTCGCGTGGGTACTGTCGCATCGGCGAAAAGTCGCGGCTAGGACGATCTTATTGTGCGGCCGATACCGCATGCCGCGCTGCGCGAGCCCGTCACAACGCGTGCCGCAAGCGGTCAAGCCCCGTCATCACGGCAGCAAATGCTGCGGCACCGCCCGTACCATGATTTGAGTCTATTTGCGTCTTTTCAGCGAACCGAACCGGAACCCACATCATGGACAGCTTCGATCCCGCTCTTGTCGCCGTGCGCAGCGCGCACTTCATCGGAGGCCGCTATGTGGCGGGCGCGGCGGCGCTCGACGTCGTGCGCCCGTCGGACGGCGTCGTCTACGCCGATTTGCCGATCGCCGATGCGGACCTCGTCGACCGCGCGGTGGAAGACGCGTGGCACGCGTTCAAGACGAGCGACTGGGCGCGCCGCGCGCCGCGCGAGCGGGCCCGCGTGATGCGCCGCTGGGCCGAGCTGATCGAGGCCGACGTCGATACGCTCGCGCGGTTGGAGTCGGTCGGCTCGACGCGCCCGATTCGCGACGCCGCGCAGTGGGACGTGCCGTTCACGGCCGAGGGCATTCGCTTCTATTCGGAGTTCGCCGACAAAGTCGGCGGCGAGGTCGCGGCGACGCGTCCCGATCATCTGGGCATGATCGTCGCCGAGCCGTACGGCGTGATCGGCGCGATCGCGCCGTGGAATTTCCCGTTGGTGATGGCGTCGTGGAAGATCGCGCCGGCGCTCGCGGCGGGCAACGCGGTGGTGCTGAAACCGTCCGAGCTGACGCCGTTTTCGGCGCTGCGCTTGGCCGAGCTCGCGATCGAAGCGGGCATCCCGCCGGGCATCTTCAACGTGGTGCAAGGCGACGGACGCACGACGGGCGATGCGCTGGTGCGTCATCCGAAGATTGCCAAGGTCACGTTCACCGGATCGAGCAAGACCGGAGCGACGATCATGAGCGCCTGCGCCGAGACCGGCACGAAGCCCTGCACGTTGGAGCTGGGCGGCAAGAGCCCGCAGATCGTGTTCGCCGATGCGCCCGATCTCGATCTCGTTGCGCGCCGCGTCGCGGGGGCGATCACGGGCAACGCGGGGCAGGTGTGCGTGGCCGGTTCTCGGCTGATCGTCGAGCGCTCGGCGGCGCCGCGCTTGATCGACGGCATCGGGGCGGCGTTCCAGGCGCTCAAGGCCGGACACACGTGGGCGCCGGGCACCACGCTCTCGCCGATCATTTCCGCAGGGCAGGCGCAGCGCATCGAGGGCATCGTCGCGCGCACGGTGCAGCAGGGCGCGCGGATCGCGACGGGCGGCGGCCGGATCGCAGTGGAAGGCGAAGGCGCGTTCTACGCGCCGACCATCCTGACCGGCGTGACGACGGAATCGGAAGCGGTGCGCGAAGAGGTGTTCGGCCCGGTGCTGACCGTGCAGACCTTCGACGACGAAGACGAGGCGCTCGCGCTCGCGAGCCATGAGAAATATGGCTTGGCGTCAGGCGTCCATACATCGGACTTGAGCCGTGCGCTGCGCGCGATGCGCAGCATCGAAGCGGGCACGGTGTGGATCAATCGCTATGGGCGTACTTCGGATTTCGTGATTCCGACCGGTGGTTATAAGCACTCGGGGCTCGGCAAGGATCTGGGACGTCACGCGTTCGAGGCGAATTTGCGCTTCAAGAGCGTGTTGATCGATTTGAATCAGGGGGCTTGAGGAAATTAAAGGACGTCACGATGTAGTGCTGACTTTTCCATCGCTTTACGACGGCCGCGTCGGTTTTCGACGCGGCTTTTGCCGTCCTCGCACGGCGGGTGTTAGCCGACAGGCATGGCCCAGTCTTCAAACAAAAGACCCCGCACGCGCTTAAACTCCCGCACGTTGTTCGTGACAAGAACCGCACCTGCGGAAATGGCATGGCCGGCAATGGCCGAGTCGTTTTCTCCGATTGGTTTTCCCAGCTTCGCCAAATCAACGCGTATACGCGTCGCCTCATCCACCGCCAAGGCATCCCAAGGGAGCACGCCATCCAGGCGTGCAACAAACGCGGACACCAATGCAGCGTGTTTTGGCGACGCCTTCTTGCCGATGGATCCAAACCGCATTTCAGCGTAAGTGACCGCCGATACGACGATTCGCTGCTGTGCATCGACGCAAGCCTCGAGTCGCGCCAAAACTTCAGGCGGACGCTCACGCATGATGAACGAACAGATGTTGGTGTCGAGCATATACAGCTGCGTCACTGATCAGACTCCTCACCGTCGTCATCGTCGCTCGAAAGATCGAACCGGCCGGAGCCGATGACCGGGGGGCGCTTGGCAAGAAAATCCTCGTCGGCCAACGGCTCGCTGGCAAAGGAGGACCAGTTCGGGCGTACCGGACGCAGCACGATGGTGTCGCCTTCCCGGCGAATTTCGAGTTCGGTCACCCCCTCGAACTGCATGTCTTTGGGAATGCGAATAGCCTGATTGGCGTTGTTCTTGAAAATCGAAACGGTGCGCACGAGGACCTCCCGAGAGCTTGGAACGTGAGCACTATTTTATGCATATGTCGGCATATGTCAAGGCGCATTCCAAGGCGGTTGCTTGTAGAGAAAGGCGACGACATTCCACGTTCGCAGACGCTTTCCGGACGGTGCCGCATTCTCTGCTGCCCGCCCCCCCAAAAACGGCCGATTCTTTCTTGAGCCCCACCGAATACGCGCCAAGCCACACTTTTTGTGGTGCTGTAATGCTTCTCAGCAACCGGTGCTTCGAACGCTCAATTTGCCTGACCAAGGACATCGACATGGCCCACTTCAAGCCCAAATACATCACCTTCGACTGCTACGGCACACTGACCCGCTTCCGCATGGGCGACATGGCGCGCGAGACTTTCGCCGACCGCGTCGGCCCCGAGCAGATGGAGCAGTTCGTCAAGGACTTCGCCGGCTATCGCCTCGACGAAGTGCTCGGCGCATGGAAGCCGTATCAGGAAGTCGTCAAGAACGCTGTGCGCCGCACGCTCAAGCGCTGGAACCTCGCCTACGACGACGCCGAAGCGCAGCGCTTCTACGACGCCGTGCCGACCTGGGGCCCGCACGCCGACGTTCCGGAAGGCTTGTCAAAAGTGGCGAAGGAAATCCCGCTCGTGATCCTGTCGAACGCATCGAACGACCAGATCCAGAGCAACGTCGACAAGCTCGGCGCACCGTTCCACAAGGTCTTCACCGCGCAGCAGGCGCAGGCGTACAAGCCGCGCTTCCAGGCGTTCGAATACATGCTCGACAACCTCGGCTGCAATCCGGAGGACATCCTGCACGTGTCGTCGAGCCTGCGCTACGACCTCATGTCGGCGCACGATCTCGGCATCAAGAACAAGGTGTTCGTCGCGCGCGGACACGAGCCGTCGACGCCCTACTACGGCTATACCGAGATCAAGGACATCGGCGGGCTGGCCGGCGTGGTCGGTCTCTAAGCCGCCACGCTAGACAGCACCGGCTCGCCGCCCGCACACGACCACCCGCTCGCCATCCGCGAAGGAGCACGATGAAACTCGAATCCTACTGGCTCGACACCGCCCCGCCGTTTCAGAGCGGGCAGGTTGGCCCGGTCGAGGGAAGCGCCGAGGTGGTCGTGATCGGCGGCGGGTTCACCGGTTTGTCGGCGGCGCTCGAGCTTGCCAAGCGCGGCGTGCCGGTGACGGTGCTGGAGGCGGGGCGCATCGTCGGCGAGGCGTCGGGGCGCAACGGCGGGCACTGCAACACGGGTCTCGCGCACGACTACGCGGCGCTCGCCGAGCGCATCGGCGCGGAGCGCGCGAAGGAGTTCTATCGCGCGTACGAGAGCGCGGTGAAGACGGTCGAATCGATCGTCGTCGACGAGCAGATCAACTGCGATTTCTTCCACGGCGGCAAGATCAAGCTCGCCGCCAAACCGCGGCATTTCGACAAGCTCGCGAAGACCTACGAGTCGTTGCGCGCCAACGTCGATTCGAACGTCGAGCTGGTGCCGCCCGAGCGCATTCGGGATGAAGTCGGCTCCGATGGTTTCTACGGCGGGCTCGTGCAGCGCAACGGCGCGCAGATGCATATGGGCAAGTTCGGCGTCGGTCTCGCGGAAGCCGCGGCGCGGCATGGCGCGCAGATTTTCGAGCACGCGCCGGTCACGGGCTTGAAGCACATTTCCGGCGAAACGTATGAGGTGACGAGCGAACGCGGGACGATCCGCGCGGGCCGCGTGCTCGTCGCGACCGGCGCGTCGCAGATCGGGCCGCTGCAGTGGTTCCGCCGCCGCATCGCGCCGGTGGGCAGTTTCATCGTCGCGACGGCGCCGCTTGCGACCGAGCAGCTCGACGTGCTGCTGCCGAAGCGCCGCGCCTACGTGACGACGCGCCATATCGGCAACTACTTCCGCACGACCGCCGATAACCGGCTGATATTCGGCGGACGTGCGCGCTTCGCGATGTCAAATCCGAGTTCCGACGAAAAAAGCGGCCGGATTCTGCGCGCCGCGCTCGCGAACTATTTCCCCTCGCTCGCCGACGTGCAAATCGACTACTGCTGGGGCGGTCTCGTCGACATGACGGCTGACCGCCTGCCGCGCGCGGGCCAGCACGAGGGGCTGTTCTATTCGATGGGGTACAGCGGCCACGGTGTGCAGATGTCGGTGCACATGGGGCGCGTGATGGCCGACGTGATGTTCGGTGCCGCGTCGCGCAACCCATGGAGGCAGCTCGAATGGCCCGCGATTCCGGGACATTTCGGCAGCCCGTGGTTCTTGCCGCTCGTCGGCGCGTATTACCGGCTGCAGGACATTCTGCATTGAACAACCGCTTCAGAGCGCAGGGAGGCAGTGGCATGAGCGGACGATTCATCCGACTGGGCGAGACAGGGCGTACGACGGTGAAGCTGCGCATCGACGGCAAGGACATCGATGCGCTCGCGGGCGACACGCTGCTCGTCGCGATGCTGTGCTCGGTCGGCCACGTGCGCCAATCGGAGTTCGGCGGCGAGGTGCGGGCGGGGTTTTGCTTGATGGGCGCTTGCCAGGACTGCTGGGTGTGGACGGCGGACGGCGAGCGTTTGCGCGCCTGCACGACGGTGGTGAGCGAAGGCATGCACATCGTGACCACTCAACCGGAGGCGACATGGGTCAACCTCGCGTAATCATTGTCGGCGCGGGGCCCGCAGGCGTGCGCTGCGCCGAGACGCTGCTCGCGGCGGGCGTCGCGCCGATTGTCGTCGACGAAAGCCGCCGCGATGGCGGTCAGATCTATCGTCGGCAGCCGGAGACGTTCTCGCGTCCGTACGCGAAGCTCTACGGCACGGAAGCCGCGCGCGCCGAAGATTTGCACCAGACCTTCGAGCGCTTGCGCACGCGGCTCGACTACTGGCCCGATACGCTCGCGTGGAATGTCGCCGAAGGCAAGCTGCACACGTTGCACGACGGCCATTCGCGCGCGCTACCCTACGACGCGCTGATCCTCTGTTCCGGCGCCACCGACCGCCTGATGCCGGTGAAAGGCTGGCAGTACGCGGGCACCTACAGCCTCGGCGCCGCGCAGATCGCATTGAAGGCGCAGGCCTGCGCGATCGGCCGCAAGGTGGTTTTCATGGGCTCGGGCCCGCTCCTGTATCTCGTCGCGAGTCAATATGTGCAAGCGGGTGCGCAAGTGGCGGCGGTGCTCGATACGTCGACGCGCGGCGCTCGCCTGCAAGCGCTGCCAAAGCTCCTGGCGCGGCTCGATGTGCTAAGGAAGGGCGCGGCGCTGGTGTCGTCGCTGAAGAAGTCAGGCGTGCTGATCGAGCACGGGATCGAGCCGGTGCAGATCGTCGGCACCGATGCGGACGGCGTACGCGGCATCCACTACCGCGACGCGAGCGGACACGATCAGCAAATCGCATGCGACGCGATCGGGCTCGGCTACCACTTGCGTCCGGAAACGCAGCTCGCGGACCTCGCGCGCTGCGCGTTCTATTTCGACGCGAACACGCGCCAATGGCTGCCGCAGATCGACGAGTTCGGCCGCAGCTCGGTGCCGCGCGTCTATCTCGCGGGCGACGGCGCGCGTGTATTCGGCGCGGACGGCGCGGAGCTGGCCGGGCGGCTCGCCGCCTACGCGGCATTGGCCGACCTGGGTCACAAGATCGACCCGGCCAAGGTCGAGCCTTTGAAGCACCAGCAGCGCAAGATGGACCGCTTCCGTCTCGGCTTGGCGCAGGCGTTCCCGTGGCCCGCTGAGCAAGCGGCGAAATTGAGCGACGACACCATCGTCTGCCGCTGCGAAGGCATCACGGCGGGCGAGCTGCGTCGCGTGATCCGCGACGAAGGCGCGCGCGAAGCGAATCGCGCGAAGGCGTTCAGCCGGGTCGGCATGGGCCGCTGCCAAGGACGCTATTGCGGCCACGCCGGCGCGGAAATCATCGCGGCCGAGGCGCGCGTGCCGCTCGAACAAGTCGGCCGGCTGCGCGGGCAGGGGCCCGTCAAGCCGCTCGCGATCGCCACCGTGGAGGATGTGGAATGAACCACGCAACCGAAGCGGATGTGATCATCGTCGGCGGCGGCATCATGGGCGCGTCCGCCGCGTTCTTTCTGCGCAAGCGCGGGCGTTCGGTGATCCTCATCGAACGCGGCTTGATCGGCCAGCAGGCGAGCGGCACCAATTTCGGCAACGTGCGGCGCCAGGGGCGCTTTCTGCCGCAATTGCCGCTTGCGAACCGGTCGCGCGAGATCTGGGGCAAGCTGCCCGAGCTGATCGGCCACGACGCGGAGTTTCTGCAGTCGGGGCATATCCGCGTCTGCTATCGCGAAGAGCAGGCCGACATGCTCGAAACCTACGCGAAGGAAGCGAGCCACTACGGCCTCAATCTCGAACTCGTGCGCGGCGACGAGATGCGTGCGCGCTTTCCGTTCCTCGGCCCCGAGGTGCTGGCCGGGTCGTATTCCGCGAAGGACGGCCATGCGAATCCGCGTCTCGCCGCGCCCGCATTAGGACGCGCCGCCGCGCGCCTCGGCGCGCAGATCTTCGAGAACACAGAGATCGTCACTGTCGAAAAAGAGGGGGCCGAGTTTCGCGCGACCAGCACCGACGGCCGCGTGTTCCGCGCGCCTCAATTGCTGATCACCGCGGGCGCGTGGGGCAGCCTGCTTTCCGAGCAATTCGGCGAACCGGTGCCTATCGCCGTGCACGGTCCGCAGATGGCCGTGACCGAGCCGGTTCGTTACAGCCTCAAGCCGGTGGTCGGCGTATCGTCGCCGCTGATGGAGGAGGTCGTGTATTTCCGGCAGGTCGCGCGCGGCAACATCGTGCTCGGCGGCTGCGCACGCGGTCCGGCGTATCCCGACGTGCGGCGCGCGTACGTGTTGCCGCAGAACACGCTGCTGCAGTTTCGTCAGTTGTATCGCGTGGCGCCGGCCCTCACGCGGCTCAACATCATCCGCGTGTGGAGCGGCATCGAAGGCTACATGCCCGACGACCGGCCGATCATGGGTGCAAGCGGCACGACGAGCGGCCTCTACTACGCGTTCGGTTTCTGCGGACACGGCTTCCAGCTCGGACCGGGCGTGGGCGACGTGATGGCCGAACTGATCGATACCGGCGCGACGAGCACGCCGCTCGAACCGTTCGACATTCGGCGCTTCGCTGCCTCTGTGGCTAGCGCGGCGCCGCAGGCGGCATAGGGGCGGGCGCGATGGTGACCGAGCCGATTCAGCGGGCAATCGAATTCATCGAAGCCTCGTTCGCGCAACCCGTGCCGCTCGCGACGCTTGCGGCTGCGGCGGAACTGAGCGTGTCGCGCTTCGCGGCGCTCTTTCGCGCGCAGGTGGGGATCTCGCCGCATCGCTATGTGTGCCTCGTGCGCGTGAGGCACGCGGAGCGGCTGTTGCGCGGCGGCGTGCCGCCGTCGGTCGTCGCTACGGAAGTCGGCTTCTTCGATCAGAGCCACCTTGGCCGACACTTCAAACGCACGCTCGGCATCACGCCGAGCGCGTGCCTTGCCGGGCGTTGAGGCCTGCGGGGCGGTGTTCCGATTCGGAGGACGGCCATAAATGTCTCGGGACTCCTAGTCGATCGGCATATAGATTAGGAATCTTCTGATTTTGATGCGTGTGCCTGCATGGTGTAGTGGCGGTCTTTCGAGTCCACTGGAGCCTGTATGCGCCCCTTCCGTTCTATTTCATTCCGCCGCCTCGCCGGCGCGGCGGCCTTGCTGTGCACCATCCCCGGCGCCAGCTACGCCGCTGACGATTACGCGAAAACCCAATTCCCCATCGTTCTCGTCCATGGCTTCATCGGCTCGGCCAAGCTGGGCGGCGTGGTGGACTACTGGTACGGCATCCCCTCCGACCTGCGTGCGCATGGCGCGACGGTTTATTCGGCCGACGTCTCCTCGTTCAACGACAGCACGGTGCGCGGGGAACAGCTGCTTCAACAGATTCGGGCGCTGCTGGTCCAAACCGGCGCGAAGAAGGTCAACCTGATCGGCCACAGCCAGGGCGGCCCGACCGCGCGCTACGTCGCGGCGGTGGCGCCGGAGCTGGTGGCGTCGGTCACGACCATCGCGGCGCCGCACAAGGGCATGGTGCTGGCCGACATGTTCGACAAGACGCCGGCCTTCCTGCAAGGCGCGGTGCAGACGGCTGCCAATGCGATCGGCTGGCTGTTCGGTTTCATGAACGGGCACAGCAATGCCCAGAACTCCGCTGGCGTGTTCCGCGAGTTCACCACGGCGGGCGCGGAAGCGTTCAACAAGCGCTTCCCGTCGGCGGGGATACCGGCTAACTGCACGGTCAACGGCGCTCCTGTCGATGTCATCGACGGCAACACGCAGCGCCTCTACTCGTGGACGGGGCGCGGCAATGTCACCAATGTGTTCGATCCGTCGGATTGGGTGCTTGGTGTGACGGGCACGCTAGCCAAGCTTGGCGGCGAGGCCAATAACGATGGTCTCGTTTCGGTTTGTAGTGCTCGCTACGGGCAAGTGATCTCCACGACGTACAACTGGAATCATATGGACGAAGTGAATCAGTTCCTTGGCATGCGCAGCCCGTTTGCGGAGGATCCGGTGGCTGTTATTCGCGTTCACGCTAATCGGCTTAAGGCTGTGGGGCTGTAGCTTGTCTTGCCGGGGGCTGGTGTTGTTGTTGCTCGCTTGGGGTTTGCGTGGAAACTTTGAATTCGCGCCGGTCCGTATAGTCCGTCCCTCCCCGGGACCGGGGTCACTTTGGTCCTTGCCCAAAGTAACCAAAAGCGCGTCCTGGGCGGACGGCCTAGCCCGGAGGCACTCAACCCTGTTAGTACCGGTGTCCCGAGGGCAAGCGTGGGAAACCGTTACTACTCGACGTGAGTCCGGTTAGCACGCGGCACAGAATTACGCAGAGTCGCAACAAATCGAAGCTATCGATTTGGCCGCGCCCCACGCCTACGATTGGAAGCGAGCCCAGCGCATGGGCTGCATCGCAAGACAGCCTCTTTAGACCTGTCCTGACCTCCAGGGCCGATTTGACGCGAGCGGACTTCATTCCGTGCCGCGTGCTAACGGGATGTACGGCGAGTAGTAACGGTTTCCCACGCTTGCGCTTGGAACGCCGGTACTAACAGGGTTGAGTGCCTCCGGGCTAGGCCGTCCGCCGAGGACGCGCTTTTGGTTACTTTGGGCAAGGACCAAAGTGACCCCGGTCCCGGGGAGGGACGGACTATACGTATCGCCGCGAAATCAAAGTGTTCACACAAACCCGAAGCAAACGACAAACAACGCGCCGCAGGCAAAAGACCCCAAACCTTACCCCAACACCATCCCCGCCCGCTCCATAGCATCACACAGCCCGAGCTCCGGATAAATCCGATCAACAGTGCGCATATCACGCTGCGTCTCCGCGATGATCCAATCGCGCACTTCGGCGACGATCGGCCGTACCGGCCGGTTTAGCGGCGTCATCAACACGCAGCGCCGATTCGTCACGATCAGCTCTTGCTCCGCAGGCAAAAGCGCGCCTTGCGCAAGCCAGTGCGATACCACCGAAAGCCACCCGAGCGCCACACCCTGCCCAAGCAGCGCCGCCTGCACGACGATCGCATAGTCGTTGAAGCTCAACATGTTCGCCGCGCGCCGCCGATGCTCGGCGAACGCGGCAAAGCGGTCATGCCAGCCGCGCTCTTCGTCGTCCATCACGATCACCGTGTCGCCGTGCTCGCCGCCCGCATCGGCCAGCGCGGCTTCGTGATAACGCGCGTTGCACACGGGCACGAGCGTCTCGGGCATCACGAGCCGGCAGTGCTCGTCGATCTCGTCGTCCTTGACGAAGCGCATGCCGAGATCGACGTCCACGAGCGGCCCGCCTAGCCGCCCCGATATCAGCTGAAAGCGCAGATCGACGGACGGAAACGCTTGGTTCAGACGATTCAAGCGCGGCATCAGCCAGTGCGTCGTGAACGCCGTCGATACCGACAGCGAGACCGTTTCCACCCCCGTCTTGCGCGCCTCGATTTCCCGTATCGCGTCTTCGATGCCGACAAACCCTTCGGCGATCTTGCGATAGAGGATTCTGCCGTTCTCCGTGAGCTCGATACCGCCGTGCACGCGCTCGAACAGGCGCACGCCGAGCCGGTCTTCCATGCGCGCGAGCATGCGGCTCACGGCGGGCTGGCTGACGTAAAGCTCCTCGGCCGCGCGCGTGAAGTTGCCGCAGCGCGCAGCGGCCTCGAAGACGAACAGCGCGTTCGCGCTTGGCAGTTTTCTGCGGAGATTGGGCATGACTTGATGTTATGCCTAATCCAACAATTCGGGAATTGCCGTCAAAAATGCCGACGCCTATATTGGTCTCAACCCAAGCTGTTTCGCGAGGAAGACAGGCCATGGACACGAGAGCGAAAACCGGCGTATCGATCCGCTCGGCGAGCAAGCGTTATGACACGGTGGTCGCGCTCGATGACGTGTCGCTCGAAATCGCGCCGGGCGAGTTCGTGTCGCTGCTCGGGCCGTCCGGTTCGGGCAAGACGACGCTCCTCGGCATCCTCGGCGGCTTCGTGCAGCCGAGTTCCGGCAGCGTCTGGGTGGGCGAGCGGGACATTACATTCGAGCCGCCCCATAAGCGCGATATCGGCATCGTCTTCCAGAACTACGCGCTCTTTCCTCATATGACGGTCGGCCAGAACGTCGCGTTTCCGTTGCGCGCGCGCCGTCAGCCGAAAGCGGGCTGGGCGAAGAAGGTCGCCGATGCGCTTGCGATGGTCGAGCTCGCAGGCTATGAGCACCGCAACATCGCGCAACTGTCCGGCGGGCAGCGTCAGCGCGTGGCGCTCGCGCGCGCCATGGTCTTCGAACCGCAACTGATCCTGATGGACGAGCCGCTTTCCGCACTCGACAAGCAGTTGCGCGAAACGATGCAGATCGAGCTGCGGCGCCTGCACCGCAAGCTCGGCGCGACGATCGTCTATGTGACGCACGACCAGCGCGAGGCGCTGACGATGAGCGACCGCGTCGCCGTCTTGAAGAGCGGCAAGCTCGTGCAGATCGACACGCCCGAGCGGCTCTACGACCGACCGAGCGACGCGTTCGTCGCGAGCTTCATCGGCGAGGCGACGCTGTTGCGCGTCGCGCGCGCGGGCCACGACGCCGTGCGGCTCGGCGATGCCGTGCTGCGCTCGACGCAACCGCTGCCGCGCGGCGAGAACCTGCTGCTCGCGGTGCAGACCGAGAAGCTCGTGATCGACGGCGGCCAGCACGAAGCGCATGTGAACCGCCTCGCCTGTCGCGTCACCGACGTGCTCTACCAAGGCGAAAGCCTGCGCGTGTTCGCGACGCTCGCCGACGGCACGTCGATCAGCCTGCGGCAGCCCGGCAACCGCGATGCGCGCCTGCGCATTCCCGAGCCCGGCCGCGAAATGACCGTGGTGCTCGACCCGCACGACACGATCGTCGTGCCTGCGTGACTTTTCTCGATGCCTGCCGAGCGGCGGGCGCTCCTAACTTTGACGCTTTCTTTTAAATTCATAGGATCGCTAAACATGAAACTGACTGACTTCAAGATGTTGACGTTCGATGTCGTGGGCACGCTGATCGATTTCGAAACGGGCCTGCTCGCCTCGGTGCGGCGCATCGGCGGGGCGGCCGCGAAAAACCTCACCGACGAACAAATATTCGAGCCCTACATGCGCGGCCGCGCGGCATTCCCGGGCCGCTCGAGCCACGCGATGGCCGACGTCTACAAGTCGCTCGCGAAAGAACTCGACCTGCCCGCCGACGACATCAGCGCCGCCGCCTTCCAGCGCGACGTGCTCGACTGGCCCGCGTTCAAGGATTCGGTCGATGCGCTCAAGCGCTTGCGCAAGCACTTCCGGCTCGTCGCGATGACGAACGCGGACCGCGTCGCGTTGTCGGCCTACGCGCACACGCTCGGCGACCCGTTCGACGACACGGTCTGCTGCGACGAAACCGGCGTCGCGAAGCCCGATCCGCGCTTCTTCGCCTATAACGCCGGCCGACAGTCGGCATTCGGCTACAAGTTTCGCGAGATCCTGCACACGGCGCAGAGCCAGTACCACGACATCGGCATCGCGACGAAGCTCGGCTACGCGACGTGCTGGATCGAGCGCCGCCAGGGCTTGAACGGCTTCGGCGCGACGCCGACGCCGGACGCCGTGACGACGCCGACCTTCAAATTCGCAACGCTCGGTGCGCTCGCCGACGCCGTCGAAGCCGAAGCGCGCGCCGCAGCCTGAATGGGACAAGTCGAGCGATCGAAGATGCAAGACGCGCCGTCACTGTGGAGAGCGCTGGCTGGCCCGCTGCAACAGCGGGTGAGCATGGGCACGCCGCTCGATCGCGACCTCGAGACCGAGGTCGCGATCATCGGCGCGGGCTACACGGGTCTTGCCGCCGCGTATGCGCTGCAACAGCGCGGCGTCGGCTCGATCGTGCTCGATGCGAACCCGGTCGGCTGGGGCGCGAGCGGGCGCAACGGCGGCGTGGTGTCGTCGAAATTCCGCTTGTCGTTTCCGCTGATCGAGCGGCTTCATGGGCTCGACACCGCAAAGACCATGCACCGTCTCGCGCACGATGGCGTGCGCGTCGTCGAGCAGTTCGTCGACGAGTTCGATATCCGGCGCGCGCAATTCGAGCACACAGGCAGCCTGCGTTGCGCGCACACGGACCGCGCATTCGAGAGCATCAAGGCCGAGGCCGACTGGGTCAGGACGACGCTCGGCGACCGCACGATGACCGTGCAATCGCGCGCCGAAGTCACGTACGAGACGGGCTCGAGCGGCTTCGTCGGCGGCGTGCTCAGCGCGGACGCGGGCACGATCTACCCGCTCGAATACGTGCGCGGCATCGCTGCCGGGCTGGTGAAGCGCGGGGCCGAGATCTACGAATCGACGCCGGTGCTCGCGACCGAGCGCGCCGAGGGCCGAGCGGGCGTCATGCTGCGCACGCCGAGCGGCACGGTGCGCGCGAAACAGGTGATCGTCGCGACCAACGCGTACTCGAATCTCACCGAAGCGACCTCGCCGTTCACGCGCGAGCTCGTACCTTTCCGCAGCGCGATGATCGCGACCGAACGCTTGCCCGACGACCTCGACGCGACGCTGATGACCGAGCGCCGCAGCTACACGGAGACGCGGCGCATGATGAAGTGGTTTCGCAAAGTCGATGGCCGCATGCTGTTCGGCGGCCGCGACGCGTTCGGCAAGGAAGGCGGGACAGACGGCCTCGAAGCGCTGCGGCGCGCGATGATCGCGCTCTTTCCCGATCTGGCGGAGGTGCGCGTCGAATACGGCTGGTCTGGCTACGTCGGCATGACGTTCAATGCGCTGCCGCATGTCGGCCGCAGCGACGACAGGACCACGTTCTGCCTCGGCTACAACGGCGCGGGCGTCGCGATGGCCAGCCTGCTCGGACAGCACGCGGCGGCGCTTGCGCTCGGCGAAAAGCCTGAGCTGTCGCTGCTCGCGCAACGCGGGCTCAAGCCCGTGCCGTTTCATTCGTTACGCGCGCCGGGCGTACGCGTCGTCGCCGCGTGGTACCAGATCCTCGACGCGATGGGGGCATGATGCGCACGATCAACCGGCCTTTACACGGATGGGCTTCGATGCACGCTGCTTCGCCTGATCGCGCGGCGCAATATCAGCGGCGCGAGGATCGCAAGATGCTGTTCTTGATGACGCCCGCGCTCGCGGTGATCGTCATCCTCCTGATCGTGCCGCTCGCGTGGCTGTCGTGGCAATCGATCTATCACGACGGCAGCTTCACGCTCGCGAACTACCAGCGCATCTTCACCGGCACCTACCTCGATACGTTCCTGCTGACGTTCAAGCTCAGCTTCATCGTGACGGGGCTCACGCTGTTGCTCGGCTATCCGGTGGCGTACTTCGCGGCGTCGCAGTCGCCACGCGTCAGCTCGTTGATCCTCGGGATGGTGGTGCTGCCGTTCTGGACCAGCGTCCTGGTGCGCACCTACGCATGGCTCGTGCTCTTGCAGCGCACGGGCCTCGTCAACAAGGCGCTGATGTCGATGGGCATCATCGATACGCCGCTGCAGCTCGCGTACAACCAGCTCGGCACCGTGATCGCGATGGTGCATATCCTGCTGCCGTTCATGGTGCTGCCGCTTTACTCGGCGATGCAGAAGATCCCGTCGAACCTCGTGCAAGCGGGCGCGAGCCTCGGGGGCTCGCCGCTGCATGTGTTCCTGCGCGTGTTTCTGCCGCTTTCGATGAGCGGCGTGCTCGCGGGTTTCACGCTTGTGTTCGTGCTGTGCCTGGGCTTTTACATCACGCCGGAGCTGATGGGCGGCGGCAAGTCGATCATGGTGTCGATGGTGGTGAGCCGCAATGTCGAGATCTACAACAGTTGGGGCGCGGCAAGCGCGGTCAGCCTCGTGCTGCTGGTTTGCGTGTTCGCGATCTTCTTCCTCGCGAGCCGCGTGGTGCCGCTCGAAAAGACGCTGGGGGCGAAATGAAACGAATCTCGTACGGACAGATAGCGCTCGGCGCTACGGTTGCCGCGATCCTCGTCTTCCTGATGCTGCCGGTGCTGATCGTCATTCCGATCTCGTTCTCCGACACGCGCTTCATGACCTTCCCGCCGCCCGCGTATTCGCTGCGCTGGTACGACTCGTTCTTCGGCAACCCCGAGTGGATCGAGGCGGCGAAGACGTCGTTCACGGCGTCGGCGTTCGCCGTGATCTTTGCGACTCCGCTCGGCGTGGCCGCGGCCTACGCGATCCAGAACGGCAAGCATCGCTTGATGCGCTACGCCCGCACGCTGCTGATGCTGCCGCTGATGGTGCCGATCATCATCGTGGCGGTCGGTGTGTTCTTCGTCTTTTCGAAGACGGGCTACGTGAATACGCTCTCGGGCCTGATCGTCGCCGATACGATGCTCGGCCTGCCGTACGTGCTGATCTCGGTCAGCGCGGATCTGCGCACGTTCGATCCGACGCAGGAGATGGTCGCGCGCAGCCTCGGCATGAACCGTTTCCGCAGCTTCATGACGGTGACGCTGCCGCAGATCAAGTCGAGCGTGATCGCGGGCGCGGTGTTCGTGTTCATTCAGGCGCTCGATGAGACGGTGGTCGCGCTGTTCATCTCGGGCGGCGACAATCAGACGCTCACGCGGCGCATGTTCGTCACGCTGCGCGACGAAATCGACCCGACGATCGCGGCGGTCAGCACGATGCTCACGGCGCTGACGCTGTGCTTGATCATGGTCGTGGCGGTGAGCCGGAAATCGAAAGGGGCTGCGGTGGTCAAGGCTTGAGCGACCGATTCGGTCTCGCGGTCGCAGTCGAAAGATCGACTTTGGCGTTGGTTTTGTCCTGATACACCGATGGATGCAGTCTGAATTTTGGACTATATTTGGTTCTCTGCATCCAACCAGCAGGAGCCACCGTGAAGCCCAGCCACGTCAAACCGATCAGCTACCTCAAGAGTCACGCGGCCGAAATCGTCAAAACGATTACCGAGAGCGGCGAGCCGATGCTGATTACTCAGAACGGGGAAGCCAAGGTGGTCGTGCAAGATGCCCAGTCATATGAAGACCTGCAGCAAACCGTTGCATTGTTGAAGATCCTTGCCATGGGACAGAGGGACATCCAAGCTGGCCACTACCGCGATATCGATGAGTTTCTGGCCGAACTGGATGCGGAGGACAAGCCGCAATGAGGGTTGTCATCCTGCTGGGTGCCGAACAGGACGTCAGAGACATTAAGCGCTATGTCACTAAGAACTTCGGTACGGATGTCTGGAGCGAGACCTACGGCAAGCTCAAATTGACCTTCGGTCGGCTCAAGGAGTATCCACTCAATGGCAAGATCATTGAAGAACTCGATGAGGTGGAATCGATCGGATATCGAGAGGCAATGAGCGGTATGAACAAGGTCATTTACAGCATTCAAGGCGACGTGCTCTACGTCCACATCGTCACTGACGCACGGCGAGACATGAAAGCCCTGCTCGCAAGACGGCTGCTGAGCAGGTAGCCGCTAGCCTTTTCTTCCCATCCTGCGATCACCGTCGCGGTCACTGCTGCATGAACTTCAACCACCGCGCCTTCGCATCGATCCCCGCCGGCGACGCCCACCACTCTTCCTGCATCAGCACCTGCTTCGCCGCGTTCTGCGGCGAACTTGGAAGCTCGGCCGCGCGCTGCGCCGAAATCTTGCCGGTCTTGAACGCGGCCGGGTTGCCGGGACCGTAATCGATGTAGAGCGGCAGATTCGCCTGCAAATCGGGCGACACCGCCGCGTTGATGAACTGCACCGCGGTATTCAAGTTCGGCGCGTTCTTGAGCACGCAAAGCTGCGTGTTCTGCAGAATCCCGTCGTTATACGTAAAGCCGATGTCGGGGTTGTCCTTCATGACCGCGCTCGCGCGGCCGTTCCAGATCATCTCCATGTCGACTTCGCCGTCGTGCAGCAGTTGCGCCGCCTGGCCGCCCGAGGTCCACCACACCGCGATGTTCGGCTTGATCTGAGCGAGCTTCTTGAACGCGCGGTCGACGTCGAGCGGATAGATCTTGTCGCGCGGCACGCCGTCGGCGAGCAGCGCGGCTTCGAGCACCGTTTGCGGGTCGTTGCGCAGCGCGCGCTGGCCGGGGAAATCCTTCACGTTCCAGAAGTCGGCCCAACTGTTCGGCGTCTTCTTCAGCGTCTTCTTGTTGTAGGCGATCACCGTCGAATAGAACTCGTAGGCGACCGAATACGGCGTGCGGTATTGCTCGGGCATCGCCGCGGCGTTCGGGATCTTCGAGAAGTCGAGCGTTTCGAGCAGGCCGTCGTGGCCGCCGCGCAGACAGTTCGACTGCGGCGTGTCGACGACGTCCCAGATCGGCTTGCCGGTGGCGCCCTGTGCCTTGATGGCGGGCCACGCGTCCGGGATGCTGTCCTGATTGATCGTGATGCCGAGTTGTTTCGCGGCGGGGTCGAGGATGGCCTTCGTTTGCGCTTCCTGATACGCGCCGCCTTGCGACACGAACGTGATCTTGCCGCCTGCCGCGTGCGCCGCATTCGCGCAGGCGAAGCCAAGCATCAAGGACAGGGCGATAGGGCGAATGGTGTGCTTCACGGCGGCGGTCCCGATGATCGAGTTGACGAAAAAGGTCCAAAGCGCCCGGCATGGACGGCGGTGAGCCGTCTGCTGCGCAAAATGTAATGGCTGGTGGGCGAATCAACGAAACCGGTCGACCAGACAAAACACGCCGCGAAGCATGGCCAGCCGCGCGGCAATGCAGCAACAGAACACGCAGGAATACGCAGTGCCGAGCTTGAAAAAAATATACGAAGCCATTTAGTGAATGGCAACGCTCGAATTGTTGGAGCGGCCATAACGTGGCGTCATGGCTCGCGGCAGTGGGAAAGGACTGCTGAGGAAAGGCTTAGGACTGCGTCATCGCACGCCTGAACGCAAGCGGACTTGCGCCGACGGCCGCGCGAAAGCGGTGGCTGAAGTGACTGCCGTTGGCGTAACCGCAAAGCGCAGCGACTTGCTCGAGCGGCATCGCCGTGGTTTGGAGCAGCACGCGCGCGCGTTCGACTCGCTGCTGCGCGATCCACGCATGCGGCGGCATGCCGAACGACGTCCGGAACATGCGCGCGAGATGGAATTCCGACAGGCACGCGACGTTGGCGAGTTCGCCGAGCGTCAGCGGCTCGGTCAGGTTGGCCTCGATGTAATCGCGCAGGCGCCGCCGCGTCGCTGCCGACAAGCCGCCCTTGAGCTGCGCATTTTCGCGCCGCGTCGACTGGCCGCGCAGCAACAGCGAGAGCACTTCGTGCGCGATCTCGTTGGCGCGCAGCCGTTCGTCGACGCCGTCCCACGGCAGGATAGCCAGCGATTGGCACAGCTCGGCGATGCGCGGGTCCTCGAAATAGGTGCGATCGGCGAGCGTCAGTTCGCGCGGCTCGCGATCGAGCTCGATCACCGCGCGGCGGGTGAAGTGCTCGGGCATGAAGTACAGATGCATGAAATGCATGTGCCCGCGCACCCACCAGCGCGATTCGTGATCGCCCGGCAGCGCGCAAAGGCGGCGCGGCGCGCCGAACCCCGGGATCTTCTGGCGTTCGGTCCGGTAGCCGCCGTCCAGGTAGCACGACAGCGTGTGATGGCCGGGATGGTCGTAGGCGGTCTCGGCGACGTCGATGTCGCGCGTCCAGACGGCGGCCGCGAGCTGGTCGCCGAGCCACGTAAAGCGTTCGAGCTTTGCGTTGGCGTCGGCCAGCGTGCGGCACACCGATTGCACACCGAGCGATTGATCGGCGCGTTCGTCGAGCGTGGCTGAGGCGGGTGGACAGACCGTCACGGGTGTCGATGGGGGTAGAGAACGATGCTCCGAGTATAGAGGCGGCCGCCCGTTCGCGCCCGAGCCGCAGTGATCCGGCCCGCATAAAAGCGCAAGGATGGACAAGGATTGGGGTCGCGGCGGTCGCATAGTCGGGCAATCGATCTTCTTCGTCTTTCGACCGTCTCATGAACCTCTTTCTCTACATCGTGACCGTGCTGATCTGGGGCACCACCTGGATCGCGATCAAATGGCAACTCGGCGTCGTCGCGCCGCCCGTTTCGATCGCACTGCGCTTCTGGTGCGCTGCGATCGTGCTGTTCGCGCTCCTGCGCATCATGCGCCGGCCGATCCTGCCGCCGCGCGCGGCATGGCCGCTGCTCGTGGCGCAGGCCCTCGCGCTCTTCTGCGTCAACTTCCTGTGCTTCTACTACGCCGAGCGGATCGTGCCGAGCGGCCTCGTTGCCGTCGTCTTTTCGACCGCGCCGCTGCTCAATTCGATCAATGGCCGGATCTTCATGGGACGTCCGCTGCGCCCGAGCGCGATCGCCGGCGCGCTGTTGGGCCTGACGGGAATCGGGTGTCTCTTCGCCCAGCACATGGCCGGCCATGCCGGCGACACGGAGATGTGGCTCGGCCTCGTCATCGCGTTTCTGGGGACGATGTCGTTTTCCGCCGGCAACCTGCTGTCGAGCCGCATGCAGTCGATGGGTCTGCAACCGATCGTCACGAATAGCTGGGCCATGCTGATCGGCGCGGCGGTGCTGACCGTCGGCAGTCTGCTGGCCGGGCTGCCGTTCGAGCCGGAACTCACCGTGCGCTACCTCGGCGCGCTGGCTTACCTCGCGGTGCCCGGCTCGGTAATCGGCTTTACGGCGTATCTGATGCTGGTCGGGCGGATCGGGCCGGAGCGGGCCGCTTACTGCACGGTGCTGTTCCCGATCGTCGCGCTGGCCGTGTCGACCGTATTCGAAGGCTATCGATGGTCGGCGCTCGCGGTGCTGGGGTTGATGCTCGTGGTCGCGGGCAATCTGGTCGCCTTCGATCTGACGCGCCGTCTAGTCGCGTGGCGGGGAAGCGAGCGGCGGGCGTTCGGACGATAGCGGCGCGGGCCGCCGCCCTCTCTACAGGCGATCCGGCAGTCAAAGAAATGGCCTCACGCGAGTGAACGCGTGAGGCCATCTTCAATCCAGCGGCTGGCGCGCGACAGCTCGCGCGCTCAGCATTACTTCAACACCGTCAACTGCTCCACTTCGATCTCGGAATGTGCTTCGCGCCATTCCTTGTCGAACTTGCCGGTGATGCGCACGCGCGACTTGGCGTCGACGGGCTGCCCCGCCGGGAACACGTGGGGCTTGATTTCGACCTTCACCTGGCCGCTGTCGTCGGCAAACATGTAATCCTTGCCGCCGATGTGCGACACGATGCGGCCTTCGAGTGTCACGTATTGATCGTCGTGGGCCGAGGCGTGCAGGGTCTTGACGTTGGTCACGGGCGTCGCCCCGCTGGGCCCGGTGTATTGAGCGCTGGCCGCCGCGCAGACGATGGAAAGAACGGCAGCGGTAAGAACTCGTTTCATCGTGAATCTCCTTGGTTGGATGAAAAATGCGGCAAACCTGAACTGCGCCTGACCGGCTGATCAGCGCTTACCGCACGGCACAACGTTAAGTGGGGAGGCGAGAGGCGCGTTTGATGCAGGTCACGCGCAGAGCCGCCGCATCTCTGCCGGCAGGCGCTTGCGCAGCCATGCGTCGACCGACAGCTGGCCGCCTCCCGTGAGCACATACGAGAGGCAGACGAATGCCCACAGCGCCGGGTACTCCCAGCCGCCGCCCGGATTGGCCCAGGTGAAGCCGAAGTGGTCGTGGTGCCCGGCGAACATCGAGATGAGCAGGTAGAGCGCGGTGCCGACCGCTGCGACACGCGTGAAGACCCCAAAGGTGAAGCCGACGAAGGCGGCGAATTCGCACAGCCCCGCGACGATCACGAATACCGTCGAAAACCCGACGCTATGAAAGTAGGCGACGACGTTATCGAAGGCTTGCGGCCCGAGCAAGCCGAATTTCTCGGCGAAATGATGCGAGAAATCAATGCCGATATATATACGGATCAGAAATAAATGAATATCTTTTAAATTCATGATTATTGAAAAAATTCAGAAATGCATTGGTATGCGCTTTGGCGGCGCTGATTGCCTGGCGAGTTGAGATTTTCCGTTGCTCGCAGTCGATTTCGTTTCGCCCCGACGACCGTGCCATTTTGGGTATAGCTGTCTCAAGAGGAAATAGGACTATTCCTATATGAATCACGAACGGGTCAGGTAAATTACGATTTTAGTTAGCCGATCCGCATTACATAAAGGCATATCGATGCCTTTACACATCGTTTGCGTCAACGTCCGGCAATCTCGATCGCCAACGATGGTTTGCCCGGCAACGCTATCGCGTAAATGCGCGATTTTTATCCGCGACCTTGCGATCTGTCTTAATCGCGATGTGTTGCGGTCGGACAAATGCGGCATGAATAAATGAACGCCCCGCCAAAATAGTGAGCTAAACTTGTCTCAATAATGCGCGTGGGTGTTTCATTGCCGGGCACTTATTCGTGAGCAATAGATGATTAACAGCATTTCAGGAAACGAACCCGAGCGCCACGCCTCCCTTGATTCGGCAGCGCAGGATTCGTTGCCCCAGACGAGGCTCATTGTGGCGGACGACCATCCGGTCGTCGCTTTGGGCATCAGCAAGGTTCTGGAGGGGCATCCTCGAATTCAACTCGTCGCTTCGGCGACTTCCATTTCGGAATTGATCGAAATCTTGCAGAACAACGTGTGCGACGTACTGATTTGCGACTATTCGTTTGCCGACGACCTCGAGCCGGACGGCATGCAGCTGCTCGAACGCATTCGCCGGCTGTATCCCGAGTTGAAGATCATCGTGCTGACCGCGAACGATAGTCTCGCCGTCGTGCGGCGTGCAATGCATTTGCGCGTGGCGGGCTTCGTCAGCAAGCTGAGCCGCGATTTCACGGCCTTGCCGGACATCATCGCGCGCGTGATGCAGGGCGAGCGCTATCTCGATCCACACACGTCGAAGATGGTGATCCAGCGCATGATGGACAGCGAAGACAATTCGCGCGCGCAGGCCTCCGCCCAGCTCACGGCGCGGGAATTGGAAGTGGTGCGTATGTTTGCGTCGAACATGTCGGTCACCGACATCGCGAAGCATACGAACCGCAGCCTGAAAACGATCAGCACGCAAAAAAACAAGGCGATGATCAAGCTCGGTGCGAGCAACGATGTCGAGCTCGTCAACGCGTTCAAGCAACTCTATTGAACGGCCCAATGAGGTAGGTTGATGGTCAGAGGACTGTGGCGGCAACCTCTTGCAACTCTGCGCGAGCGAATGCAATGCGCAGCGGGAAGCAGTCCTGACTTGCCGGGCCGCTACTATCGCGCTCTGCTGTTCGGTGGCGGCATCGTCGTCACGCTGTCGATTCTGGGAGCGGGGCTGACCGGGGTGGAGCACCTCGTCGAGCAGTATCTCGTCGAACGGCAGCACGTGTTTCTAGTGCAGCGCGATCTGGTCAAGGCGTCGGTCGACCGCTATCAGGCGCGCTTGAAGCAGACCGTCGAGGCGTACGAGCTGCTGTGGAATCTGCACGACCACGACCAAGTTCCTGCCAGCGAATATCGCTTTGAACTCGCGCAGAATCGCGGCGCGGTCACGACGGGGGCGGACGTGACGGTTTCTCCGTTCTCGGTGCTCTCGACGCTCACGCAGCCGCACGACGAAGCCAGGCTCGCGACGCTCTTGCGGCTCATCCGCGAGATTTCGCCGTCGCCGCTCCTGCGGCTGCGCGATGCCGGCTACTACCTCGGCGGCTTCATGTTCACCGACGATCGGCGGTTCTTCGCGACCTGGCCGCCGCTGCCCGACCAACTCCTCGCGGCGGCGCGAACCGGCGGTGTCGAGCCGGTGATAGCCAGCTACACGTCCCGAGTGCAGGCCGAGCTGAACAAGTACTCGGAGAACCAGCTGCGCCAGCAGCGCATCTTCTGGGTTGCCCTCTACGACTCCCCCGTGAACGGCGCGCTCGTCACGCACTACGCGGCGCCGATCTATCGAGGCAATCAGCGCGTCGCCACCATGGTCGTGACGATTCCGTTCGCGCAATTTCCGCAGCTTTTCCAGGCTGCGGGCCACGATCCGGACTTCTTCGTCGTTTCGCGCGACCGGCGCCATCTCTTCGGCTTGAGCGACGCCAATCCGCACGAGGCACAGTGGAAGCGCGCGGTGCTGTCGATGCCGAAGACCTTCGAGCGTGCGGACACGCGTGTGCAGGTCGTGCGCGCAGGTTTGAGCTATTTCGTGATCCAGCGCATTCCGGGGCCGGACTGGATTGCGGTCTACGCGTTCGACTGGCGCAAGATCCTCATGGATCTGCACGATCAGTTGCTGCTGATGGCCATGCTGATGTTGCTCGTGCTGGGGATCTTGTGGGCCTTTATCCTGATGCTCGATCGCGCGGTGCTGACGCCGCTGCGCGCGCGAGCACGGCAGGTGTACGAGAGCGAGGCGTTCAACCGCACGGTGCTCAGCACGGCGCCGGTCGGGCTGACTGTCTTCGACCCGCGGACGGGCGACATCGTCATGCAGAACGACATCGCGCAGTCGCTCTTGGCCGCATCGCCCGACGAAGCCGGCTTCTACCGGCGTCTGCTCGATGGCCGCTCGCGCAAGCGCCGCGGCGGCGCGGCGCACTCGCCTTACTCCGAGGTCGCCGAAACCGTCGATAACACGCAAGGGGCGCAAGGCGTACGCGTCGCCGAGGCGTCGGTGGCGGCCGCCGACGGCAAGCGTCGCGAAATTTCGGCCGCGTTTTCGCACGCCCGCTATCAGCAGCGCGAAGTGGTGCTGTTCGGCTTGACGGACATCAGCCGCCAGAAGGCCACGCAGCGCCTCTTGCAACAGGCGCGCCGCGCCGCCGATGAAGCCAACGAGGCCAAGTCGATGTTCGTCGCGACGATGAGCCACGAGATTCGCACGCCGTTGCACGGCGCGCTCGGCAATCTCGAGCTGCTCGCGATGGCCGAGTTGACGCCGATGCAGAAAGAGCGCGTGGTAGCCGTGCGGCGCGCGTTCGACGCGCTGCTTGCGCTCGTCAACGACGTGCTCGATCTGTCGAAAGTGGAAGCGCAAGAACTGCAGCTTCATGTGGAGCCGTTTCATCTCGACGACGTGATCGAACGCTGCGCGCAGACCTTCGCGCCCGTCATCACCGGCAAGGGGTTGCAGTTCCTTTGCCTGATCGATCCGCGTCTGTCGGGCTCGTGGAGCGGCGACGGCCACCGCATCACCCAGATCCTCATGAATCTGCTCGGCAATGCGCGCAAGTTCACCGAGACGGGGACGATCACGCTGCGTGCGGTGCTCAGCGAGGCGACGGGCCGGCGTGCGTGGGTCCGGTTGTCGGTGGCGGATTCGGGCATCGGCATTCCGGCCGCGCAGCAGCAACGGATTTTCGAGCCGTTCGCGCAGGCGGACCGGTCGATCGCGAGCCGCTATGGCGGCACGGGGCTCGGACTCTCGCTGTGCCGGCGGCTGACCGACCTGATGGGCGGGCGTATTTCCGTCGAGAGCATCGACGGCGAAGGCTCCGTCTTCACGGTCGACCTGCCGCTCGCGCGCGACCGCGACGAAGAAGATCCTCCGCTCGAGTTGTCCGGCATGGCGTTCGATACCGTCGTGCTCGCGTGCGAGCGGTCCGCGTGGCAGGACGTGCTCGTCGCGCAGCTCAAGCGTTGGCTGCCGGACGTGCGGATCGTCGATGCCAAACAGGAGGTCGCGCTGGAGCCGGAGTACGACCAGTCGATCGTCATGTTCGGCTGCAGCGAAAGTGCGATCCCCGAGGCGTGGCAAGAGATTCATCCGCTCTACGTCGACACGCTCGTGCTGTCGGCGGACGGCCCCCTCTATCCCGAGCGTCGCGACGACGCGATTCGCGTCACGTCGTTGTCCTCGCCGATGCTCAAGCTCGCGCTCGCCGCCTGCGGCAAGCCGGATGACGTACTGCACGCCGCGCCGCCGATGGCGCCTCCCAGGCCCGCCGCCGCCGAGCATCGCGCGGCCCGCGTGCTCGTCGCGGAAGACGATCCGCTCAACCGCACGCTGCTCGAGCATCAGCTCGCGGTGCTCGGCTACACGCACATCGACGGCGTGACCGACGGCAAAGCGGCGTTCGATCGCTGTCTCGCGGCTTCATACGATCTCGTCCTGACGGACCTCGGCATGCCGTACATGGACGGCCGCGAGCTGCTCGATGCGTTGCGGGCGAACGGGATCGGCACGCCCGTGATTCTCAACACGGCGGGCTCGGGTGACGATCGCAAGGCGAAGTCGGACGGTTTTGCCGACGTGCTGCACAAGCCCGTCACGATCGACCGCTTGCGCGTCGCGCTCGAGCAGGTGCTCGGCGAATCGCGGCCACGTGCGGCAGACGCGCCAGTTTCCGAGGCTCCTGCCAACGCGCAGATGCAAAGCGTGTTCCTCGCCACCTGGCCCGACGACGAAGCGGCGCTGCGCGAAGCCGTGGCGAACGCCGATGCCGAGCACTTTCTGAGCCGTTTGCATCGCTTGAAAGGCGCACTGCTGGTATTGAACGAGCCGACGGCGATCGCTTGCTGCGACGTGATGCGGCGCGAGGTCGAGGCGCACGGCATGTCCGCGATTCGCGAGCCAATCGACGCCTTCTGGCCGGTGATGGCGGAGATCGTTGCGCGCTATCGCTCCCAAACCGAACAAGCCGCGTAGCCGGGCATCCGGCTTGGTTCTTGCCGCCAGGGTTGCGAGACCTTGGCCGCATTTGGCGCGATCCAATGCTGGCACCCCATTCCTTTGCCGCGCAGACTAATGTGTAGGCACGCCGCACGTATCCACGCCGACAACGCGCGCCGCTCAAGCGACTTCCACGGAGGGCCACACCATGAGCATTCGGGATGAACTCCAAAGCACGATCGACGCACTGGTCCAGCCGGGCAAAGGACTGCTGGCGGCCGACGAAAGCGGCGGCACCATCGCCAAGCGCTTCAAGACGATCGGTGTCGAATCGACCGAGGGGAACCGCCGCGCGTGGCGCAGTCTGCTTCTCTCGACCGCCGGCCTCGGCGAGTTCGTGAGCGGCGTCATCCTGTACGAAGAGACGCTCGGCCAGTGCGCCGACGACGGCACGCCGCTGCCGGAGCTGGCGGCGCGCCTGGGCATCGTGCCGGGCATCAAGGTGGACGCGGGCAAGATCGCGCTCGCCCATGCGCCGGGCGACGAAGTGACCGAGGGGCTCGACGGTCTGGCGAAGCGTCTCGACGGCTACAAGAAACAGGGCGCGCGATTCGCGAAATGGCGCGCGGTGTACAACGTGTCGGATACGCTGCCGAGCCGCCTCGCGATCGAAACCAATGCGGCGTCGCTCGCGCGCTATGCGGCGATCTGCCAGGAGGCTGGCGTCGTGCCGATCGTCGAGCCGGAGGTGCTGATGGACGGCGCCCACTCGATCGAACGCTGCGCGGAGGTGACCGAAGCCGTGCTCCACGAAGTGTTCGACGCGCTCCATCGCCACGCGGTGACGCTCGAGCACATGCTGCTCAAGCCGAGCATGGTCGTCGCGGGCAAGGAGCATGCGCGGCAAGCACAGGCCGCCGAGATCGCGGTGCAGACAGTGTGCGTGCTGGGCCGCACGGTGCCGGCCGCGGTGGCGGGGATCTTTTTCCTGTCGGGCGGGCAGACGCCGGAGGAGGCCACCGCCAATCTCGATGCAATCAATCGCGCGGGCCGGCGCCCCTGGCCGCTGAGCTTTTCCTACGGACGCGCCTTGCAGGAACCGCCGCTCAAAGCCTGGCAGGGGCAGCCCGCGAATATCGGCGCCGCGCAGCAGGCGCTCATCAAGCGCGCGCGGCTGAACGGCGCGGCCAGCATCGGCCGCTACGACGCCGCACAGGAAGCGCTCGCGGCGTGACGGCGGCCGCATGGCGAGCGCGCTGTCAGGATGCGTAAGGCGATGGAAACGATCCCATCGCGCGGCCCCGGCAATAACCGTTCTCTAGCGATAAAGACTCCGTCGACCGTGCCGTTAACGACCTGAATGATGCCGTTGGCATCGCTTGCGGTCGAACGAACGGGACGGAGTCACAGTGAAAATCGGGCAGCGCCTTGCATTTAGTTTCGCAGTTCTTATTTGTCTGATTTTTGCCATGTGCGTCGTGGCGGTCGTTTCGATGTCGAAGATGGCGGACGGCACGACGCACCTCGTCGAGCACGACTGGGCCGCCGGCGCCCAGGTGACGCGCGCGCTCGACAACGAGCGCGGCAGCATCGCGCGGGTTTTCCAGATCGCCTCTGATCCGTCCCCCGACCGCATGCGCGAAGCGCGCGACCGTCTGCACGACAATCAGTCCGAGTACGACGACGCGCTGCAAAAGCTCGGCGCGATGCTCACGGAGCCGGACGGCCAGGCCGTGCTGGCGAAGGCGCGCGCCTCCGAGGCGATCTACAACGATGCGTGCACGCAGACGATCGCGCTCGTCGACTCGGGCAAGCGCGATGAAGCCGTCCAGCTCGCGTACGGCGACACCTACGTCAAGCTGCACCGTTTCGCCGACGACCTGCGCGCGCTTTCCGACTACCAGGCCCACGCGGCCTCGCTCGCGGTCGACGCCAGCGCGCGCGTCTACACGATCTCGCGCACGGTGATGATCGCGGCGGCCCTGCTCGCCGTGCTGGCCGGGTCGGCGTTGGCCTGGGCCGTCACGCGGCGCATCACGCGACCGCTCTCCGCAGCCGTATTCGCGGCGAACCAGGTGGCCGCCGGCGACTTCACGGTCGAGCTGCGGCCCGAAGGCAAGGACGAAATCGCGGACCTGCTCCATGCGCTCAACGAGATGGCGAGCAAGCTGTCCGGCGTGCTGCGCGGTGTCGGCGAAGTGGCGGCGGCGGTGACGTCGGCCGCGCACGAGATCGCGGCCGGCAACATCGATTTGTCGCAGCGCACGGAACAGCAAGCTGCATCGCTCGAGGAAACCGCTGCCAGCATGGAGGAATTGACGAGCACCGTGCAGCACAACGCCGGCAACGCGCGTCACGCGAACGAAATGTCGGCGCGCGTGACGCAGGACGTCGGCGCGGGCGCGAACGCGGTCGATGAGATTGTCGCGACGATGCAAGGCATCGCGGAGAGCTCGAAGAACGTCGAAGGGATCATCACGGTGATCGAAAGCATCGCGTTCCAGACCAATATCCTCGCGCTGAACGCGGCCGTCGAGGCAGCGCGCGCGGGTGAGCAGGGGCGCGGCTTCGCGGTCGTGGCGGGCGAGGTCCGCACGCTCGCGCAGCGCTCGGCAAGCGCGGCGCGCGAGATTCGCGACTTGATTTCGGATTCCGCCGCGCGCGTCGCCGCGGGCTCGACGCTCGTGCGCAGCACCGGCGAGACGATGACCGGCATTCGCACCGACGTCGAGCGCGTCAGCGGACTCATCGCCGAGATCGCGGGCGCATCGGAAGAACAGGGGCGCGGCATCGGACAAGTCAGCATCGCCGTCACGCAGATGGACGAGGTGACGCAGCAGAATGCCGCGCTGGTCGAGGAGGCCGCGGCGGCTGCGCAGTCGCTGTCGGAGCAGGCGGCGCGGCTGCAGCAGACCTTGAGCGGTTTCAAGCTGCGCAATGGTTCGGACTTCGCGCGCTTGGGCGGATCGACAGCCATGCGCAGCAAATGGACCGCGAACCACGCCGCCGCGGCGGCTTAATGACACCGTCGCGGCGTGTGGCTCGACTTCAATGCCACGCCATCTGCACGACCTTGACGATCACCAGACCCACTGCGATCACCAGATACCCGCGCAGCACACCCATCCACACGCGCTTGGACAGCGTGAGGTTCGGCTTCGGCAGATCGTCGAGGTGCGGCATCCGCCACGTGTCGCGGACCTTCTTCAAGGCCGCCTTGTTCAGCGCTGGCGCTTCTTGCTCCACCGCGCCGCGCGACTTGCGCACGATTTCCGTTGCCGCGTAACCGACGACGGCGAGCAGCGTGCCGCCGACGAGGATCTCCATGATCGCCTTGCCGCTGATATCCGGATAGACAGTGGCGGCGGTCAGGATGATCGAGAGCACGACCAAAATCCAGACGATGGCGCCGGTGAACAGGTTCAGCTTCTTGCCGTTCACCCACGGACCGAGCACGGCCTTGTCATTGCACAGAAGCAGCAGGAACACGGTGGCGCTCGGCAGGAGCACGCCGGCGAGCGTCTGCACGGCTTCGGTCAGGAGGCCGAGCGGGCTGCCCGGCATCAGCACGAGCGCCGCGGCCAGCGCGATGATGCCGAAGTACACGAGGTAGAAGCCCTTCGCGTCGAGCACGCTGCGATGCAGCGAGTGACGGATCTTGAACACGTCGCCCATGGCGTAGGCCGTCGCGAGCGAAACCGCGGCGGCGCCGATGATCGAAGCGTCGAGCAGCGCGACGGCGAAGATCGTCGCCGAGGTCGGGCCGACATACTTGTGCAGCCCCGCGATCACGCCGCCTGCATCGGTGAAGTTGCCGAACTCGGGCTTGCCGCCGAAGAGCGCGGCGCAGAATGCCATCATCGCCACGGCGCCGATGATCACGAACGCGATGCCGATCCACAGGTCAGCCTTTTCGTACTTCATGAAGCGCGGCGTGATGCGCTTGTCGATCACATAGCTTTGCTGGAAGAACAGCTGCCACGGCGCGACCGTCGTACCGACGATGCCGATGACGAGCAGCATCACGTCGGAGAGCTTCGAGTTCGCGGGCCAGTTCGGAATGAAGAAATCGCGCGAGATCTGGCCGACGGGCGGGTGGATCGAGACGAGTACCGGAACCAGCAGCAGGCTCAACAGGCACAGCACGATCGCAAAGCGTTCGAAGCGTCTGAAGTTGCCGGTACTCACCGCGGCCATCGTCAGCACGGCGGCGATGCAGACGCCGAGAACCTTCGACACGCCGAGATACTCGAGCGCGAAGGTGATGCCGATGAATTCGGTGACGATGGTGAGCGCATTGAGCAGAAACAGGTCGATGACGCTGAAGGCGCCCCAGAACTTGCCGAAACGCTCGAAGATCAGGCGCGCATGGCCGACGCCCGTCACGGCGCCAAGGCGCAGCACCATTTCCTGGTTCACGTACAGCACGGGGATCAGCAGCGCGAGCGTCCAGAGCAGCGTCGTGCCGTAGTTTTGGCCGGCTTGCGTGTAGGTGCCGAACGCGCCGGCGTCGTTGTCGCCAACCATCACGATGAGTCCCGGGCCGAGAATCGCAAGCAGCGTGCGCAGGCGCGCCCACCAGTTGGTGCGCGGCGCGGTGTCGTGGTGTGCGATCGTGCCGAACGCGCCGCGAATATCGCCCACGTGGGCGTCGTCGAGCACGGCGCTGCGTGTCGTCGGCGAGACGTTTGCAGGTGTGGACATTTTTAGTTTTCCTATAGATAAAGCGAATGCGGTCGTGGCGCAGCCTGCCGGACGACGTCTTTCGAGCGGCCGGCCGCGCTATTTCAGTTCTTGTCAGTGAGCGAGCTTCTTGAGCGCGGTCCAGAACGCCGCGGCCATGCGGGCCGAAACGCTCGAACGCGGCTCGAGCGTCAGCATCTCGTTGTACTGGTGACGAGCTTCGTCAACGCGCGGAAGCTGCGATACGAGAAGTGCGAAGTGCATGGTGAATCCTCCAAAATCATTGAAACCTGGGGCCCGAGGGTGGCCACTCCGGTTTCAACTCACACGGATCTGGGCGATCGGACGTGTGGGGAGGAACGAATGCGGGCCTTCCGTCAGGCGAAGCAAAAAATAGGGCGCGTAATCGCGCGGGTACGGCAAGAGTGACTAGGCTCAGGGTCGGGCATTTCGATTTCCTTTTGTCTTTCCCGTTGTCGCGTCGCGAAATACGGATGTGTTGAACCGCACGCCGTAACGAGCGCCGGTGCTGCGGGAGCGCGGCGGTCGAAAAGGCGTGAACGAGCAGCGCCCCGAGCCCGATGGCTCGATGCGCCAAACCATCGAAGCGAATGTGCGAACGCGCACACGTCGCGAAGACGGCGTTTCGATCGAAGAGGTGCGAAGGAAGTACTGCGGAAGCTACTGCGATGCGCACCGTCTGCCTGCTGGCATGACGGCGGCTAAAGAGGAATCAGCGCGGGGCGTCGTGCCTGTCAGGCAGAAAAACTGTTCGAAGATCGACTACTGCAACTGTCCAAGGCATATGCCCCATTTGTGGAAACACCTGAATTTTAGTTATTCGCTATGAGTCAAGTCAACGCATAACCCGGATAAATTTTCTTACGTTTCAATTACATAGTGGGTATCATGCGAATTCGTCTGCACACCTTGGTATCGGATGGGGTGGTCCGGTGCGCAAGCTGTTCATGCGGCGTATTCAGGGACGATCCAGGGATGAAGCTCGAACCGACTAAGCACTGCGTAGCAATTTTTTGTTGCAAGTCCCGAAGAGGCGAGCATAGAATCCGCCCTGTCTTAAGAACAGGAGTCCCTCGTGGACGCATGCCCTAGTAGTGGATGTAGATTGCCGGCCCGTGCCGGCATCCCCCTCGCAATCGCGCGTTAGCCACGCCGGAACCTCCTGCCGCCGCTGACTCGCCTTGCCGGGTCAGCGCGCTTTCTCTCAGGCCATGCCGATGGCCTGTCTGCAGCACGCTCCCTTTTAGTACCACGCTCGTTTCGCTCTGTGCGAGGCGTTGCGTTGCCTATCGAACGTTGCCCGGCTCGACCGGGCTCGACGGGAGTCGAATCATGCATATCGAACGCTTTCTGCGCGTCTCACGCGACTACCTGAATGCACCGCGAAGCGAGGCGCCACCCGCGCGTGCGCCGCGCCCGGATTGTCCGCGGCCGTGCTGCAATTGGCCCAAGCCGAGCGCGCGTCAGCAAACGGGCGGCGCAAAGCAGCGCGCCGCTTCGCCGGGCCTGGCTGACGTCGGTTACAACGCGTCGCGCCTGTGGAAGTCGCCGGGGGCGTGAGCTTCCCATTGCCGAGCGCTCGAGGTCGCTCGGCATTCAGACCCTGACCACCGTTTCAACCGAAATCCTGCTGCATGCCGATGCCGAGCGGCTTCGCCGCGTCGGCTCGGCGCGTGTTCATTCGCTCTACAAAAGAAACCAACAATGAAAGTCACTTCCTCACACGCACAACCTCGAAACAATAGCCGCGCGTTCCGCCTGTCAGGCGAGTCGCGTTTGAAGCCGATCTGCGCCGCGGCGATGCTGGCGCTCATGCTGGCCGGCGGCGCGTTCGTCTCCGCGGCCCATGCCCAATCGGCGGATACGACGCCGCCTGCCGCGAACGGCGGCGCACCCACGGGAGCCGCAGCCGATGCGACTCCGGCTCAAGGCGCTGCGCCCGCAACCGCCGCCGCGCAGCCGGCCGATCAGGCGCCCACGCCGGCCGGCCTCTGGGACCGTTCGAACCTGTTCGGCGACATGGGCGGCCTGCGTACCTTGCTCGGCGACCACGGCATCACGCTTGGTGTGCAGGAAACGAGCGAGTTCTACGGCAACTTCTCGGGCGGTAGGAACAAAGGCGTCGCCTACGACGGCGCGACGCTGTTCGGACTCGGCGTCGATACGGATAAAGCCTTCGGCCTGAAGGGCGGCCAGTTCAACGTCAGCGCGCTGCAGATTCACGGGCACGGCATCACGGCGGCGAATCTCGATACGGCGCAGACGATCAGCGGCGTCGAGGCATCGGCTACGACGCGATTGTGGGAGCTCTGGTACCAGCAGTCGTTCTTCGACGACAAATTCGACGTGAAGGTCGGCCAGCAGAGTCTCGACCAGGAATTCATCGTCACGGAGTACGGCGGCACGTTCATCAATGCGACGTTCGGCTGGCCTGTGCTGCCGTCGGCCGATCTGCCGGCGGGCGGCCCAGCCTATCCGCTGTCGTCGCTTGGCGTGCGGCTGCGCGCTAAGCCGAGCGACTCGGTGACGGTGCTCGGCGGCGTGTTCGACGGCAACCCGGCGCCCGGCGTCGGCGATCCGCAGAAGCTCAATGCGAGTGGCACCAACTTCAATCTGAACAACGGCGCGTTGTTGATCGGCGAAGTGCAGTACGCGATCAACCCGCCCGCGCCGGCGGGGCAGCCGCAACCGGCAGGGCTTCCGGGCACCTACAAGCTCGGCTTTTGGTACAACACGAATCGCTTCGCGGACCCGCACTACGCGCAAGACGGCACATCGCTCGCAAACGCGCCGGAGGGCGCCGAGCCGGCCACGCATCGCGGCAATTTCAGCCTTTACGCGGTCGCTGATCAGATGGTCTGGCGGCCGAGCGCCGACAGCCCGCAGTCGGTCGGCGTATTCGCGCGTGTGATGGGGGCGCCGAGCAATCGCAATGTGATCGATCTCGCGCTGCAAGGGGGCGTCGTGCTGAAGGCGCCGTTCAAGGGGCGCGACAACGATTCGGTCGGGCTTGCGGTCGGCTATGCGAACTTCAGTTCGGCCGCGAGCGCGCTCGATCGCGACACGGCGGCAACGACGCCCGGTTATCCGGTGCGCTCGGCCGAAACGGTGATCGAGGCGACGTATCAGTACCAGGTCGCCCCGTGGTGGCAGTTGCAGGCGGACTTCCAGTACATCGTTCGTCCGGGCGGAGGGATTCCGAATCCGAACAACAACGGTCAGCGCATCGGCAACGAAGCGGTTGCCGGGCTGCGGACCGTCGTGGAGTTTTAACTCGCTGCGAGACCTTTGCGCAGCAGCTCGTCGACGAGGCCGGTCATCCCTTCCGGATGGCTGGACGCACGCTCTTTCAGCGTTGCCACGAGCTCGCCGTCGAGCTTGCACGCGAACGGCACGAGCCCTTTCGCCTGATCGAGCTTGCGCTGCTCGCGACGGTCGAGCACTTCCGTCGCGCCTGCGCCGAAGCGATCGGAGCGATTCTGTTTCATCGATTGGGTCAGTTTCAGCGCCTTGTTTTTTTCAAGGTCGGTTTTCTTCATTGCCATGCGGAAGTGTCCTGCGGTTGGATGCGGTGGGCCCGTATTGTACGCACAGCGCGGGCCCACCGATTCCAAAGGTCAATGATTGTGTCGCGACTCGCCGCGCGTCTCGATGACGTTCAGATACAGCGTCGCGTGTTCGAGGCAAGCGCCGGTCGCGTGCTGGCCGACCATGCTGCGATAGATCTCCTCCCACGGCGTCTTGTGCTGCAGGAGCGGCGCCTTCCACGCGGCGCGGCGCGCGGCGAGTTCGTCCGCGGAAATCATCACGTCGACTTTGCGCGCTTGCAGATCGATACGGATCTTGTCGCCGGTCTTGAGCAGCGCGAGATTGCCGCCGACCGCCGCTTCAGGCGACACGTTCAGAATCGACGGGCTCGCCGACGTGCCGCTTTGCCGCCCGTCGCCGATGGTCGGCAGCGTATCGATGCCTTCCTTGATCAGCGCGGCGGGCGGCTGCATGTTGACGACCTCGGCGCCGCCCGGATACCCGACCGGGCCGCTATTGCGAATCACGAGCACCGAATGGGCGTCGACGCCGAGCTCGGGATCTTCAATGCGCTCGTGATAGTCCTCGGGCCCTTCGAACACGATGGCGCGTCCTTCGAAGACATCCGGATGCTCGGGATCGGAGAGGAAGCGCTTGCGGAACGCCGAATCGATCACACTGATCTTCATCACGGCGCTGTCGAACAGGTTGCCCGACATCACGACGTAGCCCGCGGCTTCCTTGAGCGGCTCCGCGTAGCGGCGAATCACTTCGCGATCCGGCTCGGCGACGTTCGCGAGGTCTTCGGCCAGCGTGCGTCCCGTGACCGTGCGCACGCTGCCGTTCAGCTTGCCGGCATCGAGCAGCTCCTTCATCACCGCCGGCACGCCGCCCGCGCGATGGAACGCCTCGCCGAGAAAACGCCCGGCCGGCTGGCAATCGACCAACAGCGGCACGTCCGGCCCGAGCCGCTGCCAGTCGTCGAGCGTGTGCTCGACGCCCATGTGCCGCGCGATCGCGATCATGTGAATCGGACAATTCGACGAACCGCCGAGCGCCGCCGCCGCGACCACGGCGTTCTCGAAAGCGCCCTGGGTCATGATGTCCGACGGGCGCAGGTTCTCGTGGATCATGCCGACGATGCGTTTGCCGGTGGCGTAGGCCATCTGCCCGCGCTCGCGATGCGGTGCGGGAATCGCGGCGCAGCCGGGCAGCGACATGCCGAGCGCCTCGGCCAGCGAATTCATCGACAGCGCCGTGCCCATCGTATTGCAGTGCCCCGCCGACGGCGCCGACGACGCCACCATGTTCATGAATTCCTCGTAATCGATCTCGCCAGCTGCGAGCCGCTTGCGCGCGTGCCAGATGACCGTGCCCGAGCCCGCGAGCTTGCCGTGCCACCAGCCGTCGAGCATCGGCCCACCCGAGAGCACGATCGCGGGGATGTTGACCGTGGCGGCGGCCATCAGGCACGCGGGCGTGGTCTTGTCGCAGCCGGTGGTCAGGACCACGCCGTCGAGCGGATAACCGTGCAGGATCTCGACGAGCCCGAGGTAGGCGAGATTGCGGTCGAGCGCGGCGGTGGGGCGCTTGCCGGTTTCCTGAATCGGATGGACCGGAAATTCGAGCGGGATGCCGCCCGCGTCGCGGATGCCGTCGCGCACGCGCGTGGCGAGTTCCAGATGATGACGATTGCACGGCGCCAGATCCGACCCGGTCTGCGCGATGCCGACGATCGGCTTGCCCGACTGCAACTCTTCGCGCGTGATGCCGTAGTTCATGTAGCGCTCGAGATAGAGCGCGGTCATGCCGGGGTTGGACGGATCGTCGAACCAGCGGCGGCTGCGCAGGCGGTGCGGCTGGTCCGAGTCGGGGCGATGGCGCATGTCGGGTGTCTCCGGGGCTTGGTTTGAAGTTCGCTTGCGTGTTGATGCGTTGTGGCGGCGCGCGCGTCACGCGGCCGGGCGAGCCGTCATTATTGTGCGCCTCCCGCGGCCGGCGGCGCGGCATGCACGCCGTCCACGACGGCGTCCATCAGCGCACGCATGCGCCTCCAGTGCGAGCCTTCCCAGAAGACCCGCCGGCAGATGTCGCACGTGACGAACTGCGTGTGCCGCTCGAGCACGCCCTCGGGCGCGCGGTCGGCCACTTCGTGCTTCTCGATCCTCCGCAGCGGCGCGTTGCAAGTCAGGCACAGCCGGAACGGCTTCGCGCTGCTTGCCAGATCGAGCCGCCCGAAAATCTCGCGCAACTGCGCCTCGGGTTTCAGCGCGCGCACGTAGCAGCCGTGCGTGATCGTGCGGCGCTTGAGCAGCTCGCGGTCGCGCGTGAGCACGATCCGCTGTTCCGTGGCGGCGAGCGCTTCGATCGCGGCGTCGGCGTAGTGGTTGTCGTAGAGCGTGTCGAAGCCCGCGAGCCGCAGCAATTGGGCGAGGCCGCCGAGATGCGCGTCGGCAACGAAGCGGATCGTGCGCAGCGGCTCGGCGCGCACGCGCAGAAGCGGGCGGATGTCGAGCGCTTCGAATTTGGGGTAGACCGCGACGCGGTCGCCGTCCTGAAGAATGCGCTCGAAGCCGACCGATTCGCCGTTCACGAGGATCAACTCGACTTCCGTATGGGGCACGCCGAGCGCTTCGATCATATGTTTGGCCGTCGCGGCGGGCGCGCACACGCAACTGAACGACCGCCTGCGCAGCGGCCGGGCGATGAAGTCGTTCAGCTCTTCATAGAAGCGGAAAGTCGCGGTGACGGGAGCCATCGGATCAGTATGGCACCAAGGCGAGCGGCTCGCCGGGCCGCTCTGCCGCTTTTTCACCATGCGTATCAGCGCCTTGCACGTTGGCCTTGCGCTGGCCTGGCCGCCAGCAAGCTTCACGCGCTTGTGCTCTACTCGCTAGTTCTTTGCGGAGAAACGAAGGAGCAATCCATGGATATCGGTTTTATCGGTCTGGGCAGCATGGGCAGTGCGATGGTCGCGAATCTCCTGAAGGCGGGGCATCGCGTCAGGGTATGGAACCGCACGGCCGAGCGCGCTCGCTCGCTTGCGGAACTCGGCGCGCAAGTGGTCGAAACGCCCGCCCATGCGTTCGCGGGCGATGCCGTGCTCTCGATGCTCGCCGACGACGCGGCGGCGCGCGAGGTGTTCGATGCCGAGTTGCTCGAACATGCGCCGCGCGGTCTGATCCACGTGAACCTGGCGACGGTTTCGGTCGCTTACGCCGAGGAAATCGCGCACGAGCACGCGGCGCGCGGGCTCAACTACGTGGCCGCGCCGGTGATGGGACGTCCCGACGTGGCCGCGGCCGCGAAGCTCACGATCATGGCGGCGGGCCCCGCCGAAGCGATCGATCGCGTGCAGCCAATCTTCGATGCAATCGGCCAGAAGACGTGGCGCCTCGGCTCCTTGCCGCAGCATGCGAACGTCGCGAAGCTCGCGGCGAACTTCACGCTCGCCTCCGCGGTGGAGACGCTCGGCGAGGTGTCGGCGCTGCTCGGCGGCTATGGCGTCGCGATGACGGATTTTCTCGACGTGATCACGAGTAGCGCGTTCCCGGGACCGGTGTACCAGGGCTACGGCAAGCTGATCGCCGAGGGGCGCTACGAGCCGGCGCTGTTCAAGGCGCGCCTGGGCTTGAAGGACGTGCGGCTCGCGCTCGCGGCCGGCGACGCGGCCTCGACGCCGCTGCCGATCGCGAGCGTCGTGCGCGACAGCCTGCTCGACGCGATCGCGCACGGCGACGGCGACAAGGACTTCGCGGTCCTCGGGCAAGTGGCGGCGCGGCGCGCTGCGCGCTAACCGGGGCCGAGCGGGCGGGCGATTCGGGCGACCGGCGTGGGCGACCGGCGTGGGCGACCGGCGTGGGTGGTCGGCGCGGAGGGGCTAAAGGCCCGCGCGCCGCGGCCGCCCGGAAATATTCGACGCTTGCAGGCATAATCAGCCGCTTAACCCATTCCGAATCACTTGTCCGCACCATCGCCATGAACCTGCATACCTGGTGGCTTTACGTCGCCACCGTTTTCGTCGTTTCCGCCATTCCCGGCCCCAACATGCTGCTCGTGATGACGCATGGCGCGCAGCACGGCCTGCGCCGCGCGAGCGCGACGATGGCGGGATGCCTGTCGGCGCTGGTGCTGATGCTGTCGGTGTCGGCGGCGGGGCTCGGCGTGTTTCTCGAAGCATGGCCGGCGATGTTCAACGCGCTGCGGCTGATCGGCGCCGCGTACCTCGTGTATCTCGGCGTCAAGGCGTGGCGCGCGAAGGTCGACGAAGCGCCTGACGCGAACGGCGTCGAAGCGGCCGCCAGGCCCGTTCGCTCCCCCGCGGCGCTCTATCGCAACGGCTTCCTGGTCGCGAGCAGCAACCCGAAGGCGATCCTGTTCGCCGCGGCGCTGTTGCCGCAGTTCATCAACGAAGCCGCGCCGAAGCTGCCGCAATTCGGCATCCTTGTCGCGACGTTCGCGGTGATCGAGGTGAGCTGGTACCTGGTCTACGCCGGCTTCGGCCTGCGTATCGGCGCGACGCTCAAGAGCCGCAGCGTCGCGAAGGCGTTCAATCGGCTGACGGGCGGCGTGTTCGTCGGATTCGGCGCGATGATGGCGCTCGTGCGGCACTGACGAATCGCCATCGCGCGAAAAAAGGGAGCGTCGCTGGCGCTCCCTTTTTTTATCCACGCGACGCGTCTTGGGTCAGTACGCGAAGTAAGGGCCGGCGCCGCCCGGTGTCGATTGCTGCTCGACCGCCGCGTAGATAGTGCGGCCATAGAAGAACGGCAGCCCCCAGTCGAATACCGACGAAGTGACGAACGCTGGCCCGGCCAACAGCGGCAGCACCGCATCGGCGCCGCGGGTGTTGGCGATTTCGGTGGCGTTGCCGACGGTGAACGTCACCGAGCTCGTCACGCCGTTGACGCCTTCATTGACCGCACTGAACTGCTCGTTCGACGCCGGGCAGTAGTACGCGTTGTTTGGACTCGCGCACGCGGACATCTGGCTGGTGGCGAAAAAGATCCCCGTCGAGCCGCTGTCGATCATGCTTTTCGTATAGGTCGTGCCGTTCTGCACCGTCGTGAAGTCGCCCGTCGACGCGTTGGCCGCGAGCACCTGCGCCGAGCCCAATCCGTTATTGCTTTGCGTGCCGATGCCGAAGATCAGTTGACCGGCGAGCGACACCGCGCCAGTCGCCGGGGATGCCGGAAGGCTGACGATCGCGCCGTTGTTGTCGGCCGCGAAGTAGGGGATCGGATTGGCGACCTGCAGCGGCTCCGCGACCGCAAGCGAGGTGCAGCCCGACGAGGGACACGTGTAGTACGTCCCTGCGACGGCCTGCGCCGCGCACGTCGCCCCGCAATCGTGCTTGAACACGCCGATGCCGAGGACGCCGTTTGCCGCCAGCGCACCGGGCGTGTTGCGCGACGTGCCGGTGTTCGCGCAACTGGAGGGCAGGCTCGCGTAGTTCGGATCGATCACTTGGATCGGCAGCGACGCCGCGGTTTCGCCCGCGATCTTCACGTCGGCCGTGCGGACCGCGCCCCAGGTGTAGCCGTCGAAGAACTGCATGCATTCGGCGAGCGTGTTGCCGTTCGCGTCGGACTCCTGCGGCAAGGCGACCGACGCCGGCAATTGCGACGCGAACACCCGCAAGCCCCATGACCCGGTATCGACGAGCACGTGATCGATCGTCTGGCAATTGCCTGTCCCCGGCGCGCAGACGGTGACGCTCACGAACGGCATATTCGGCACATTCGAAATGCCGCTGTCGACGATGATCGTCGCCACATTGGCGGCTAGCGCAGGCGCGGCCGAAGTGTTGGTCGTGCCGCTCGAACTCGAGTTGTTGCTCGCCGAGGACGCAGCGGATGAGGAGCCCCCGCCGCCACCGCCACAGGCGGAAAGCATTGTCGCGGCCAAGGCGGTCGCGAGCGCGAGCCGATAGAGGGAAGAAAGGGCACGCATATGCGCTCCTTCACTGAATGACGCTGGCGTCGACGCCAGCGGGCAATGCCGCGGGCAGATAGGCGTGTCCGGCAAACGCGCGCAAGTGTCCGCCGGAATACACGACCAAATCATCCGCCGACACCGCGAGCCGATTGCCACGCCCCGTCGAACTCGCGGCGACATAGCGGTCGAACGCGGCGCCGAGCGTGGACTTCAAATCGGGCAGTGTCGGACCGTCCCACGCCACGCCGAACACGACGCCGTTTTGCGCGACGTATTCGCGCACCACGGTGCCGGAGGGCAGCGTAATCGTATGAATTGAATAGGCCGCTTGCGCGCTGCTCGCGTGGCTGACGGCTCGCATCGATGCCGCGTCATCCGCGATGGAACTGGCGGATTGCCCAAGAGACCCGTAGGCGAGGGGCGCATAGACGAGCGCTGCCCCGAGCATTGCGCGAGCAACGCTCGTATCGAAAATCGGTTTCACGAGACTTCCTTTGCGGTGAAAGCCGCTTGCGAGCCTAGGTGACGCGCAAGCGAAGAACGGCAATGCATCCTGCGCATACGGCTTTCATTGCTGCTGCCGCTACGGAACGGACACTGTCGAACTGCTTGGTTGCGTCTACGGAAAAGCGGCGCGGAACTTTAACGATCGGCCGATGCGAAATGCGTGGAATGCGCAATCGTTTGCGATTGAATTTGAACGGTATGAGGAATGCGGACTGTTCGAGACCGGACACTCGGCCGTCGACTGCATGAGGGTTTGACGCTTTTTGGTGGGTTCGCGCGCGTTTGAATCGAACTGCCGTTCAAAAAGGGTCTGACGGGGTCACAAAAAAAAGTTGGCGACTCGATAGAAAACGATTTTCTTTTAACCAAGCGCTGAAAAGCCTTGCGCGAATCATCGTTTCAGACAACAGTTCGGAGTGCGATTCACAAGGATTGATGTGATGATTTCGGCCCGATCGGTGGAATGCGCAACAGATTGTTGCGAAAGAGTGAAAATTATTCGCCCTGAAACTGATCAAACGAAGAAATGCAGCAGACACATCGGGAGGCACCGTGCATAAGAGCATATTGATCGCCGGTCGCGACGACGATGCGCTAGCGGGCCTCGCGAATCTGCTCGACGAGATGGGCTACGACTTGATCCTCGCGCACACCGCGGCCGATGCGCTGAGCCTCACCGAGCGCAATTGGCCAGATGTCGCGATTCTCGACATCGGCGGCCCCGAACTCGACGGCCTGGCGACCGCGCGCCAATTGCGGGACATGGCGGGGGACCGTCCGCTGTTGTTGATCGGGCTCACTGGCTGGGGGCAGCCGCAATATCGCGACATGGCGCTCGCTGCCGGTATCGACGTGCATCTCGTCAAGCCGGTGGGTCCGGATCAGTTGAGCTTCATCCTGTCGATGGCGTGCGAACGAGCGGATTGACTTTCGGTGTGGCGCGGGCGCAACGAGGCTGAACTTCGAAACAATGAGATGTTGCACTGCAACTAAGGGTTTGCTATAGTAGGAACTGTCTCCTCCATGTCTCCTCTGATATGGATTCAGCCCGCCAACTTAGGCGGGCTTTTTTTTGCCCCAATACAAAGCGGTCCCCATTTCCCATCAGAACTTGTACGACACGGCGACGAACGTGATGATCGGGTCCGCCTTCAATTCCGCCTGCGACTCGGCGAGCTCCGTGCCGTCTGCGGCCTTGATGATCACCGACGACGTGGTCTTCAGCGGGATGTAGGTCACATTTGCGGTCATGCCCCAGTGTTTCGTGAAGAAATACGAAGCGCCCACGTTGAACACCGGAGCCCATGATGACGACGCTTTCGCCGATACGCTCGTCGTCCCTGGCTTGTTCGCGCCGGCGGCAAGCACCGCGCCGAGGTTGTTCTGCGTCGATTGGATGAACGCGGGGTTCAGTTGGATATTGGTGAAGAAGTTATACGAGACGCCGATCCCGACATACGGCCGGAATTTCGCCGTGGCCTTCCCGAAGTAGTACTGCAAGAGCACTGCCGGGCTCCATTGCCGCACGCTGTTGATGATCGGATTCGCCGACGGATCGCCCAGGTTCTGGATGCCGAGCGCGCCGGCCGGTCCCGGCGGCTTGATGGTGCCGTGGCCGTAGACCTTGAACGTCGGCGGCACGCCGGCGACGCTCGTCAGCGCGATGTTGTCGGTGAAGAAGTGGCTCGACACGAGCCCCGCCGTATTGGCATTGTTGGTCGACAGCCCCGTGCCGGTCGAGGTGAACGAACTCGGCAACCGCAGCGGCGTGTTGATCGGCACCGGCGCGACATTCGTCGTGAGCGGCGTGCTCGATTGCTGGGGCGCCACGTGAAACCAGCCGAGCGTGACCACGTTGTCGCCCGCCTGCTGCGCATGCGCGGCGAGCGAGACCACGGCCGCGACGAGCGCGGCGCCTATTTTTTTGATCATGTCCTCCCTCCTCGCGCGATCTACTGCACGAATGCGCCGATCGTGAAATACGGCGATGACGGCGTCGATTCGTCGAGAAAGCCGAAGATGCCCCCTGTGAAAATGAACTTGCCGGTCGCGGCGCTGCCCGTCGACGCGCCCACGTGCGACGACCTCACCACGCCCGGCACGCTCTGCGTGTAGTCGAGGTTGAGCGCGGTCGCGAGCGACGCCTGTGAGGCGTTGAATGGATCGAGCAGCGTGGCCTGGGTGCCTTCGAGCGCGGTCGTCCGGTAGTCGAACTGGCTGTCGACGCCGATGTACTCGCCGTCCTGCGAGTCTTGGCCGATCGTCGTTTGCGGGGCGAGGATCGAGATGCCGGATTCGTCGTCGGCGACGGGCCCGGTCAAGCCGTTTTGCGGATTCGTCGCGAGCGACGAGTTCGCGACGCCGGTGCGGACCAGGATCGGCACCAGTTGGCCGCGCAGTTGACCGACGATCATGAAGCCTTTTGCGACCGGCGTTGGCGCGAGCGTCGGCTTCGCCTGGCCTTGGAAGTGGTCGGTTTCGAAGGCGCCGCTGCCGTCCGCCGACTGCACGAAGTTGGTCCCGGGCTGCTGGCAGGTGCCGGCGTTGACGCCGGTGTTGTCGCACTCGGTCCAGGTGCCGTCGGCGTGGATCGTGATCTTCGAATCGACCGCGACCGGCAGGAAGTTCTGCGACGGAACCTGGTGATAGCCGACTTGGTTATAGGTGCCCGCGACGCTCGCGAGGTTCGTCTGCAGCGACGAAAAGCCGATGAACGGGTAGTAGGGGAAGGTCGTGTCGGGCACCGCGCCGTCGCCGCCGACGCCGTTGAACTGGATCTCCTTGCCCGGAATCGTGCCGCCCGCGACGCCTTCGCCGATGAACACGCGCGCCGGCCGGTTCGGGTCGAGACTCGCGCCGTTCAGCCGGTACGCGCAATTGTTGAGCTTTTGCGTTGGCAGCCCGGTTTCCTGGGTCAGCGTGCCGCTTTGCGTCGTGCCGGCGCGCGTCGGCGCGACAGTGCCGGTGGTTTGCGGAATCGGCGATTCGATATAGGTGACCTGCCACGTCAGCTTGGTCGTGTCGAGCTGCAGCTTGACCAGTTCGCCATCGCCGCCGCCGCCCGTGTAGACGGTGCTGTAATCGAGCGATGACGGGCACAGGCTCGCGGCCACGGGCGCCGGGTCTCCGCCGCCGCCGCCACCGCCGCCGCCGCACGCGGCAAGAAAAGGCGCCGCAACGGCCAGCGCCGAATAGATTTTCCAACTCATGTTGCCCCTCCAGAATGTTTGTCGTTATGGGGCGGCCTGGCTCCCTGTCGGCCGCCTCTTGTTTGATGTACTGCGGTGATGCGCGGCTACTTGCTCACGAGCGCGCCGATGCCGAAGTACGGCACGGAGCTCGTCGTTTGCCCGACGATCCCCGACGACGCCGTGATCCCGCCGTTCTCCTCGCCCTGGATCAAAATCGCGTAGAGCCCGCCCGACGCGATCGCAAAGCCCGCATTGCCTTGCTGATCCGTGACGCCGACGAGGCCCGGGCTCGACAGTCCGTACTGCAAGGCGAAGCCTGATTCCTGCGCGCTCGTCGACGGATTGACGAAGCTGCCCAAGCCGCCTTGGATCAGCGTCGCCGTGTACTTGAAGTTCGAGTCCGCGCCGGCGTAGGCGCCGTCGAAACCGCCTGAGGCAAGCGACTGGGCGGCGGTGAGCAGCGCGATGCCCGATTCGTCGTCGACGGCCAGCTGGCCGGGATTGGCATTCCCGGTGCGCACGACGACCGGCACGATGGCGCCGTTCAGCTGGCCGATCACCATGTGTGCTTGTGCGCTTTGTCCAATCTGGGTGCCGTTGACGATCTTCGGTGGGCTGCTGCTTGCGAAGTAAGAACCGGATGTGCTCGCAGTCCACGCGCCGCCCGTCGTCTTGCAGCTGGAGCTTGACGAGCAGTTGCCGCTGGCATCGAAGGTTTCGACGGCGTTGACGCCGGCTTGGGCCCACGAGTCCGAAGGCTGGATGTGGTAGAGCAGCGCGTTATAGGTGCCCTTCAGGTCGGCGAGGTTGGTGTCGACCTGTGCGAAGCCGATGAACGGATAGAAGTCGAACTTGCGGTCCGGCACGGCGAACAATCCCAGGACGCCCGGATACTGCACCTCGGCGCCTGGAATGCCGCCGCCCGCGACCCCATGGCCGATGAGGATCATCGGCGGGTTCGCGGAGTCGAAGGTCGAGGTGGTCGAGTACGTCCCGCCGGTCGCCGCCGCCGTGCCGGAACCGGGTTCGAGGATGAACGCGCAGCGCGTCTGTTCGGCGGTCGGCAGCGTACCGGCGGGCGGATGGATGACCGAGCCGGTGATCGTCGTGCCGGCGCGGGTCGGCGTGACGTTGCCGGCCGCGAGCGGAATCGGCGATTCGTACCACTTGAGCGTGTAGGTCATCGCGACCGCGTCGATGTGGACGCTCGCGATCTCGCCGCTGCCCGCGCCGCCCAGGTAGGTGCTGTTGACGATGTCCGCCGTCGCGGGACACAACGACGCCGTGGTGCCCGAGGCAGGCGGGCCCTGCACGCCGCAGCTCGAGCCCGAACATTGCGGAGCGTTGATAGCGGTTGGAGCACTTGCGGTGCCGCCGCCGCACGCGATGAAAAGCGGTGCGGCGGCGATGGCCAAAGCCAAGCCTTTTGAAATGGCATGTGACATGCCCCGTCTCCCTGAATGTAATTGTGGGACGTAATTTCGCCGTGCGATTTATTGATGTCAATTGATAAAACCGTCTAAAAAATCCAATTCAAACGCTGGATTTTTTTAATCGCTACGGCGGCTGGGGCGGGGCGCGGAGCCTCAAACAGATGGGACCGTTTCAAGCATCGATGCGGAACCGTTGCTAATCGGCTAAGCCTTGTGGCACAAGACTTTTAGAAAAACGGACGATCGTAATAGAACGCTCGTTCGCGGTCGAATCGGGATATTCCCTAGGCGGAAACTTGTGCTTGAAACCGCCCTAAGTGAAAACGGGATGAATTGCCGATTTGTATCAAATTGTTATTCGAAAGTGTATCTAATTGTAATTGCTTTGAATTTGTCTGATTTATCGATTTGACTATTTTTAATTTAGTCCAGGATTAAAGTTGTTCGAAATAAAAAAGCCGGCTCGTCGAGCCGGCTTTGCACGGGGTGCGGCAGCGCGCTTCGCGTCAGCTTTTCAAGCCGGCGCCTTCCGCCGCGCCGATGCTCAAGTTCATGCACTGGATCGCGGCGCCCGATGCGCCTTTGCCGAGGTTGTCGAGCCGCGCGACAGTCACGAAGCGCTCTTGATTGCCGAACACGAACAGGTCGACGCGGTTGGTGTCGTTGTTCGCCTGGACGTCGAGGAAGCCGGCGTCGAGGTTCTCTTCGGCATCGAACGGTGCGACGCGCACGAACGCTTCGCCCGCATAGTATTCGGCGAAGAGAGCTTGCACGTCCTGCGGGCTCACGCGCTTCGCAAGGTCCTTCGGCGAGAAGTAGGTTGTGACGGCGAGGCCCTTATAGAAGCTGCCGACGATCGGCGTGAACACCGGCGCGTTCTTGAGGCCGGTATGCGCGGCCATCTCCGGCAGGTGTTTGTGCGTGAGTGCGAGCGCGTACGGGCGCGGGCTGTTGAACTTGGCGTTGCCGCCTGCTTCGTAGTCCGCAATCATTTTCTTGCCGCCGCCGCTGTAGCCGGTGATCGAATAGCTGTGCGCGGCGAAGTCAGGCGAGACCACGCCGGCTTCGACGAGCGGCCGCATCGCGAGCACGAACGCCGATGCGTGGCAGCCCGGCACGGCGATGCGCTTGGCGGTGCGCAGACGCTCGCGCTGCGCGCGGGCGAGTTCGGGAAGGCCATAGGCCCAGTCGGCGGCGGTGCGAAACGCGGTGCTTGCGTCGATCAGCACGGTCTTGTCGTTCTCGACGAGCGAGGCCGATTCGCGCGATGCGACATCCGGCAGGCACAGGAACGTCACGTCCGAGGCGTTGATGAGACGGCGGCGCTCGTCGAGGTCCTTGCGCTTCGCTTCCTCGATGCGCAGGATTTCCACGTCGTCACGCTGCGACAGATACTCGAAAATCTTCAGGCCGGTGGTCCCTTCCTGTCCGTCGACAAAAACCTTGGTGCTCATCTCGAATCTCGCTTGACTGACTGAGTTCAACTGGTGGATGCACGCCTGCTGCACGCGATCCGCGAATCCGTGATTTTAAAACCGGATGGCGGCGCGTGTGCGGATGCTAGGGCAAAAAACACGTTGCGCCGCGCAAATGACGCAGATATGACACAAATGCCGGCAGTTCAGCGGCCGTTGCCTGTCGTTCGAAGCCGAACCGCAGCGGTGTCGCGCGCGTTGGCGAGTGCCGCGGCAACGCTCAAACAAAGCGCGGCCAGACCGATCCGTCAGCGCCCATAGGTGACGACAAGCCGCGCGGAACCGAGAGTCGCCGTGCCGATCTCATGATCGAACATCAGCGCGGGGCGGCCGGTTGCGATCCGCAGATCGGTCGTATCAAGCGCGTAGACGGTGATGACGTAGTGGTGCGGCTTACCGGGCGGCGGGCACGGGCCGCCGTAGCCATCGGTGTCGAAGTCGTTGCGCGCTTCGACGGCGCCGAGGTTTTTCAGATAGCCTGACGCGCTGGCATTGGCAGGCAACTGGTGAACGCCTGGCGGAATGCCGGCCACCGCCCAGTGCCACCAGCCGGGGCCCGGGGAGTCGAGATCGAACATCGTCACGGCGAAACTGCGGGTGCCGGCCGGCGCGTCGCGCCATGACAACTGGGGCGACCGGTTGCCGCCCTTGCAGTCGCCCTCATCGAAGACTTGGGCGTCCGGCACGGTGCCACCCGACCGAAGGTCGACACTGGTCACGGAAAAGGCACCTTCCGCAAGCGCGCGAGGGCCATTGGCGATTATGATGGCGGCGCTCAGGAACATCAGCGCCAGATACGGCAGGCGAGGGTAAGGCGAAGCGAGCGAAACGACCAGGCAACGCTTGCGCATGAGTCGATTCTCCTGTCAGGGGCGAGGCTTCGAGGTTTCTTTGAACGATTAGTGTCCCAATAATGTGCCCGGACGTGAATTCAAGTCTAACATTAGGGCTGCGCAGCGGTTATGGGTATTACCGCAACGAAATGTGGGGGTGCGGCGTTTCTGCCATTTCGGCGCGCTGTTACGGATGCGGGCAGCCCGGCACAGGCCGGTCGGCGTCACAAACAAATAAATAACGGTTTGCATGAACGAATTATCGGAAAGCGAAATATCCGCGCGGAAGCCAATGCAACACCGCATGAAAGTCGTCGTGGCTGACGACCATCCGGTGATTTTGCTCGGGGCCGAGCAGGCGCTGATGAAATTCCCGGATGTCGAGGTGGTGGCGCAGGCACGCCAATCGACCGAGCTCATCAAGGTGCTGCAGACGGTGCCGGCCGACGTGCTGGTGACGGATCTCGCCATGCCGGGCGGTCAGTACGGCGACGGCTTGCCGCTCATCAGCTACATCCTGCGGCACTTCCCCGGCCTGCGGATTGTCGTGCTGACGATGCTCGAGAATGCGGCGCTGCTCAAGCGCCTTGGCGAGATCGGCGTGATCGCGGTCGTCAACAAGTCGGATGACCTCGCCCATATCGGCCTCGCGATTCGCCATGTGATGCGCGACCTGCCGTATGCGAGCCCGTCAGTACGGACGTCGCTCGATACGCTGCGCATCAATGCCGGCGGGAAGACCGATGACGTGATCCTCTCGCGCCGCGAACTCGAGGTGGTGCGGCTTTTCGTATCCGGCATGACGATCAAGGAAATTTCGACACAACTGAACCGCAGCATCAAGACGATCAGCACGCAGAAGAATATGGCGATGCGCAAGCTCGGCTTGGAGCGCGATTCGGAGCTCTTCCAGTATGCGCAAAGCAACGGGCTGATGAACTTGTCGTCCGGTGCGTTGGAAGGGCAGCCGACGCCGGAATAAACGATCGCGCGCGAAGCCGGCCCGCACGCGCGCAAATCCGTAAAGCAAGAAAAAGCCGCCTGTCGCGATGACAGGCGGCTTTTTTATGGTCGCCGCGCGGCGGGCAAGCGCTGCCGCGGGCGAAGGCCTGAGCCTAGCTTACTGGGGCGCGGACGTGGCGCCGCCGTGCGCCGCGGACCATTCGGCCGGCGCGTGCAGGAACTTCTCGACTTCGTCGAGCGTCTTCGGGTCGAAGTAGCCCGACGCCTTCGCGACGCGCAGCACGTCCCACCACGTGGCGAGCGCGTGCAGGTCGACGTCGATGTCTTTCAGCACCGAGACGCTTTCCTTGAAGATGTTGTAGTGGAACAGCACGAAGCAGTGGTTCACCTTCGCGCCCGCCGTGCGCAGCGCGTTGATGAAGTTGATCTTGCTGCGGCTGTCCGTGGTCAGGTCTTCCACGAGCAGTACGCGCGAACCTTCTTCCAAATTGCCCTCGATCTGCGCATTGCGGCCGAAACCCTTCGGCTTCTTGCGCACGTATTGCATCGGCACCATCAGGCGATCGGCGATCCACGCGGCAAACGGGATGCCAGCGGTTTCGCCGCCCGCGACAGCGTCGATCTGCTCGTAGCCGACGTCGCGCAGAATCGTCGTTTCCGCCATCTCCATGAGGCCGCGGCGCACGCGCGGATACGAAATCAGCTTGCGGCAATCGATGTAGACGGGGCTCGCCCAGCCAGACGTGAAGATGTACGGCTTTTCGGCGTTGAAGTGCACCGCTTGCACTTCGAGCAGCATTTTGGCGGTCGTGTCGGAGATCGTTTGGCGATCGATGCCTGTCATGGGGCGGAATCCTTGGGTATGAACTAGAGAGGCGGGCGTGTGGCCCGAATGGCGCTGATCAATGCGCCTCGTGCCGACGAAAGGGACGAGGCGTGGGCCGTGCTGGATGCGACTGGCGGCCGGATTGCTGCGCGCGTAGGCCGACATTTTACCCGAATTGAGATGGCTTGCGCCGCCGGTTGCCCGTACGCCCGGTTGCCCGTAGTCGGGCTGGTTGATGTTGCGGTTCAGGCGCGAATCGGCCCAAGAAGCCGCTCCGTATCCGAAGCGAATATGCGGCACCGCAGCATCGCGAACTCTGATCCGGCGCGGCTCCGGGCGGCCTGCGGCGCCGCACGTATTTTGCGATTAGGGGGTGTACACTAAGTCCCCCGAAAAACGTACTGCGCTGTCTTGCCATCCGCCAAGGTTCGAAGGCGCGCCCAACCGGCGCGACAAAAGAGCCGTCGCCGACCATCCAACCGATATTCGCCAACGCCGCTCCTAGCGCAGTGCTGGGCCCTATTTCATAACGTCTCGCAGGCTAAAACATGGACGAACAACTGAAGCAAAGCGCTCTCGCCTACCACCAGAATCCGAAACCCGGCAAGATTTCGGTGACCCCGACCAAGCCGCTGTCGAACCAGCTTGATCTGTCGCTGGCGTATTCGCCGGGTGTGGCCGCAGCATGCGAGGCGATTCACGCCGATCCGCTCGATGCGCAGAAGTACACGTCGCGCGGCAACCTCGTCGGCGTGATCACGAATGGCACCGCGGTGCTCGGCCTTGGCAACATCGGCCCGCTGGCCGCGAAGCCGGTGATGGAAGGCAAGGGCTGTCTCTTCAAGAAGTTCGCGGGCATCGATGTCTTCGATATCGAACTGTCCGAATCCGATCCCGACAAGCTCGTCGACGCGATCGCGATGCTCGAGCCCACGCTCGGCGGCATCAACCTCGAAGACATCAAGGCGCCCGAGTGCTTCTACATCGAGAAGAAGCTGCGCGAGCGCATGAAGATTCCGGTCTTCCACGACGATCAGCACGGCACGGCGATCATCGCGTCGGCGGCGATCCTGAACGGCCTGAAGGTGGTGGGCAAGGATCTGGCGAGCGTGAAGCTGGTTTGCTCGGGCGCGGGCGCGGCGGCGATCGCGTGCTTGGACCTGCTCGTGAACCTGGGCCTCACGAAGAGCAACATCCTCGTCACCGATTCGAAGGGCGTGATCTACGAAGGCCGCGGCGGCCTCGATCCGTCGAAGGAGCGCTACGCAGCGAACACCGACGCGCGCACGCTCGCCGACGCCATCAAATCGGCCGACGTGTTCCTCGGCTGCTCGAGCGCCGGCGTGCTGAAGCCCGAGATGGTCAAGGAAATGGCCGACAAGCCGCTGATCCTCGCGCTAGCCAACCCCGAGCCGGAAATCCGTCCGGAAGAAGCGAAGAAAGTGCGCCCGGACGCGATCATCGCGACGGGCCGTTCGGACTATCCGAACCAGGTCAACAACGTGCTGTGCTTCCCGTTCATCTTCCGCGGCGCGCTCGACGTCGGCGCGACGACGATCACGGAAGAGATGAAGCTCGCCTGTGTGCGCGCGATCGCCGAACTCGCGGAAGAGACCGATCAGGGCGATGAAGTCGCGAAGGCGTATGAAGGCCACACGCTCGAATTCGGCCCCGAGTACCTGATTCCGAAGCCGTTCGATCCGCGCCTCATCATCAAGATCGCACCGGCCGTCGCTCAGGCCGCGATGGATTCGGGTGTTGCAACGCGTCCGATTCAGGACATGGACGCTTACCGCGAGCAGCTCGGCGCGACGGTCTACCGCACCGGCATGGTGATGCGCCCGGTGTTCGCCGAGGCGAAATCGAAGGCCGCGCGCATCGTGTTCGCCGAAGGCGAGGACGAGCGCGTGCTGCGCGCCGCGCAGTTCGTGCTGACCGAGAAGATCGCCAGGCCGATCATCGTGGGCCGTCCGGCGGTCGTCGAGATGCGTCTGAAGAAGATGGGCTCGAAGCTCAAATGCGGCGAGGATTTTGAGATCGTAAATCCGGAAGACGATCCGCGCTATCAGAAGAGCTGGCAGGCCTATCACGAGCTGGGCGCGCGCGACGGCGTGACGCCTGAAGTCGCGAAGGCCGCGATGCGCAAGTTCAATACGCTGATCGGCGCGATCCTCGTGAAGCTCGGCGACGCCGACGGCATGATCTGCGGCTTGATCGACACCTACCACAGCCACCTGAAGTTCATCGACCAGGTGCTCGGGCGCGCTTCGAACGCCCAGCACTTCGCGGCGATGAACCTCTTGATGCTGCCGGGCCGCAACCTGTTCATCTGCGACACCTACGTCAACGAGACGCCGACCGCCGAGCAACTCGCCGAGATGGCGATCCTGGCGGCGAGCGAAGTCGAGAAGTTCGGCATGACGCCGAAGATCGCGCTGCTGTCGAACTCGAACTTCGGCAGCGCGCCGTCGGCGTCGTCGCGACGCATGGCCGAGGCGCGCGAGCTGATCGCGGCGCGGGCGCCGCAGCTCGAGGTGGACGGCGAGATGCACGGCGATGCGGCGCTGTCGGAAGTCGTGCGCAAGCAGGCGTTCCCGGGCACGACGCTGCATGGCGAGGCGAACCTCCTGATCATGCCGAACGTCGAGGCGGCGAATATCACCTACAACCTGCTGAAGATGATCGGCGGAGAAGGGGTGACGGTAGGACCCGTCCTACTCGGCGCGGCCAAGCCGGTGCATATTCTTACGCCGGCCGCGACGGTCCGTCGCATTATCAACATGACGGCGGTCGCGGCGGCGAACGTGCATGCGGGGTGATGGATTGCCGCTGAGGTAGATTGACGCGCCGCCTTGCTGCGGCTGCGTTTGATTGCTGGAAATGAACGCCACGAAACGAGAGTTTCGTGGCGTTTTTGTTTGCGCGTCGGATTCTGTTTGAGCAGCGGGGCGTGCCGACATTGGAGGGGCTATATGCGTCGAATGGCTAACTTAAAAGTGTGAACGGGAGATTCAGCCTTTTCAGCATTCTTGATGCGTGCGTCATAAGAATTAGGAGTTGTCTGATTCGTTGTCCGACCCGGTGTCGGTAAATTGGCCTCAAAAGCACGGCCGCTAGTGAATGCGGCGGCGCGGGTCTCATTTGTCCGTTGTTCTCTCGGACTGGTCCTAAATCAGGGGTTTTGAGATTGGCCGAAACGCCGTGTGAGCTCAATTAATCCGCTTCGAACGCGGCAAAGGAAAGACGATGAACAAGGCGTATCGCGTGATCTGGAACGAAACTACCGGCATGTGGATGGCCGTTTCGGAGCTTGCTCGGGGGCGAGGAAAGCTGAACCGTTCGGTGGTTAGCGATGATCGCGCCAGCGTAGAAGCGGCCATCGGCGTGTCGACGGTGCCGGCGAACGTTTCCGGTCGAGATGACTGGGCCAGTGATGTGCGCAAGTACATGATGGCGTTGGTTACGGTGCTCGGTGGCATGTCCGGCGGCGAAGCTTTGGCTGCAACCGCTCCGTGCGACAACAACGCAAAGGTCAATAATAGTTATAACGCCCTTTCCTGTGGGACTAACGCTGCTGCTCAATACGCCGGCGATGTGGCCCTTGGAACCAACGTTACGGCGAATTCCTCAGGACAAGGCTATTCGGCGATTGCGATCGGCGCCGATGTGGCTGCCACGAATGCGGGCATCGGCATCGGCTCGAGCGTTAAGGCATCGGGCGCGAACTCGGTCGTTTTGGGACACAACTCCACTGCTACTCAAGCTAACAGCGTTGCGCTCGGGAGCAATTCCACGGCAGATCGTGGGCCTATCACGACCGTTACCGATCCTCTGTCGTACAACAAGAGTACCGTCACAACGTCTTCAGGCGAAGTATCCGTCGGGTCGTCTACGAACAAGCGCCAGATCACCAACGTCGCCGCCGGCACACAGGCCACCGACGCTGCCAACGTCTCACAAGTGTCGGCCGTGAAGACGGTTGTCGACACCAACGCATCGCGCGTGGCCACGGCGCTGGGTGGTGGCTCGACCGTGGGTTCGGACGGCACGATCTCTTTGCCGTCGTACACGATCGGAGGCACGCCGTTCACCAGCGTCGGCGGCGCGCTGGGCAACCTCGACGTGCGTCTGAGCACGCTCAACGGTCTGGCCGCGACCTATACCGATACGACCAAGGCGACGTTGTCGCTGGGCGGCGCGAGCGGCACGAAGGTGACCAACTTGCAGGACGCGACGCTGTCGACCACGAGCAGGGATGCGGTGACGGGGCGCCAATTGAACACCACGAACACCAACGTCACGAACCTGACGAACACGGTGAGCGGCATCGACACGCGCCTGACCACGGCTGAAGACAACATCGGTGGCTTGGAGACGCGCGTTACAACGAACAACGCGGCGGTTGGGGCGGCGCAATCGCAATTGAACACGTTGGACGGCGTGGCGGCGAAGTACGACGACACGAGCAAGGGCACGATGACGCTGGGCGGCGCGAACGGGACGAAGGTGACGAATCTGCAAGATGCGACGCTGTCGGCCACGAGCACGGATGCGGTGACGGGCCGTCAATTGAACACCACGAACACCAATGTTACGAACCTGACGAACACAGTGAGCGGCATCGGCACGCGAGTGACGACGGCTGAAGGCGACATCAGTGACCTGGATACGCGCGTCACGGTGAACAACACGGCGATTGGCACGACGCAATCGCAGTTGAACACGCTGGACGGCGTGGCGGCGAAGTACGACGACGCGACGAAGGGCACGATGACGCTGAGTGGCGCGAACGGCACGAAGGTGACGAATCTGCAAGACGCGACGCTGTCGGCGACGAGCACGGATGCAGTGACAGGCCGCCAGTTGAACACCACGAACACCAACGTCACGAACCTGACGAACACGGTGAGCGGCATCGACACGCGCGTGACGACGGCCGAAGGCAACATCGACAGCCTGACGAGCCAGATCACCAACATCAGCAGTGGCACGGCGGGCCTCGTTCAGCAAGACGCCACGACGAAGAACCTGACGGTCGGCAAGAACGCGGGCGGTGCGGAGGTGAGCTTCGCGGGCCAGGACGCCGATGGCAACGCCACGAAGCGCAAGCTGACCGACATTGCCGACGGCACGAACGCGAACGACGCGGTGAACTACGGCCAATTGTCGACGGTGAAGACCGGGGTGGATCAGAACACGCAAGATATCGCGACGAACGCGACGAACATTGCGACGAACACGGCGAGTATCGCGGCCAACGCGAAGGCGACGGCGGATGCGCTAGGCGGCGGCGCCGCGGTGGGTGCGGACGGCACGGTCACGGCGCCGAGCTACACGGCGGGCGGCACGACGTTTAACAGCGTGGGCGGTGCACTGAGCAACCTCGACGGCCGAGTGACGCAGAACACCGCAGACGTTGAAAAGAACACAAGCGACATCAGCAACCTGAGCAGCCAGATCAACAGCGGCACGGCGGGCCTCGTTCAGCAAGACGCCACGACGAAGAACCTAACGGTGGGCAAGAGCGTGGGCGGCACGGAAGTGAGCTTCGCGGGCCAGGACGCCGACGGCAACGCCACCAAGCGCAAGCTGACCGACGTTGCGGACGGCGCGAACGCAAACGACGCGGTCAACTTCGGGCAACTCTCTTCGGTCAAGACGACGGTGGATCAGAACACGACGAACATCGGCACACTGAACACGACGGTGAGCGGAATCGACACGCGAGTGACCACGGCCGAAGACAACATCAGCGGCCTGGATACGCGAGCTACGACGAACAAGACGGCGATCGATGCGGCGCAATCGCAGCTGAATACGCTGGACGGCGTGGCGGCGAAGTACGACGACGCGACGAAGGGTGCGATGACGCTGGGCGGCGCGAACGGCACGAAGGTGACGAACCTGCAAGACGCGACGCTGTCGGCAACCAGCACGGACGCGGTGACGGGCCGCCAGCTGAACAACACGAATACCAATGTCACGACCCTGACGAACACGGTAAGCGGCATCGATACGCGCGTGACCACGGCCGAAGACAGCATCAGCGACTTGGATACGCGAGTTACGACGAACCAGACGGCGATCGACGCGGCGCAATCGCAGCTGAATACGCTGGATGGCGTGGCGGCGAAATACGATGACGCGACGAAGGGTGCGATGACGCTGGGCGGCACGAACGGCACGAAGCTGACGAACCTGCAAGACGCGACGCTGTCGGCAACCAGCACGGACGCGGTGACGGGCCGTCAACTGAATGCCACCAACACGCGCATGACCACGGCCGAAGGCAATATCGATACCCTGAAGACCCGGCTCTCGAGCATCAGCGGCGGCACGGCGGGCCTGGTGCAGCAAGACGCGACGACGAAGAACCTGTCGGTCGGCAAAGATACGGGTGGCACGGAAGTGAGCTTCGCGGGCCAGGACAGCGACGGCAACGCCACCAAGCGCAAGCTGACCGACGTTGCGGACGGCACGAACGCGAACGACGCGGTCAACTTCGGGCAACTCTCGTCGGTCAAGGCGACGGCGGACCAGAACACGACGGACATCGGCACACTGAACACCACGGTGAGCGGTATCGACTCGCGCGTGAAGACGGCCGAGGGCAGCATCAGCGACTTGGATACGCGAGTGACCGCGAACAAGACGGCTGTTGGCGAGGCGCAATCGCAGCTGGACGCGCTGGATGGAGTGGCGGCGAAGTACGACGACACGACGAAGGGCACCATGACGCTGGGCGGCGCGAACGGCACGAAGGTGACGAATCTGCAAGACGCGACGCTGTCGGAAAGCAGCACCGATGCGGTGACGGGCCGCCAGCTGAACACCACGAACACCAACGTCACGAACCTGACGAATACAGTGAACGGCATCGACGCGCGCGTGATCACGGCCGAAGGCAACATCGACAACCTGAAGAGCCAGGTCACCAGCATCAGCAGCGGCACGGCGGGTCTTGTGCAGCAAGACGACTCAACGAAGAACTTGACGGTCGGCAAGAGCACGGGCGGCACGGAGGTGAGCTTCGCGGGCCAGGACGCCGATGGCAATGCGACGAAGCGCAAGCTGACCGACGTTGCCGATGGCACGAACGCGAACGACGCGGTCAACTACGGGCAGCTCTCGTCGGTCAAGGCGACGGCGGACCAGAACACGACGAACATCACGGCGAATACCACCAGCATCGCGGCCAACGCGAAGGCGACGGCCGACGCGCTGGGCGGCGGCGCGACGGTGGGTGCGGACGGCACGGTCACCGCGCCGAACTACGCGGTGGGCGGCAAGTCGTTTAACAACGTGGGCGGCGCGCTGGGTAACCTCGATGGCCGAGTCACAACCAATACGACCGACATCGCCGACCTCAAGAGTTCGATCACCGACGGCTCGGTCGGCCTGGTTCAGCAAGACCCGGAATCGGAAGACATCAACGTGGCCGCGACCAAGGGCGGCAATAAGGTGAACTTCGCGGGCACCGACGGCGATCGCGTGCTGGCGGGCGTGGCAGACGGCGAAGTGAGCGCGACGAGCAACCAGGCCGTCAACGGCAAGCAGCTCTACTCGACCGGCAGCGGTATCGCCGACGCGCTGGGCGGCGGCGCGGGCGTCAACGCGGACGGCACGTTCCGGGCGCCGACATACACCATCGGCGGTGCCCAGCAAAACAATGTCGGCGATGCGCTCAAGAACCTCGACGACCGCGTCGCGAAGAACACGAGCGACATCGCGGGTAACACCAACGCCATCAACCAGATTAACGGCGGCGATGGCGGCGGCGGTTTGACGAAGAACAGCGTTCAGTACGACACCGACGACCACACCAGCGTGACGATGGGCAGCAGCGACGCCGGCGCCGTGAGCGTGAAGAACGTGAAGAACGGTAACGTTGCCCAAAACAGCACCGACGCCGTCAACGGCGGTCAGCTTTGGGATACCAATCAGATGATCCAGAATCTGGATCAAAAGGTCACCAACAACCAGACGACGGGCAACTCGAATGTCTCGGTGAAGTCGTCGAATCCGACGATCGCGTCGGCGAGCGGCAACGCATCGGTGGCGATTGGCGGCGGCGCGCAGGCTAGCGGCGCGCAGTCGACGGCGCTGGGCGAAAACGCGGTGGCGTCAGGGACCAACTCGGTCGCGTTGGGCCAAGGCTCGGTGGCCGACGAGGACGGCACGGTTTCCGTGGGCTCGAGCACCAGCCAGCGACGCATCACGAACGTCGCCATCGGCCAGAACCCGACCGATGCCGTCAACTATGGGCAGTTGAATCAGCTGCGCAGCGACATGAACAACAGCATCAACCAAGTCGCGAAGGCCGCTTACGGCGGTATCGCGGCAGCGATGGCGATGCCGAACATGATGCCGAGCGGTCCCGGTCGAACGGTGGTGGCGGCTGGCGCGGCCAACTACAAGGGCTACAACGCGGTCGCGGCTGGCGTGACGTACCGTTCGCGCAGTGGCAACCTGCTCGTCAATGGCGCGCTGTCGATGACGCAATCGGGGGAAGCGGGCGTTCGTGCTCAAGTCGGCTACGACTTCTGACGCGTTCGGTTATCGTCTTTCATTGCATTCGCCCGAGCGCCGGCCGTTTGGTTGCCGGCGCCTAGATTGAAGGTCGGTACGTTATCCAAGTCGCAAAAAAGCGGCGGCTCGTTCGAAACGAGCCGCCGCTTTTTTTGTGCCTCGCAACTCTCATCACACCGTTCGCCTAAATTCAGACGCCTTTTTCGCAAAAAAATGCTTCAAATGGCAACGCTGGTTATTCAAAAAATAAACCCTAAAAATACGATCTTTCTGTTGTTTTAATGCCTCCCGCATAAAAAATAGGCGATTTCTTATGTCGTGATCGTAGGGGCGTTAGTAGATTCCTCTCGCGCCGAAACCCGGCAGCTCGTCAACGTAGCGACACCCGTCTCATTTCCCTTGTTTTTAATTTGGGCGCTAATCGACCTATTGAGGTCGACGGGAAATGTCGTGCTCGCTATGTTTTCTCGCGCCAAATCATGCAAGAGAGAACTATGAACAGGACATATCGCGTAGTCAGAAATCAGACAGGCATCTTGGCTGTGGCATCCGAAATCGCCCGCGGTCGCACGAAAGGCACACGATCCAAATTGTTGGCGGCCATTCTTGCGATAGCCGGCGCGGATCTCGCGTTGGAATCGAAATCGGCGTACGCAGGCTACGCGGCGGGCACCGATGCAAGTGCGGCGAACACGCATGACACTGCTGTCGGTGACAGTGCGGTGGCCGATTCCGGTGAGGCGACTGATGACTACGCGGCGGCATTCGGCTATTTGGCGAAAGCTTATGGTGCGGGCTCGATGGCCTTCGGTTCCGGCGCCACGGCAGGCAGCGTGGATGACAAGGGGAAGGCGCTTTACGCGATGGCATTTGGGGCCAAGGCCACTGCGACAGCACTGGACTCGCTTGCGCTTGGTCACAGCGCCTCCGCGACCGCACAGGATGCGCTTGCGCTTGGCCACAGCGCCTCCGCGACCGCACAGGACTCGCTTGCGTTTGGTCACAGCGCTTCCGCGAAAGCACAGGATTCGCTTGCGCTTGGCCACAGCGCCTCCGCCTCAGGAGAGGAATCACTTGCTTTCGGTGTTAACGCCTCCGCTGCGGACAGTCGTTCCATTTCAATTGGTTCCGCTGCGACTTCCACTTCGGGCGGCATCGCGATAGGTGCTGGAGCTACAAGTAGCGGTCGAAATTCGTTCGCTATGGGCTTTGGATCTGAAGCATCGGCTTCAGGCAGTGTGGCGTTTGGCCCGGGTGCCCAAGCTAAAGCGGCGGATGGTGTCGCATTCGGTTCGAACTCCATTGCCGACCGCGGAACCGTATCTAACGTGGTTGATCCGCTGTCTTACAGCGGCGCGACTGTGACGACTCGTTCCGGCGAAATCTCGGTCGGCTCCACGTTCTCCGGGCGGCAACGCCAAATCACCAACGTCGCCGCCGGCACGCAGACGACCGACGCGGCCAACGTCGGGCAAGTGTCGGCCGTGAAGACGGTTGTCGATGCCAACGCGAAGGCGACGGCGGCCGCATTGGGCGGCGGTTCGACCGTGGGTTCGGACGGCAAGATTTCGGCGCCGTCGTACAAGCTCGGCGACGAGACTTTCACTAACGTCGGCGGTGCGCTGGGCAAGCTCAATGACGGCATGGGTGAGGTCGTAAGCGGCCTCGGCACAATGAATGAAACCCTGCAGGCTGCTGGAGAGAGCATCAATGGCCTGGACACGCGCGTGACGGCAAACAAAACGGCGATCGACGCAGCGCAAACGCAATTGAACACGTTGGACGGCTTGGCGGCGAAGTACGACGACACGACCAAGGCGACAATGACGCTGGGCGGCGGCGAGAACGGCACGAAGCTGACGAACCTGCAAGACGCGACGCTGTCGGCAACCAGCACGGACGCGGTGACGGGCCGTCAACTGAATGCCACCAACACGCGCATGACCACGGCCGAAGGCAATATCGATACCCTGAAGACCCGGCTCTCGAGCATCAGCGGCGGCACGGCGGGCCTGGTGCAGCAAGACGCGACGACGAAGAACCTGTCGGTCGGCAAAGATACCGGCGGCACGGAAGTGAGCTTCGCGGGCAAGGACGCCGACAACAATGCCACGAAGCGCAAGCTGACCGACATTGCGGATGGCACGAACGCGAACGACGCGGTCAACTTCGGGCAACTGTCGTCGGTCAAGACGACGGTGGACCAAAACACAGCCGATATCGCGACCAACAAGACAAACATCGCGGCCACTGCCAAGGCGACTGCCGATTCGCTGGGCGGCGGCGCGGCTGTCAATGCGGACGGCACATTCAAGGCGCCGAGCTACACGGTGGGCGGCCAGTCGTTCAACAACGTCGGCGGCGCGCTGGGCAACCTGGACGGCCGCGTCACGACCAATACGTCGGATATCGCCGACATCAAGAGCTCGATGTCCAGTGGCGGCGGCGGTTCGGATGGCCTGGTTCAGCAAGACGCGGACACCAAGGACATCAACGTCGCCAAGACGAAGGGCGGCAACAAGGTGAACCTCGCTGGCACCGACGGCGATCGCGTGCTGGCCGGCGTGGCGGACGGCGCAATCAACGCGACCAGCAACCAGGCCGTCAACGGCAAGCAGCTGTACTCGATCAGCAGCGGCGTGGCCAGCGCGCTGGGCGGTGGCGCAGGCATCAATGCGGACGGCACGTTCAAGGCGCCGCTGTTCAACATCGGCGGCGCCCAGCTGAACAATGTCGGCGATGCGCTCAAGAACCTCGACAATCGCGTTGCGAACAACACTACTGACATCAACACCCTCAAGAACAGCGGCGGTGGCGGCAATGGTGGCGGTACGATCAAGAACGGCGTCCAGTACGACTCCGACACGCACGACAGCCTGACGCTGAACAGCGGCGGCAACGCGGTGAGCCTGAAGAACGTGAAGAACGGCACCGTCGCCAAGGACAGCACCGATGCGGTTAACGGCGGCCAGCTTTGGGACACCAACGAAGCGATCAAGAACCTGGATCAAAAGGTCACCAACAACCAGACGACCGGTAACTCGAACGTCTCGATCAAGTCGACGCCGGGCCTTAAAAGTGCATCGGCGAGCGGCGACGGATCGGTCGCGATGGGCGGCGGTTCGGTAGCGAGCGGCAAAAATTCGACGGCGCTGGGCCAAAGCTCGGTGGCGTCGGGTGAGAACTCGGTCGCGTTGGGCCAGGGCTCGGTGGCCGACGAGGAGAACACGGTTTCCGTGGGCTCGGACAGCCAGCAGCGTCGCATCACGAACGTCAAGGCTGGCCAGCGCTCGACCGACGCCGTCAACATGGGGCAGTTGAATCAACTGCGCAACGACATGAACGGCGCGATCAACTCGGTTGCTCGAGCCGCCTACAGCGGCATTGCCTCGGCGATGGCGATGCCGAATCTGACGCCTAGCGGTCCAGGCAAGACGATCGTGGCGGCTGGCGGCGCGAACTACAAGGGGTACAGCGCCGTTGCGGCGAGCGCGACGTACCGTTCGCGCAACGGCAGGTTGCTGGTGAACGGCGCGGTCTCGGTCGCGCAAACGGGTGACGCGGGCTTCCGTGCCCAAGTCGGCTACGAGTTCTGACCGCGCGCGTCACCGTCCTTCAGTGTGTTGGCTCGCGTACCGGCCGCCTGGCGGCCGGCGCTGAAAACGAAGGCCGGTGAGTTACCCAAGCGGTAAGCAGCAAAAGGAAAGGCGGCGGTTCGTGAGAGCCGCCGCCTTTTCGTCATTACCTACTAGTCAACAATCAGCGCTTCGCCGCGCCTTGCTTCAAGCCGCGTGCTGCCGAGCCTCCCCGCCGCCCGGCGTGCGCCACCGCGCGAGCAAGTCGTTCCACTTCACGCGAACCGCGCGCAGGTTGTTCTCCTTGACGTGACCGTAGCCGCGAATCCCATCCGGCAGGCTCGCAAGTTCGATCGCCAGCGCGAGCTTGTCGGCCTTCAATCCGCCGATCAGCTCGCGCACGAGCGCCTCGTACTCGCCGATCAACGCACGCTCGGTCTTGCGCTCCTCGGTCCTGCCAAAGACGTCGAGCGCCGTGCCGCGCAGGAATTTCATCTTCGCGAGAAGCTTGAACCCGGTCATCATGCGCGGACCGTACTGCTTCTTCACCAAGTGGCCCTTCGTGTCCTTCTTCGCGAAGGTTGGCGGCGCGAGATAGAAGTTGAGCTTCCAGTCGCCCTCGAATTGCGTCTTCAGCTTTTCGATGAACGCCGGGTCCGACTGAAGACGCGCGACTTCGTACTCGTCCTTGTACGCCATCAGCTTGTACAGATTTCGGGCGACCGCTTCCGTGAGCGGTTCGTGCATGGCGTCGCTGTCGAGCGCGTGCTCGGCTGCGCGCATTTGCTCGACGAGCGTCGAGTAGCGCGTCGCATAGGCCGCGTTTTGATAGGCGGTCAGTTGCTCGACGCGCTTCGCGATCAACGAATCGACGGCCTTCTTCGTGTGCAACGCGATCACCGTCGCGCTCGTCGCATCGCTTGCGGCGACACCCGTGCTGGCCGGCGACGCGGCGCGCCTCACGCTCGCCAGATCATGCGCGGCACGGCGGCCCCATTCGAAGGCGGCGAGGTTCTTCTCGACCTGCACGGCGTTCAGCTCGATCGCGCGCGTGAGCGACTCGTGCGTGAGCGGTAGCCAGCCGCGCTGCCACGCGTAGCCGAGCACGAACGGGTTCGTGTAGATCGCGTCGCCGAGCAGCGCGACGGCGAAGTGATTGGCGTCGACCAGATCGACGTCGTCGCCCGCTGCCGCGCGCACGTCGGCTTCGGTGGAGAGGCCCGGGAACGCCCAGTTCGGGTTCTTGATGAATTCGGCCGTCGGCGTCTTCGCGCTGTTGATGACCACGCGTGTCTGGCCATGCTTCATGCGCGACGTGCATTCATCGGTCGCGGTGACGATCGCGTCGCAGCCGATCACGAGATTCGCTTCGCCCATCGCGATGCGGGTCGCGTGGATGTCGGCCGGCGCGTTCGCGATCTGCACGTGGCTCATCACGGCGCCGCCTTTTTGCGCGAGGCCGGTCACGTCGAGCACGGTGACGCCCTTTTGCTCGAGGTGCGCCGCCATGCCGAGCAGCGCGCCGATCGTCACGACGCCGGTGCCGCCGACGCCCGTCACGAGCACGCCGTACGGCCGGCCGATCGCGGGCAGGTCCGGCTCGGGAATCGCCGGCAATTCACCGACGTCGCCGCCGACCGCCTTCGGCTTCTTCAACTGTCCGCCTTCCACCGTCACGAAGCTCGGGCAGAAGCCTTTCAGGCACGAGAAGTCCTTATTGCACGAAGACTGATTGATCTGCCGCTTGGTGCCGAACTCGGTTTCGAGCGGTTCGACCGACAGGCAATTCGACTGCACCGAGCAATCGCCGCAACCTTCGCACACCGCCTCGTTGATGACGACGCGGCGCGCCGGGTCGGGGAATTCGCCTTTCTTGCGACGACGGCGCTTTTCGGTCGCGCAGGTCTGGTCGTAGACCAGGATCGTCGTGCCGGCGATCTCGCGCAGCTCTTTCTGCACCGCGTCGAGTTCGTCGCGGTGATGGATGTTCACGCCCGGCGCAAGCAGCGTCGTGCCTTGGTACTTCTGCGGCTCGTCGGTGACGATCACGATCTTCTTGGCGCCTTCGGCCGCGAGCTGATTCGTGATTTGCGGCACGGTCAGCACGCCGTCGACGGGCTGGCCGCCCGTCATCGCGACCGCATCGTTATAGAGGATCTTGTAGGTGATGTTCGCCTTCGACGCGATCGACGCGCGGATCGCAAGCAGCCCCGAGTGGAAGTACGTGCCGTCGCCCAAGTTCGCGAACACGTGCTTTTCGGTCGTGAACGGCGCCTGGCCGGTCCACGCGACACCTTCGCCGCCCATCTGGCTGAATGTGCTGGTGTTGCGGTCCATCCAAACGGTCATGTAGTGGCAGCCGATGCCGGCCATCGCGCGCGAGCCTTCCGGCACGTTCGTCGACGTGTTGTGCGGGCAACCCGAGCAGAACCACGGCTTGCGCTCCGCTTCGATGACGCGCGGCTTGGCGAGCGCCTTCTCCTTCGCTTCGATCACGGCGATGCGCGCCGCGATGCGCGCGCGCACGTCGGACGGCAGGTCGAACTTGTCGAGGCGCGTTGCGATGGCCTTCGCGATGATCGCCGGCGACAGTTCATAGTGCGCGGGCAACAGCCAGTTGCCCATCGGCACCGACCATTCGCCGCCTGCGCCGTCCTTCTCGTCGAACTTGCCGAACACGCGCGGACGCTGACCGTCCGGCCAGTTGTACAGCTCTTCCTTGATCGCGTATTCGAGAATCTGGCGCTTTTCCTCGACCACCAGAATCTCGTCGAGACCGCGCGCAAACGCATGCGCGCCTTGCGCTTCGAGCGGCCACACGCAGCCGACCTTATAGAGACGAATGCCGATGCGCGAACACGTTTCGTCATCGAGACCGAGGTCCGTCAGCGCCTGGCGCACGTCGAGATACGCCTTGCCGCCGGTGATGATGCCGAAGCGCGCATGCGGCGAATCGATCTCGACGCGGTCGAGCTTGTTCGCGCGCACATAGGCGAGCGCGGCGTACCACTTGTAGTCGAGCAGACGCGCTTCCTGCACCAGCGGCGGATCGGGCCAGCGAATGTTCAAGCCGCCGTCGGGCATCGCGAAATCGCTGGGTAGCACGATCTGCGTGCGCTGCGGATCGATATCGACCGAGGCTGACGATTCGACCACGTCGGTCACGCACTTCATCGCCACCCAGAGACCCGAGTAGCGGCTCATCGCCCAGCCGTGCAAGCCGAAGTCGAGATATTCCTGCACATTCGACGGGAACAGCACCGGCACGCCGGATGCCTTGAAGACGTGCTCGGACTGGTGCGCAAGCGTGGAGGACTTGGCGGCGTGGTCGTCGCCGGCGAGCACCAGGACGCCGCCGTGTCGCGACGAGCCGGCCGAGTTGGCGTGCTTGATGACGTCGATGCTGCGATCGACGCCGGGGCCCTTGCCGTACCACATCGAGAACACCCCGTCGTACTTCGCGCCGGGGTAGAGGTTGACTTGCTGTGAGCCCCAGACCGCGGTCGCGGCGAGGTCTTCGTTGATGCCGGGTTGGAACACCACTTGGTGGCCAGCGAGGTGCTTCTTCGCTTTCCACAATGAGAGATCGAGCCCGCCGAGCGGAGATCCGCGATAGCCGGAAATGAAGCCAGCCGTATTGAGCCCGGCGGCCTTGTCGCGTTCCTGTTGCAGCATCGGCAGGCGGACCAGCGCCTGGATGCCGCTCATGTACGCGCGGCCGCGTTCGAGCGTGTATTTGTCGTCGAGCGTGACGGAAGACAACGCGGCTTCGAGCGAGGCTCGCTGACCAGCGTCTAGCGGGGCATTCATTATGTGGACTCCTCCAACCCAGTCTGGGATCGCCAAAACTTCTGGGCCTGGAACATCTTGTGAACGCTCCGGCCGGGGCCGCCATATTGACGGGTTTTGAGAAATCCTAGCACTGGTGGAAACCCGCCGCAGAACGCCGATAGAGCCTTATCTGACGCGGCGAACCACGCTTTGTGACAGGCTGATTACGCCGGCTGACATGGGATGCAACGGAATTCGGCGTTCTGTAACGTCCTGTAAAACCTCGTGCGCCAGCGGAACCGGTCATACAACCTCTGTCTAATTCCCAACTTGCTTGATCTGCGCCTAGGTGCAGCGCCGCGAGGCTCTATAGAGTGCGTCGCGGCCGAAAGGCAGTTTTGCAGTGTAGAAAAAGGAGTTTTATGAACACTCGAAATATCCAGACCTTCCTCATGGTCTCCGCCGCGTTCTTCGCGATGAGCGCGCCGGTTCGGGCGACGAGCGGCAACACGCTCGCGGCAGCGGTCGCGCACACGGCGCAGACCGCCGAAGCTGCAGCGGACACGACCCAGGTCCAATTGACGATCAAGGACACGCGCTTCTGACGCGCGAGCCACGCACAAAAGCAAAAGGGCGAAGATCGCGAGATCTTCGCCCTTTCTACTTACGGTCCTTCTTTTAGACAGCGCGTCGCCGCAGTCCGCGCGCGACGCACTCAAAGCCCCCGCTTATCAGTTCTTGTCCTGCACGACGCCGCGCCGGATCTGATCCAGTTCGATCGACTCGAACAGCGCCTTGAAGTTGCCTTCGCCGAAGCCCTGATTGCCCTTGCGCTGGATGATCTCGAAGAAGATCGGGCCGATCTGGTTCTCGGTGAAGATCTGCAGCAGCAGGTCTTCCTTTGCGCCGTCGATCAGGATCTTGCGTTTCTTCAGTTCGTCGATCGGTTCGCCGTGATCGGGCACGCGGCGGTCGACGAGCTCGTAATACGTGTCGATCGTGTCGAGCAGCTTGATGTTCGACGTGCGCAGACCATCGACGGTGCGATAGATATCGGTCGAGCCGAGCGCGATGTGCTGGATGCCTTCGCCGTGATAGGCGTCGAGGTATTCCTGAATCTGGCCGGCCGTCTCCGAGCCTTCCTCGTTGATCGGAATGCGGATCTTGCCGCACGGCGACGTCATCGCCTTCGACTTCACGCCGGTCACCTTGCCTTCGATGTCGAAGTAGCGGATTTCGCGGAAGTTGAAGAGACGCTCGTAGAACGAGGCCCATTCCTGCATGCGGCCACGATGGACGTTGTGCGTCAGGTGGTCGATGTAGGTGAGGCCGTGACCGGCCGGGTTCTGGTCCGCACCCGGGATCGGCTCGAAGTCGACGTCATAGATGTCGATGTCGCCGATGCTGCCCGGTTGCGCGCCGTTCTTGCCGCGCCAGCGGTCGACGAAATAGATCAGCGAATCGCCGATGCCCTTGATCGCCGGGATGTTCAGCTCCATCGGGCCGGTCTTGTTGTCGAAGCCCCACGCGCCGAGTTCGAGCGCGTGCTTGTACGCCTTCGCGGCGTCCTGCACGCGGAACGCAATCGCGCAGATCGACGGGCCGTGCAGGCGGGTGAAACGTTGCGCGAACGAATCCGGTTCCCCGTTGACGATGAAGTTGATGCCGCCTTGGCGGTACAGCGTCACGTCCTTGTGGCGATGGCGCGCGATCGCGGTGAAGCCCATTTGCTCGAACAATTTGCCGAGCGCCTTCGGGTCCGGCGCGGTGTATTCGATGAATTCGAAACCGTCGGTGCCGACGGGGTTTTCCCAGGTTTGGACCTGCATCTGCGTCTCCTGAATAGCTCGGCGCGAGCCGTATTGAATAAGCGCAAGTGTAGAGCGGTGAGGGCGGAGGAAACTTGCGAACTTAATCGGCCGTGACTACGATGGCGCAATTTGCTGTCTCAATAAGACGGATTCAGGACGGGAAATGGCTGCCATCGAACTCGACGCCGTCGACAGGCGAATTCTTGCGGTTCTTCAGGAGAATGGACGGCTGTCGAATCAGGACATCGCCGACCGGGTGAACTTGTCGCCGAGCCCATGCCTGCGGCGCATCCGGCGCCTCGAGGAGAGCGGGGTGATTCGCGGCTATGTCGCGCTGCTCGACGCGCAGAAGCTCGGGCTCGACCTGCTCGCGTACGTGAACGTGCGGCTCGAAAAGCGCGGCAGCCCCGCGGATAGCTTGTCGGGGAAGCGCGGTGAAGCGTCGATGCGCGCGGGTACGACGCACGCGGAACTGTTCAAGGCGTCGGTGCAGACCTGGCCGGAGGTCGTCGCCTGCCATGCGATGGCGGGCGATATGGACTATCTGCTGCGCGTGCAGGTCGAGGATATGGCGCACTTCTCGCGCTTCGTGCAGGACCAGTTGCTGCACCATCCGTCGGTGATCGACGTGAAGACGAGTTTTTCGCTCGAGCGCATCAAGGAGACCACGGCGCTGCCGATTCTGTGAGCAGGCCGCCGCAATGAAAACGGGCGGCCGAAGCCGCCCGCGTCTGGGTGTATCGAGAAACGCCGATTAAACGGCGATATCCGACGGCACCATCGATTCGAGGAATTGCGTCGTGCGGCGCACTTGGCGCTTGATCGCGTAGTCGAACACCGCGGCTTGCTCCTGAAGCATTTCCGCGATGATGCTGGTTTGGTCGGCGGGCGACAGCTTCAGATAGGCATCGGCTTCGCCGTACGCGTATTCGATCTTCATGCCGGCTTTCTTCGCGATGTGCATCATCGTCGAGTTGCGCGACAGGCAGTGCATGTAGAGGTGGCTGACGTGCGTATTGCGGCTGCGGATCGCGGCGCGCTCGAAGAGCTTCGTGCCGATGCCGTTGCCGCGCGAGCTTTCAAGCACCGAGACGCCGAATTCCGCGGTGCGCTTGTCGCCTTCGGCCGGCAAGTAGGCCAAATGGCCGACGCCCACCAATTCCAATTCTTTGTTGAAGACGCCGAACACGGTATCGCGCGAGAAGTCGATCGCGCGGACGTAGTTTTCAATGACGTGATCCGGTACGAATTGACCAAAACGCAGTAGACGGTCATCCGAATCGAGCGCGAGAAAGTGCGTGAGCAGACGCTCACGGTCGTTAGACGTCAGTTCCCGGACGAGAGCCGGCGCGCGAACAGCGGAAAGCAACGGGCGATCGGAAGTCTCGATCGGCTCGGCGGCGCGGTTACGGTGCTGTTTCATCGTGGGTTCTCCTATGCTCGTGGTGCGCGGCATTGCTGCAACGCAATATGCATTTTAACGGAAACGCAACTGACGAACTAGGGAAAACCCGTATCTCGGACTGAGCGCAGCTTCTAAACTTCGCAGGAATACGCTCTAAGTTATTGTTTTATATAGATGTTGAGGATGTGTTGTGTAACCGCACAACACCCTGGCTGCGTCGATCCGGCGCAGCCAGGGATTGCTGCCATGCAAGATCAACCCTTGTCGAGCAGCCCATTCTCGAGGACGCTCATGACCTGCTCGGCGAACTCGCTATACCCGAGCCGTCCGCCCGGCTTGAGCCAGGTGAAGGTCCAGTTGATCATGCCGAACACCATCATCGTGAGCGCGGTCTGGTTTTCCTTCGTGGCGCGCTCCGGATAGGCGCGGGCAAGCTGGCGGGCAAACGCGGCGACGATGTCGCGCTGGCGATTGAGCACGATCTCGCGCTGCGTCTCGAGGAGATATTTGACGTCGTTCAGAAGCGCGACGTGGCGGCTGTGCGAAGTCTCGTACTCGGCAAGAAATGCGCGCACCAGCTCCGCGAAGGTCTCGCGTTCGGATAGCCCGCGCCGCTGGCTCGAGCCTTCGACCTCGGCGATGATCAGCATCAGCCGTTTCGTGTAGCGGTCGAGCAGGTCGAAGAGGATCGCTTCCTTGCTCTCGTAATAGTGATAGAGGCGCGCCTTCGACGTGCCGCTCGCCGCGGCGAGATCCGCCATCGACGTGCTCGGGTAGCTGGTTTGTGCAAACTTTGCCGCTGCGAGTTCGAGGATTTGCTCGCGTTGGGATTCGTGATCGGGTGCTCGGGTGCGGGCCATGACTTAGGGCGCTGTATTAGGGCGCTGAATCGTTGCTGTGTTGTTGTTATTGGGGGGCGGCAGCGCGGCATGCGTGCGCGGCTGCGCGCAGTTCCAGCGTGCGCCAGTTCGACGCGTTCGGCAACTTGCCGCGCAGCTCGATGCGTCCGGCTGCGGCGGCTTCTCGGCAGCGCCAGAGCGCGACTGAGTCGCTGACGAGGAAACCGACGTCCGCCACCATCAGCTCGGCGGCGACGCGCGCAGCAACCTGCCAGCTGTCGCTCGCGCGGTCGACGAGAATCGCGTCGAGTTCGGCGAAGCTGCCGCTTTTGAACGTGTTGTCCTGCCAGCGGCGGGTTTCCGCATTCGCCTGCTTGACCTCCTGCCACTCGAGCGCGAGACGGCTGATGCGCAGCACGGAGATCGGCGCAGCGTCGTCGAGCTTCGCGCCGAGAATCTCGGGATTGAACATGCCGACCGCGGTCGCACGATCGGAGCGAGCCGTCGCCAGCGCGCCGGCGCCGAGATCGTCGATCGAAAGACGCACTTCGTTGATCCGCTGCGGCACGTTGCGCAGGTGATAGGCGACGCGACGCAGCATCAACTGGTCGCCGGCGCTCTGTGCGTGCCAGATGACGACAGGCGCATCCGTGCTGACGAGCCGTTCGATGCGTGCCGCCTCGGCGTCGAGTTCGCGGGCGAAATCGATGCGCGTATCGTCGTCGAACACGCGTTCCCAGAAAGCCTTGCGAACGTCGGGCGTGTCGTCGGCGCCGCGCAGCGGGCCGATCGCGAGATCGTCTCGCAGTGCGACGACTTCGTCGCTTCGTCCTGCTTGCAGGAGCGCGATGCGCAAGGCTTCGGCGGCCGAGCCGCCAGGGATGACGTGGATTGTGCTCATCGAGATAGCGGGTGAATAAAAGAGGCCGCTCGCTGGCTGGACGCTTTGGTCCGGCCGGCGAGCGGCCCCTAGTTTAAGCGATCGCGCGACCGCGACAGCCGACGGCCGAGGGAGCGCTCGCGACGCTCAGCGCTCGTCGTAGCTCACGACAACCTTATCGCTGACCGGATGGCACTGGCACGTCAGGACGAAACCATCCGCGATTTCCTGCTCTTCGAGCGTGTAGTTCTTCTCCATCCGCACCTCGCCTTCGATCACCTTCGCGCGGCACGTGCAGCAAACGCCGCCCTTGCACGCGTAGGGCAGCGCGAGGCCGGCGTGCAGGCCGACGTCGAGCAGGCTCACGCCTTCATACGGCAGGCGCAGCTTGCGCCGCTTGCCGTCGAGGACGATTTCGAGATCCGCGGCCGGCGTGCTTTCGGTGATTTCGACGACCGGTGCGCCTGCCTGCGGCAGCGGGGTGCCGAAGCGCTCAACGTGGACTTTCTCTTGCGCGAGGCCTGCGGCCTTGAGCGCGGCTTCGGCCGCATCCATCATCGGCGCGGGGCCGCAGATGAACGCTTCGTCGATCGCGGCGGCGGGAATGAGTTCTTCGAGGAATGCCGCGCACTTCGCCTGATCGAGCACGCCGTTGAAAAGCTCGACGTCCTGCATATCGTCGGAAAGGACGTGGTACAGCACCAAGCGGTTCATGAACCGGTTCTTCAGGTCTTCGAGCTCTTCGGCGAACATGATCGCGTCGACGCTGCGGTTGCCGTAGATCAGCGTGAACGTGCTGCGCGGCTCGATTTCGAGCGTCGTCTTGATGATCGCGAGCACCGGCGTGATGCCCGAGCCGCCCGAGAACGCGACGTACTGCTTGCCCTGATCGGCGTTCAGATGCGTGAAGAAGCGGCCGTCGGGCGTCATCACGTCGATCGTGTGACCGGGCTGGAGCGTATCGAACGCGAAGTTCGAAAAGCGCCCGCCGCGCACGCGCTTGATGCCGATGCGCAGTTCGCCGTCGCGATCGTAGTCGGTGACGCCGACGCAGATCGAATACGAGCGGCGCGTTTCCTCGCCGTCGATGTGAGTCTTCAGCGTAACGAACTGGCCTTGCGTGAAGCGGTATTGCTCGCGCAGCTCGACGGGGATTTCAAACGAGACCGAGACCGCGTCGGCGGTTTCGGGGCGCACCTCGCGGATGCGCAGCGGATGGAATTGCGGGGTCGCCATATCGGTATCAGTAGGGTTTGAAGTAGTCGAAGGGCTCGCGGCAGTCGAGGCAGCGGTAGAGCGCCTTGCAGGCGGTCGAGCCGAATTGCGCGAGACGCTCAGTGTGCGCGGAGCCGCAGCGCGGGCAGGCCGGCGCCGCCATCGGGCGCGGCGCGAATCGGACGACTTTTTCTGCGGCGGGGTTCGAGCCGCTGCCGCATTGGCCCGTTGGCGGTGCGATGCCGTAGGCGCGGAGCTTGTCTTTGGCTTCGTCCGTCATCCAGTCGGTCGTCCACGCCGGGGCGAGCACGGTTTCGATCCGGTACGGCGCCAGCTCGGCGACGTCGAGCGCATGTGCGACGTCCTCGGCGATTTGCGACATCGCCGGGCAGCCCGAGTACGTCGGCGTGATGACGACTTCGAGCACGCCGTCCGTGGCGCGGCTGACGTTGCGCAAGATGCCCAGCTCGCGAATCGAGACGACCGGAATCTCGGGGTCCGGTACCGCTTCGAGCACGGACCAGGCGCGCTCGAGCGCGGCGTCAGAAGCGAGAGTGGCGGTCGATGTCATCGTTGAAACTCCATTTGCCGCGGGCGTCGTCTGCCCGCTCATCACCAAATCGCGCCCGGATGCTGACGGGCAATGCTTTGCATCGTCGCGAGCAGGAAGCCCATGTGTTCGGAATGCTCGCCGTGCTTGCCGGTCGTGATGTGCTTGACCGGCTCGGGCAGCGAGAGGGTCGCTTCCTCGAGCGCGGCCTGCACGTCTTCGAGCCACCCCGCTTCAAAGTCGGCGAGGTTCGGGCCGATACCCGCTGCGGCGATTGCTTCCTCGACCGCATCGGTGGCGAAGAATTCGCGCGTGTACGGCATCAGGTAGTCGAGCGCGGCTTGCGCGCGGCGATGCGATTCGTCGGTGCCGTCGCCGAAACGGATCAGCCATTCGCGCGCGTGATGCAGGTGGTAACGCGTTTCCTTGATCGACTTCGATGCGATTGCGGCCAATTGCGAATCGCTCGACGCTTCGAGCGCCGTCCACACATGCGCCATCAGCGCCGCGTAGAGGTAATTGCGCACGATCGTCACCGCGTAGTCGTTTTCCGCGCGCGCAGTGCCGCAGAGCGGCCCGTAGTGCGGCAACTCGGCGAACGTGTAGTTCGCGAATTCGCGTTCCGCGCGCCAGTACGCGTAGTGGTCTTCGGTCTTGCTCGCGCCGGTGAGCGCGAGCTCGATCACCGCCGCGTGCGAGTACAAGAGGCGCGCCTGACCGATCAGGTCGAGGCTCATATTGGTGAGCGCGATATCTTCTTCGAGAACCGGGCCATGGCCGCACCATTCGGCGTTGCGCTGTCCGAGGATCAGCGCGTTGTCCGCGAGGCGCAGCACGTACGAGAGATGTTGGGGCGTCGTGTTCATGGCGCGCTTACATGTGGTTGACTTCGTCGGGCAGCGTATAGAACGTCGGATGGCGGTAGATCTTGTCGCCGGCCGGCTCGAACAGCTCAGCTTTCTCGTTCGGATCGGACGCCGTGATCGCCGACGACGGCACCACCCAGATGCTCACGCCTTCCTGGCGGCGCGTGTAGACGTCGCGCGCCATGCGCAGCGCCATCGAGGCGTCGGCGGCATGCAGACTTCCGCAATGCTTGTGGTCGAGCCCTTGCTTGCTGCGCACGAACACTTCCCAAATCGGCCATTCCTTGTTCATCGATATCTCCTAAACCAGATTTAAGCGGCTTCTTGATGCGCACGGCGGCGCTGCTTTTCCGCGTGCGCGAGGGCCGCTTCGCGGACCCAGGCGCCGTTTTCGTGTGCCTTCACGCGAGTGGCGAGGCGCTCCTTGTTGCACGGACCGTCGCCGTTCACGACGCGCCAGAATTCTTCCCAGTCGATCGTGCCGTAGTCGTAGTGACCGCGCGCTTCGTTCCATTTGAGATCCGCGTCCGGCAGCGTGACGCCGAGCACCTTCGCCTGCTCGACCGTCGCATCGACGAACTTCTGACGCAGGTCGTCATTCGTGATGCGCTTGATGCCCCATTTCGCCGACTGGTTGCTATGGACCGAATCCTTGTCGCTCGGCCCGAACATCATCAGCACCGGCCACCACCAGCGGTCCACCGCTTGCTGCACCAACTCGCGCTGAGCGTCGGTGCCGCTCATCATGGCGAGCAGGGCGTCGAAGCCTTGGCGCTGGTGGAACGACTCCTCCTTGCAGACGCGGATCATCGCGCGCGCATAGGGGCCATACGTGCAGCGGCACAGCGGAATCTGGTTCATGATCGCGGCGCCGTCGACGAGCCAGCCGATCACGCCGACGTCTGCCCAGGTCGGCGTCGGATAGTTGAAGATGCTCGAATACTTGGCCTTGCCGGAGTGCAACGCGTCGACCAGTTGATCGCGCGAGACGCCGAGCGTTTCGGCCGCGCTATACAAATAGAGACCGTGGCCCGCTTCGTCCTGCACCTTCGCGAGCAGGATCGCCTTGCGTTTCAGGCTCGGCGCGCGGGTGATCCAGTTGCCCTCCGGCAGCATGCCGACGATTTCCGAGTGCGCATGCTGCGAGATCTGGCGCACGAGCGTCTTGCGGTAGGCGTCGGGCATCCAGTCCTGCGGTTCGATTTTTCCGTCGGCGTCCATCACCGCGTCGAAGCGGGCTTGCAGTTCGGGCGAATCGGCGGCGGCGTCGAGCGGCGCGACGTTGCCGGGGATGTCGAGGGATTGCGTATACATGGGGAACGCTCTCGTCCGAAGTTGTCGTTGGTGGAGTATAAATCAACCGACCGGTCGGTTAATAAATTATTTTGAGTTTTTTTCGATCGGATCGGCGGCGTGTCCGGTGAGCGAACGCCCGCATACGGCGGATTGACATACGAGCGGGGCACAGTAACGAGTTCAGATCGCACGCACGCGCAAAAAAGGGCCGGGCTGGCCTCACCGTTTCGTGCAAAAAGTCCGGCAAACATGCACCATAGGTGCCTTGAGAAAATTGCTCGTCCAACCTCTTAGAACCGCACGTCCATCATGACTCAGGCTCCTTCCACTGCTCCCGACCTTCCCCTCGACATGATCATCTTCGGCGGGGGCGGGGATTTGTCCGCTCGCAAGCTGTTGCCGGCGCTCTATATGGCGCACCTGCACGGCAATCTGCCGCCGGAGACGCGGATCATCGCCGTCGGCCGCAAGGACTGGACGCAGGAGCAATACCTTGCCTTCATGGAGGAGCACTCGCGTCCGTTCGTCGACAAAGAGGCGCTCGATCCGCAGGCGTGGGACAAATTCCTCGCACTGTTCGCGTACGTGCGCATCGACATCGGCGCCGCCGGCGACTACTCACGCCTTTGCGCGACGGCCCGCCGCGGCGCTCAGCGCGTGTTCTATCTCGCGACCTCGCCCGAGCTCTTCACGACGATCTGCGACAACCTCTCGGCCTGCGGCCTGTGCGATGACAAGGCGCGCGTCGTGCTCGAAAAGCCGCTCGGCCACGATTTCGAGTCGGCGCAGGCGATCAACGCGGCGGTCGGACGCCACTTCAGCGAATCGCAGATCTACCGGATCGACCACTACCTCGGCAAAGAAACCGTGCAGAACCTGATGGTGCTGCGCTTTGGCAACGCGATTTTCGGTCCGCTCTGGCAGGCGCCGTATATCAAGAGCGTGCAGATCACGGTGGCCGAGACCGTCGGCGTGGGCAGTCGCGCGGGTTTCTACGACCAGACGGGCGCGTTGCGCGACATGGTTCAGAACCACTTGCTGCAGCTCTTGTGCATTGTGGCGATGGAGCCGCCGGTGTCGCTCGATCCGGACGCCGTGCGCGACGAAAAGCTGAAGGTGCTGCGCTCGCTGCGCCGCATGACGGTGGCCGATATCGCGCGCGATACCGTGCGCGCTCAATACATGGCGGGCGCGGTCGACGGCGAGCCAGTGAAGGGCTATCTGGAAGAAGACAACGTGCCGTCCGGCAGCGGCACGGAAACGTTCGTCGCGCTGCGGGCGCACATCAACAATTGGCGCTGGGCCAACGTGCCGTTTTTCCTGCGTACCGGTAAGCGTCTGCCGCAGCGGCGCTCCGAAATCGTCATCGAGTTCGCGGATATGCCGTTTTCGATTTTCCCGAGCGGTCCGCGCAACTATGGCAACCGTCTCGTGATCCAGTTGCAGCCGGAGGAGTCGATCCAGTTGCAGATGCTCGCCAAAGAGCCGGGTAGCGGCATGCACATGCTGCCGGTCAACCTGAATCTCGATCTCCAGCAGGCCATGAGCGGACGTCGCGCGGAAGCCTACGAGCGCTTGCTGATCGACGTGATCCGCGGGCGCTTGACTCACTTCATGCGCCGCGACGAGGTCGAAGCGGCGTGGGCGTGGGTCGAGCCGATTATCGATGGCTGGAAGGAACTGGCTGACCGGCCGCGCAACTACACGGCGGGCACCTATGGGCCGGCGGCATCGTCGGCGTTGATGGCGCGCGAAAACATGTCGTGGGCGGAAGAGGTGTAAGGCGCGACGCGCCTTAGCGCGGAAGAGGGGCCGGGCTTTCCGTCAGGAAGCCCGGCCCCATCGCATTTCAGGGGGCGGCGCCCCACGACACGAGCACCTTGTAGATGCCGCGCGCGTATTGATCGCGCGGCTGCGGGCTCTCCGAGTGATAGGCGCCGATCGCCTTCCACGTGTTGCCGTAGCGAATCATCTTCTGCTTGAGAATCCATGCGGCCACGTAGACGTTCACGCACGCATCCTTGAGCGCGTATGGCGGCACACCGTAGCGGCGGAGCTCGCCGAAATGGACCGAGTTGATTTGTGCCTGACCGACATCGATGCTGCCGTCCGAATTGCGATGCACGGCATCCGGATTGCCCTTGGACTCGAACCAGGCGATCGCGCGCAGGATCACCGGATTCACACCTTGGTAGGCGCCGGCTTGGGCGAAGCAGTCGTCGTCGGCGGCATAGCTCGACGCCGGCAGCGCGAAACCGAACACGGCAAGTAGCGCGGCGATGCTGGCGCGGCGCAGGCGCGGCGATGCGAATAGCGAATTCATGGCGGACCTCGGCTCGGTGCGGTGCGCTAGTGCCACATGGCGACGGACTCGACTCCCGCCGCAACGTGCCGGTCCCGCGCAGGCGACTGCAGGAGCGCGTCGAGTTGCGTTTCCACGTTCGTCAGATAGGCGTGCGATTCGTCGCTGACCACCACACGCACCTGCATCTCCGGTGCTTTTTTCACGGGGGCGCGGCGTCCTTTCTTCGTATGGCGAGTTTCGGCAGGCGCGGGCGCGTCCTCGTCGCTGTCTCCTGGGGACGGCGGCAAGGATGCAAAGGATGGAATCGGCGGGAACACTTGGTTCGGCGCGGCCGTCGCCGTGGTCGGCTTGATCGCGAACGGCTTCGACGAGTCGATCTGGCTCGCCGCGGCTTGGGCATCGCCGGCGGGTGGCGCGGCGCATGCGGTGCCGCACGCTAACGCGGCGATGGAGATGATGATTCGGAACATGGCGAAGGCTCCCCCGGTTACTCGGTCGGCTTGATCTGGACGCTGTACGGCTGACAACTGCCGACGGCGACGTTTTCGAGTCGAATGGCGGCGGTCCGCTGCGGCGTGATTCCGCGCTTCACGGACTGATTCAGATACGCGAAGTCCTGCGGAAGCGCGGCGACGACGATGGTCGTCGGCTGCGGTTGCTTCGACGCCACGGTGCCCACCTTGGCAAGCACCTCGGTGAGTTGGGGATCGCGGGCGCCTAGCGCGTCGGCCGGAATCACGAAATCGACGATCTTCTTGGATGCTGGGGCCGCCGCGCTAACGTTTGCGCTGGCGTCCGGATGCTGCGACTGGAGTTGGGCGCACCCGGATAGGGCCGCCACGACGATGAGGCCGATAAGCAGTTTCACGTGTCTCTCCCACGATTAGAGGTGTCTTATCGGCAGGCGCGGCGAATGATTTACCCCTCGACGCAAACGATTGCCGTGGAATAAGGGAGACAGGTCGTTATTTGCTCAGCGCTTGTTTTTAAGCGTTTCCATAGTATGGTTTTAATCACGCAATCGTGTGATGAAAACACGGCTGTTTGACACCCGAATGGCAGTGTTCCGGCGAGTGACGTAAACGCGGGTCCATCAGGCACAATCGGCGTTTCGCCCGAAACCGACGCCAACCGAATGACCTTTCGCTTCCGTAAATTCATCGCCCTCAACGCGACTCTGTGCGGCATCGCATTGTTTTCGCAATTTCCCGCGATCCCGTGCGCAGTCGCCGCCGACGCGCCTTCCCACTGGGTGACGTCCTGGGCCACCGCGCTGCAGCCGATTCCGAACCGAGCCGACTTGCCGCCGCTTTACCGCGCGCCGGAAGTGGCGGCGCGCACGGTGCGGCAGATTGTTTTCCCGAGCTTGTCTGGGCGCGGAGTGCGCGTTCACATCAGCAACGCGTACGGCAGGGAGCCGTTGGTGTTGGAAGATGTGCAGATTGCGCAGTCCGGCGGCGGGGCAGCGCTGAGGGCCGGCAGTTCGATGCAGGTGACGTTTGGCGGACGCAAATCCGTCACGGTGCCGCCCGGAGGGGAGTTGGATAGCGATCCGGTTCCGTTGGAAGTCAGCGCGGGTGCGCCTTACGTGATCAGCTCCTATATGGGGCAGCAACAGACGCTGACGGTATGGCACCGCGTTTCGAGCCAGGTCAACTACGTGTCGACGCCTGGCAACCACGCCGCCGACGCCGGCGCAGACGCCTATCGGACGAAGTTCACTCAGTACGCGTGGGTGTCGGCGTTGACGGTCGATGCGCCCTCATCGGCTGCCATCGCCGCGATCGGCGATTCGATTACCGATGGCATGCGCTCGAGCCTGAATCGAAATCAACGCTGGCCGGACGCGTTTGCCCGCCGGCTCGCCGAATCGGGGAATGGCGCGACCTCGATCCTGAATCTGGGAATTAGCGGCAATCGGCTGCTGAGCGACTCCCCGTGCTACGGCGACGCCCTCGTGCGCCGCTTCGACCGCGACGTGCTCGCCCACCCAGGTGTGAAAGCGGTTGTGCTGCTGATCGGGATCAACGACATCAACTTCCCGGCGATGCCGTCGCGCGCCGGTCTCGACTGCGATTTCCCGCACACGCCGGTGACAGCGCAGAGTTTGATCGCCGGCTATCAGCAGGTGATTGCGGCGGCGCATCGGCACGGGATGCGAATTTTCGGCGCCACACTGACACCCGCGTCGCTGCCCCGCGACCGCGAGGAGATTCGCCAGGCGGTCAACCGTTGGATTCGGACGAGCGGCGCGTTCGATGGCGTGGTGGATTTCGACGGCGCGCTGCGCGATCCGGCCCGGCCGGATCGTCTTTTGCCGCGCTACGACAGCGGCGACCACATCCACCCGAGCGACGCGGGCTACGCGGCAATGGCAGCTACAGTCCCGCTCGCGGCGGTCGCTGAAGCCGCGCACCGCTGAGTGCGCGAAAAAAGTTGCGTCACACCCTTGTCACGGAGCGATGGTTGGCCTACTATTCGCCTCCTCGCTTGATTTGAAGCGAGCGCCGCTGCAGAAACCAGCGGCCGTAACGTCAGCAAGATTTAAGCGAATGCAAAAAATCAGTTGACGAAGCGAAAAAGGTTCTTCATAATCTCGTTTCTCTGCTGCTGATGCAGCGACGCAAGACGGTAGCGAAGTTAG
>NZ_JBCHAA010000040.1:0-5557 GCF_053525655.1 Trinickia camelliae
TGGGGTGGGGTTGTGGACTTGGGTAAGGAGCCTGACGATTACCTACTTTCACACGGGTATCCGCACTATCATCGGCGTGGAGTCGTTTCACGGTCCTGTTCGGGATGGGAAGGGGTGGTACCAACTCGCTATGGTCATCAGGCGTGACTTGTTGCTGCCTTGCGTGTGGGCAAGACAGCCAATCTGGGAAGAAGTATGGGGTGTAATGGATGGGTAGTGATTGGGCACAACGATCACTCAACCTAGATGCGCTCATGCTCTGCATGGGCCCAGAGTAAGTGCTAAAGCACAAACACTGGCCGTAAAACGCACTGGTTATAGGATCAAGCCGTACGGGCAATTAGTATCGGTTAGCTTAACGCATTACTGCGCTTCCACACCCGACCTATCAACGTCCTGGTCTCGAACGACCCTTCAAGGGGATCAAGTCCCCGGGGATATCTCATCTTAAGGCGAGTTTCCCGCTTAGATGCTTTCAGCGGTTATCTCTTCCGAACATAGCTACCCGGCGATGCCACTGGCGTGACAACCGGTACACCAGAGGTTCGTCCACTCCGGTCCTCTCGTACTAGGAGCAGCCCCCTTCAAATATCCAACGCCCACGGCAGATAGGGACCAAACTGTCTCACGACGTTTTAAACCCAGCTCACGTACCTCTTTAAATGGCGAACAGCCATACCCTTGGGACCGGCTACAGCCCCAGGATGAGATGAGCCGACATCGAGGTGCCAAACACCGCCGTCGATATGAACTCTTGGGCGGTATCAGCCTGTTATCCCCAGAGTACCTTTTATCCGTTGAGCGATGGCCCTTCCATACAGAACCACCGGATCACTATGACCTGCTTTCGCACCTGCTCGACTTGTCGGTCTCGCAGTTAAGCACGCTTATGCCATTGCACTATCAGCACGATTTCCGACCGTACCTAGCGTACCTTCGTACTCCTCCGTTACACTTTGGGAGGAGACCGCCCCAGTCAAACTGCCTACCATGCACTGTCCCCGACCCGGATCACGGGCCAAGGTTAGAACCTCAAACAAACCAGGGTGGTATTTCAAGGACGGCTCCACCGAAACTAGCGTTCCGGTTTCATAGCCTCCCACCTATCCTACACAGATCGGTTCAAAGTCCAATGCAAAGCTACAGTAAAGGTTCATGGGGTCTTTCCGTCTAGCCGCGGGGAGATTGCATCATCACAAACACTTCAACTTCGCTGAGTCTCGGGAGGAGACAGTGTGGCCATCGTTACGCCATTCGTGCAGGTCGGAACTTACCCGACAAGGAATTTCGCTACCTTAGGACCGTTATAGTTACGGCCGCCGTTTACCGGGACTTCAATCAAGAGCTTGCACCCCATCATTTAATCTTCCGGCACCGGGCAGGCGTCACACCCTATACGTCCACTTTCGTGTTTGCAGAGTGCTGTGTTTTTATTAAACAGTCGCAGCCACCAGTTTATTGCAACCCCTTCACCCTCCTGGCGCAGGCCAGTCAAGCTACAGGGGCGTACCTTATCCCGAAGTTACGGTACCAATTTGCCGAGTTCCTTCTCCCGAGTTCTCTCAAGCGCCTTAGAATACTCATCTCGCCCACCTGTGTCGGTTTGCGGTACGGTCATTGTTAAACTGAAGCTTAGAGGCTTTTCTTGGAACCACTTCCAATTGCTTCGCGACCTAAGTCGCTCGCGCCACACCCTTGAATTCCGCGCCCGGATTTGCCTAAGCGCCTTCTCCAATGCAGCGACCGGGACGTCCAACACCCGGACAACCTTCCGCGATCCGTCCCCCCATCGCATTTAACAATGGTGCAGGAATATTGACCTGCTTCCCATCAGCTACGCATTTCTGCCTCGCCTTAGGGGCCGACTCACCCTACGCCGATGAACGTTGCGTAGGAAACCTTGGGCTTACGGCGAGGGGGCCTTTCACCCCCTTTATCGCTACTCATGTCAGCATTCGCACTTCCGATACCTCCAGCACGCTTTTCAACGCACCTTCGCAGGCTTACGGAACGCTCTCCTACCATGCGTGCAAGCACGCATCCGCAGCTTCGGTATATGGCTTAGCCCCGTTACATCTTCCGCGCAGGACGACTCGATCAGTGAGCTATTACGCTTTCTTTAAAGGATGGCTGCTTCTAAGCCAACCTCCTGACTGTTTTAGCCTTCCCACTTCGTTTCCCACTTAGCCATATTTGGGGACCTTAGCTGGCGGTCTGGGTTGTTTCCCTCTTGACACCGGACGTTAGCACCCGATGTCTGTCTCCCGTGATTGCACTCTTCGGTATTCGGAGTTTGCTATGGCGAAGTAATCCGCAATGGACCCTTCAACCATGACAGTGCTCTACCCCCGAAGGTGATACACGAGGCACTACCTAAATAGTTTTCGGAGAGAACCAGCTATTTCCAAGTTTGTTTAGCCTTTCACCCCTATCCACAGCTCATCCCCTAACTTTTCAACGTTAGTGGGTTCGGTCCTCCAGTACGTGTTACCGCACCTTCAACCTGGCCATGGATAGATCACTTGGTTTCGGGTCTACGCCCAGCAACTGAACGCCCTATTCGGACTCGCTTTCGCTACGCCTGCCTTAATCAGTTAAGCTTGCTACTGAACGTAAGTCGCTGACCCATTATACAAAAGGTACGCCGTCACCCCTTACGAGGCTCCGACTGTTTGTATGCATGCGGTTTCAGGATCTATTTCACTCCCCTCCCGGGGTTCTTTTCGCCTTTCCCTCACGGTACTGGTTCACTATCGGTCGATCACGAGTATTTAGCCTTGGAGGATGGTCCCCCCATCTTCAGACAGGATTTCACGTGTCCCGCCCTACTTGTCGTACCCCTAGTTCTTCCTAACTGTTTTCGCCTACAGGGCTATCACCTGCTATGGCCGCACTTTCCAGAGCGTTCGGCTAACAACTAAGATAAAAGGTACAAGGCTGATCCCATTTCGCTCGCCACTACTTTGGGAATCTCGGTTGATTTCTTTTCCTGCGGTTACTTAGATGTTTCAGTTCACCGCGTTCGCTTCGCTAGACCTATGTATTCAGTCTAGGATGACCCATTCGGGCCGGGTTTCCCCATTCGGACATCTTCGGATCAATGCTTATTTGCCAGCTCCCCGAAGCTTTTCGCAGGCTATCGCGTCCTTCATCGCCTGTGATCGCCAAGGCATCCACCACATGCACTTGTTCGCTTGACCCTATAACGAGTGCGTCTCAAGGACTCACACGCCATAGGTTGAGTTTTCGCGTTGTGCCGTATTCCAATTGAGCCGAACATTAAGTTCGAATCATCTTGAGATACATCGATACAATCACAACCCAGATAGCGTCCACGCCCATCTCTAAGCGCTTTCGCTATCCATTACTACTTCTTCCTGATTGTTAAAGAACGACAGCCGATAAGTTTTCACTCATCGCTCTGACTGGCTCAATCGCCAATGCCAAAGGCTCGGTTCGCATTCGAACCAAACGTTTCGCATTGAAGATTGGTGGAGGATGACGGGATCGAACCGACGACCCCCTGCTTGCAAAGCAGGTGCTCTCCCAGCTGAGCTAATCCCCCGTACCTGACACTCCAAGGAATCTGACTCCAGCCACCGCAGACAATTGGTGGGTCTGGTTGGATTCGAACCAACGACCCCCGCCTTATCAAGACGGTGCTCTAACCGACTGAGCTACAGACCCCTTAAGCCTGTCTTTATCTACAGCCGATAAGCGTGAGCGCTTAACTTTGACACGTTTAAGCTCGAGAAAGGAGGTGATCCAGCCGCACCTTCCGATACGGCTACCTTGTTACGACTTCACCCCAGTCATGAATCCTACCGTGGTGACCGTCCTCCTTGCGGTTAGACTAGCCACTTCTGGTAAAACCCACTCCCATGGTGTGACGGGCGGTGTGTACAAGACCCGGGAACGTATTCACCGCGGCATGCTGATCCGCGATTACTAGCGATTCCAGCTTCATGCACTCGAGTTGCAGAGTGCAATCCGGACTACGATCGGTTTTCTGGGATTGGCTCCACCTCGCGGCTTGGCAACCCTCTGTTCCGACCATTGTATGACGTGTGAAGCCCTACCCATAAGGGCCATGAGGACTTGACGTCATCCCCACCTTCCTCCGGTTTGTCACCGGCAGTCTCCTTAGAGTGCTCTTGCGTAGCAACTAAGGACAAGGGTTGCGCTCGTTGCGGGACTTAACCCAACATCTCACGACACGAGCTGACGACAGCCATGCAGCACCTGTGCGACGGTTCTCTTTCGAGCACCCCCACCTCTCAGCAGGGTTCCGTCCATGTCAAGGGTAGGTAAGGTTTTTCGCGTTGCATCGAATTAATCCACATCATCCACCGCTTGTGCGGGTCCCCGTCAATTCCTTTGAGTTTTAATCTTGCGACCGTACTCCCCAGGCGGTCAACTTCACGCGTTAGCTACGTTACTAAGGAAATGAATCCCCAACAACTAGTTGACATCGTTTAGGGCGTGGACTACCAGGGTATCTAATCCTGTTTGCTCCCCACGCTTTCGTGCATGAGCGTCAGTATTGGCCCAGGGGGCTGCCTTCGCCATCGGTATTCCTCCACATCTCTACGCATTTCACTGCTACACGTGGAATTCTACCCCCCTCTGCCATACTCTAGCCCGCCAGTCACCAATGCAGTTCCCAGGTTAAGCCCGGGGATTTCACATCGGTCTTAGCGAACCGCCTGCGCACGCTTTACGCCCAGTAATTCCGATTAACGCTCGCACCCTACGTATTACCGCGGCTGCTGGCACGTAGTTAGCCGGTGCTTATTCTTCCGGTACCGTCATCCCCACAGGATATTAGCCTCTAGGATTTCTTTCCGGACAAAAGTGCTTTACAACCCGAAGGCCTTCTTCACACACGCGGCATTGCTGGATCAGGGTTGCCCCCATTGTCCAAAATTCCCCACTGCTGCCTCCCGTAGGAGTCTGGGCCGTGTCTCAGTCCCAGTGTGGCTGGTCGTCCTCTCAGACCAGCTACAGATCGTCGCCTTGGTGGGCCTTTACCCCACCAACTAGCTAATCTGCCATCGGCCGCCCCTATAGCACGAGGTCCGAAGATCCCCCGCTTTCATCCATAGATCGTATGCGGTATTAATCCGGCTTTCGCCGGGCTATCCCCCACTACAGGACACGTTCCGATGTATTACTCACCCGTTCGCCACTCGCCACCAGGGTTGCCCCCGTGCTGCCGTTCGACTTGCATGTGTAAGGCATGCCGCCAGCGTTCAATCTGAGCCAGGATCAAACTCTTCAGTTCAATACCTGTTACTGTTTTCGGTTGTGTTACCAACCGGTCGCTCACTCAACGTACTGACGATGATTAATCCGTCTTTCGACAGATAAACCTTCCTCTAATACTGTGTGAGACTTGATACTTTCGCTATTCAGCAGACCCCGAAAGATCCGCCTCGCGTCGCCATCAAGCGCCCACACTTATCGGCTGTAAATTGTTAAAGATCGCATCGCAAAACAGCGCTAACTTCGCTACCGTCTTGCGTCGCTGCATCAGCAGCAGAGAAACGAGATTATG
>NZ_JBCHAA010000041.1:0-4589 GCF_053525655.1 Trinickia camelliae
GTGAGACCACGTTCACGACGACGGGCGCGAGCCCGGTGTCGGACCTGGCGGTGGCGTCGGCCGGGGTGACGCTGGTGCGGGCAAGCAACCTGACGCTGACGCTGCGCTACGAAATGCAGGTGGCGCCACGCTATCTGTCGCAGACCGGCAGCCTGCGCCTGCGCCAGCTGTTCTGAACCGACTGCCATGAACGCTGAAAAGGCACACACCGCACTGGCCTTGGGAAACAAAATCCGATCCCTGCGCCAGAGGCTGAAGCTCACGCTCGATGAAACGGCGACAGCGGCGGGTATTTCGAAACCCTTTTTGTCGCAGGTGGAGCGCGGTCACGCGTCCCCTTCGATCACGTCGCTGGCCGGCATTGCGCAAGCGTTGGGTGTCACGGTGCAGTACTTTGTCGACACACCCGATGAAGTCAGCACGGTGTGCCGGGGCGATGCGCTGAAGTTCTTCGGGTTCGCCGATTCGGCCAACCAGTTTGGACGCCTCACCAACCTGTCGAAGGACAGGAAACTGGAATCCATTCTGGTCCGGATGCCGGCCGGGCAGCGCCGCTCCGAAGTCACGACGCACGCAGGTGAAGAGTTTCTGTACGTGATCAGCGGGCAGATTGCGCTCACGCTGCAGGGAGCGACGTTTGATCTGCAGTCGGGGGATACCGCGCATTACGAATCCACGGTCCCGCACGCATGGGCCAATACGGGCAACGTGGAGACGGTACTCGTCTGGGTCGGTACGCCCAGGCTGTTCTAGAGGTTCCTGTAGAGCATGACTCGACTGGCCCACCGTAAAAAGTCAGGACCTCATGCCGATAACAGGTAACACGATGCCCGCGCATCGCAATCGACCACCCCTATGGAGTCAAGCATGTCAAGTGTGCCGGGTTCTTCCGACGCCATGAGTATTCCGGAAGCGCTTAGCCGCGCCCATGCCCACTGGAACGCCGGCCAGGCCGACCAGGCCGAGCAGTTCTGTCAGCGGGTGCTGGCGGTCTGGCCGGGACAGGCCGATGCGCTGCACCTGCTCGGCCTGATGGCCCACGCCTACGGCAACCTCGATGTCGCGACCGCGCACTTGCGCGAGGCGTGCAAGGCGCCGCGCGCGCCCGCGATCTATTCGAGCAACCTCGCGGAAATGTGCCGCCAGAAGGGCTTGCTGGCCGAAGCCGAAGAGGCTGCGCGGCGGGCGGTCGCGCTGGATGCGAACCTCGTCGCGGGCTGGAACAACCTCGGCATCATCCTGCAGGAAGCGGGCAAGCTGGAGCAGAGCCTCGAATGTCTCGGCCGGGTCGTGGCGCTGACCCCCGATTCGCCGGAGGCCCACAACAATCTGGCCAATACCTTCAGGCGGCTGGACCGGCTCGATCATGCCGCGACGCACTACGGCCGCGCACTGGCATTGAATCCGGACTACGCCGAGGCGCACAGCAATGTGGCGTTTCTGCTTAGCGCGCAGGGGCGATACGACGAGGCCGCCGCGGCGGCGCGCCGCGCGATCGAGTTGAATCCGCGCCTCGTCGACGCCTACCTGAACCTCGCCGACGTCGAAGCGTCGCGTCACCGCCATGGCGCCGCATTGCAGGCGCTCGACGCATTGCAGTCCTTTGCGCCTCGACATCCGGCCGCGCTGGTCGCGCGTGCTCAAACGCTGAAGCAGCTCGAGCGCTGCGACGAAGCGCTCGTGTTCGCGCAGCAGGCGGTCGCGGCGGTGCCGGGGAACGCCCAGGCGCACAGCGCGCTCGCGCAGGTGCTGCAGGCGCTGGGCCGGCACGATGAGGCGCTCGCCGCGTTCGATCAGGCCGCGACGCTGCCCGGCACGGTGGCGGAGGAAGCGCTCGTCGGACGCGCGACGCTCTTCATGGAAACGGGTCGCAAAGAGGAATCGATGGCGGCCTTCGACCGCGCGCTGGCCGCCTTTCCCGGTTCGATCAAGGCGCTGGGCGGCCGCGCGGATGCGAAAACGTTCAAGCCCGGCGACCCCGATATCGACGCCATGGAAGCCGTGCTCGCCGAAGGCGGCAAGCGATCCCTCGCCGACCGGCTCGGGGCGCAGTTCGCGCTGGGCAAAGCCTATCTCGACGTGGGCGACGCGCCGAGCGCGTTTCGCCACCTCGACATCGCGAACCGGCAAACGCGCTCGACCTTTGCTTACGATTCGGCCGATACGCAGCGCTGGATGCGGCGGATTGCCGACGCCTTCACGCCCGAGTTGCTTGGCCGCTTCGACGGAGCCGGCGCGGCGTCGGAACTGCCGGTGTTCATCGTCGGCATGCCGCGCTCGGGCACGACGCTCGTCGAGCAGATCCTCGCGTCGCATCCGCGCGTGCACGGCGCCGGCGAACTCTCGACGTTGCGCCTCGCGGTGGAAAGCGCCGGCGCGTTTCCCGATTTTCTGGAGTCTGCTTCGGAGGACGGCCTTGCCCGTTTGGGGCAGGCCTACCTCGAACGCGTGACGCCGCTTGCGCAGGGCAAGTCGCGCCTCGTCGACAAGATGCCGGGCAATTTCCTTTACGCCGGCCTGATCCCGTTGATCCTGCCGGGCGCGCGCATCATCCATTGCCGGCGCGATCCCGTCGACACCTGTCTGTCCTGCTACACCAAGCAGTTCGCGGGGGAACAGCCGTTCGCTTACCAACAGACCGAGCTGGGCGAGTTCTACCTGGCCTACGCGGAGCTGATGGCGCACTGGCGCGAGGTGCTGCCGCCAGCCCGTTTCATCGAAGTCGACTACGAGGCGGTAGTGGACGATCTGGAGCACGAGGCGCGGCGTCTCGTGGAGTTCCTCGGCCTGCCCTGGGACGACGCCTGCTTGCGATTCCACGAGAGCCGCCGCGTGGTGCGGACCGCCAGCGTGAATCAGGTGCGGCAGCCGGTTTACGCGACCTCGAAGGGCCGTTGGCGGCGTTACGCGGATCATCTCGGTCCGCTGCTTGCGGCGCTCGGGATCGATGCGTGATCCGTAACGGCGTGAAGAGACCGTTTTTGCTCGGGGGTGGCGGAACATGGGGGTACCAAGGCGTTCGTGCGGACCAAAGGCGATGAGGCTGACGGCCATGCGTCTCGCGCTGGGCGCGGCGCTGGCTGCTATGGCGGCGGGCGGCGTGAAAGCCCAGGTCGTCATTACGGGCACGCACGGCGGCACCGTGGCGTGGAGCAGCGGCGATGTGACGGTCAGTCCCGGTGCGCAGATTTTTTCATACGGCGATGGCGTGAGCGTATTCGGATCTTCGGTGGGCACGCTCAGCAACAGCGGTGCGATCACAGCCAGCGGCTTCGGGGTGGTGGTGAACAGCGGCACCGTCGCCGCGCTGGACAACGGCGCAGCAGCCACGATCAGCGGCTACATCGCCATCGGCAACATCGGCGTGATCAACACGCTGACCAATCAAGGCACGATCACGGGGCGCGAGGGCATCGACAACGACAACGTCGGCGTGCCGGGCACCATCGGCGTGATCGACAACAGCGGCGCCATCCTGGGGACGGGCACGACCGGCGTCGGCGTATTCGACGTGGGCCGGATCGGCACGCTGACCAACAGCGGCACGATCAGCGGCTACCGCCAGGGCATTCAGATCGCTGGCGGCAGCATCGACGTGCTGAACAACAGCGGGACCATTGGCGGCGCGCTCAACAACGGCATCGACATCGAGTCCGGCACCATCGGCACGCTGCGCAACAGCGGCGCCATCACGGGCGGTTCGTACGGCATCCTGAACCTGGGCACTATCGGCTCGCTGAGCAACAGCGGCGTCGTCGGCAGCGGCATTATCTCGGGCGCGGGGATCCTGAACCTCGGCACCATCGGCACCGTGGTCAACACCGGCACCCTTTGGAGTCTCGGCAATTCGCCGAGCTGGAACGGAAACGCCGGCACGCTCAACACCCCCGGCCCGCATGGGACGATCGATGCGGTCATCAACAGCGGCTGGATCGACGAACTGGCAAGTGACGGGTTGATACGCTCGGTGAGCAACAGCGGGACGATCGTTGCCGTCTACAACGACGGAACAATCGACGTGCTCGACAACAGCGGCACGATAGAGGGCACGCTGGGCTGGCAGTTCGGCATCGACAACCTCACTGGCTCGGTCATGTTCGGCACCATCGGCACGCTGACCAATAGTGGTGTCATCGGCGGTAACGCCGCCGTCCATAACGAGGGGCTCATCGGCACGCTCGTCAATAGCGGCGTCATCAGCGGCCGCGCCACCGGAATTTTCAATAGCGAACGAATCGGCTCGCTGACCAATAGCGGCAGGATCAGTGGCGGCGTCTACGCGATGTTCGACAGCGCGGCCGGCTCGCTCGGCGCGGTGACGAACTCGGGCGTGATCGCGGGCAACATCGAGAACGACTCGGCGAACGACCTGACGATCAACGGCGGGACGGGGACGACGTTCGGCACGCTGACCGGTTTCGGCGGGACGATCGGCACGATCACGAACTCGGCGTCGAATGTGGTGTTCGGCTCGGGCAACCTGCTGTTGAACGACAACGTCAACGTCGGCAGCAATGCCGTCACGAACACGGCCGCGACGCTGCAAGTGAACAACGCCATGACGATCACCGGCAACTACAGCCAGGGGT
>NZ_JBCHAA010000042.1:0-4544 GCF_053525655.1 Trinickia camelliae
AGGACCAAAGTGACCCCGGTCCCGGGGAGGGACGGACTATACGTACCGCCGCGAATTCAAAGTTTTCACGAAAGCCTAAAACCAGCGATGATCCTCAGGACTTGGAAGCCGACACAGCGCCGAGCGACGGCGCATTATCGCCAGCCTGCGCGCAGCGCGCATCACCTTGCAGCACATCGATCAAATCACGCGACATCGCCGCAACGGTAAACCGCGCTCTGAAGGTAGCAACAGCCTGCGCACGCATCGTCTCGCGCGCAGCGGCATCGAGCGACAGCCAGCAGCTCAACGTCTCCTCAGTACCGTCAACGGTATCCGCCGCAACGAGCCCAGCCCCATCCTCAGCGACTTCGCGCCAAATATTGACCTTATCGGAGATCAGCACCGGCACACCGCAACCAAGCGCCTCGGCAACCGCGATGCCGAAATTCTCCTGATGCGACGGCAGCAGAAACGCATCGCTAGCATGGAACGCCCCCCATTTCAGATCGCCCTGCAGCATGCCCGGCCAGGTGATCCGCGAGGCGATACCAAGTTCATCGGCGAGCGTCTTGAGCTCGTTGCTCCACCCGACGCTATCCGGACCAGCGATGACGAGATGCGCGCCGGAATCGAGCGCGGCAGTTTTCGCGAACGCGCGGATCAGCAAATCGCAACCCTTCTTCGGATGAATGCGTCCGAGAAACAGCAGGACGCGCCGCTGCCTGAGCGCTGGAAACGCGGCCCAAAAGCGCTCGCGCAGACGCGCGGCGTCCGTGGGCGGCGAGGCCGTGCCGAACGACACGACTCGCTCGTTGGCGCGATAGAGCCAGAACGATTGCCGCGCGAGCAGGCGCTCCTCTTCGGCCGTGAAGAGCACGGCGCGCGCATCGCGCAGCACGCGATATTCGGCCCACGGCCAATAGAGCCATTTCTTCAGATGCTTGAGCGGATAGGTGTGCTTGAACCACGGGTCGAGCATGCCGTGCGGAAACACGTAATAGGGCACGTCGAGATCGTGCAGCGCTTTCCAAGCACCGTAGCTCTGGTATTGCCACAGACCGTTGACGATGACCGCGTCGAAACGCCGTGCTGCTTGGCGCAGCCACGGCACGAGACGCGGCGTGTAGCCGTAAAAGCCGTTTCCCGGTCCGAGCGCGGCAACGGGCAACGGAAAGTCCGCGACGAACGGCGCATCGGGCGCGTCGAGCGACGCGACTTCGACTTGATGCCCCATTGCAACGAGTTCGAGGCCGCTTTGGCGCACGCCTTCCGTCGGGCCGCCGGCCTTGGGATCGAGCGTCGCAAGCAAATGGAGGATTTTCATCGGCGTGCTCTTGTCGGTGGTCCGTGCGGGCGATGCGTCGTGCTGCGCAAAACGGCACTTCCCGCTCATACCGTCGGCTCGGTGCGTTCGAGCCGCCCTTGTGGTTCGACGGTGGTGTCGCGCGTCGGCGCGAAGTGGGGTTCGCGCCGCGGCTGAGACTTGCGCCGGCGTTCCTGCGGCGCCGCGCGATGCGGATGCGTGGCCGCGAGGCGCTTCAGTTGCACATACATCGCGATCATCAGCCCAAGCGACACGCCGAATACGAGCCCCGAAAAACGCGGGCCGAGCGGATTGCCGCCGATCGATGTCGCCGGCAGTGCGGCGGTCACGAGAATCGCGCGTCCGAGCACGGGCAGGTACGGGGCGGCTGGCGCGGTCGAGCGCCAGCGCCGGTACGTTCCGCAGCACTTGTAGAGCGCAATCAGCACGGCGATCGGCATCAGGATGCCGAACAACACGCCGCCCGCGAAGAACTGATACACCCAGAAGTTGTGGCCGGCCGCCCAGTCGTGGACCGCGTAGAAATCTTTCTTGCTCATCTGCCCGGCCAGGTCGGGCAGGTATTTCGGCGAGTAGTGATAGATGTGTCCGTAGCCGACGCCGGTGAGGATGGTCGTCGGCGACTCCATCGTCTGATCGTATTGATCCTGGATCTCGGCGAGACGGGTGATCGTGGTCGGGTCCTTGCCGGTCTTCGTATCTTCCGACGCGAACAGAATCCGCTGCGTCCAGTGCTGGCCGACGCCAGGGAACATCTGCATCCCCGCGAACGCCATCCCGATGATGACGACAGCCGTCGCGAACGCGCGCATGCCCGCGCGCACGAGGTAGCGGGGCGAAGGCGCGCTCATCCAGGTGGCGAGGGCGAACAAGAGCGCGGTGCCGACCAGCAAGCTACGCGTGACGCTCAGCAATTCGATGACGATGGTCCCCATGAAGAGCGCAAGCGTAAACGGCGTGAAGCGCTTGGCGATCACGAACTCGTGGAGCAGCACGGCTTGCAGCGCGAGAAACGTCGGCGACACGATCCGGTAACGCACGTCCTCGAGCGCGCCGCCGGTGGCCATCCCGTAGACGAACGTGAAGACGAGGCAGATGACGTTCGCCCAGAACATCGCCTTTTCGATCTGCTCGATGCGCGAGTCCTGCCACGGGCGGCAGCACGCGAGATAGCCGAGCATGAACAGCCCGAACGGCAGCAGCACGCGCATGTAGTTGCCAAAATCGTTGCCCTGGATCAGTTGCGTGATCACGCTCGCGGGCACGCACAAGATCAGCGAGAAGGTCACGAACGAGCGCAGCTTCGATCCCACGTTGAAGCGCGGCGCGATCAGCCAGAGCGCGAGGCCCGCGCCGAGCGTCGGCAAGGTCAGGAGAACTTGCGCAAGGTGACTCGAATTGTCGTCGACTGCCTTGTAGTCCATCGCGAGCGGACATAAGAACAGCCATATCCAGAGGTTCGCGTAGCTATTGCGCATGGCAGGTTCTCGTGCAACGGGGGGCTTGCCGGCAAACGCATGCCGGTACGTAGTGTCTCCCATAGATGCCGGTCCTCTCCCTGTGATTGGGCCTGCTATAACAGTGTGAGCAGGCCGCCTGAAAGCGCTCTCGAAGCGCCATTTTGTCGATCGACTATACCGCCAGCATGTAGCGTTCCCGCCCTGCGCGGCGTGAAAGAACTACGAATCGGCGTCCTGGGACTGATGGATTCCCCACAATCGCAGGCACGCGCATTGCTGCCATGTCGGCACCTGACGTGATGTTGGCGGACGAAGGAGGACGAGCCGAACGAAGATGCGAAAGCAGGTGAGTTTGAAACAATGGGATTAAGCAGACGATTGCGAATCCCGAAGGGGGAAGGCGAATGAAGTTTTTCGGGGGCGCAAATGATGTCGTGCGCGATCGGACGATCGAGCTGGACTTCGTGCGCGGCATAGCGATCATTGCCGTAATGGGGTTTCACTTCCATTCGGTCAACACCGGCTACTGGTTCATCCCGATCATCGAATACCCGCTGAAGAGCTTCGGCCGCGAAGGCGTGAACCTGTTCTTCACTCTAAGCGGTTTTCTCGTCGGCGGACTGTTGCTGCGCCAATACGCCCAGACGGGCCGTGTCGACGCACGCCGCTTCATCGTGCGGCGGATCTTCAAGATCTGGCCGGCCTACTACGTCCTGATCCTCTTTCACGTTCTCGCGGGGCGTCACCCGACCAGCACGTTCCTGTGGCAAAACCTGACGCACATGCAGAACTACTTCGGCACGTCGATCACTCAGACGTGGAGCCTCGCGGTCGAAGAGCACTTCTATCTGTTCCTGCCGGCTTTGCTGCTGCTGTTCGCGCACTGGCGCGTGCGCGCGAACACGATCCTCGCCGTGCTCGGCACGATCTGCGTGGCGGTGCTGATCGCGCGCTGCGTGGTGGTGGCGCAAGGCGATCTCGACGCGGCTTTCGCTTATACGCAGTACCGCATCGACAGCCTGCTCGCGGGCGTGATACTCGCCGTGTTCTATTGGATGAAGCCCGAGACGTACAAGCGTTTCGCGCAGAACAAAGGCTTGTTGCTTGCGCTGCTCGCGATGCTTGCCGCATGGCTCGTGCTCGCGACCAAGCACTTCGCAATCGACGAAAGCATCGGCTACACGATTCAGGCGATCGGCTATGTCGCGCTGATCGTGTTCGTGCTCGAGTATTCGGCGAAGATTCGCCGCTCGTTGGTGTTCCGCGCGGTGGCGTGGGTCGGCGTGTATTCGTACGGGATCTACCTTTGGCATTCGATCGCGCTCGCGCCGGGCGACATCCTGATTCACAAGACCGCGGCGCTCGGCGTGCCGCCGCTTATCGCGTGGGCGATCGTGCTATCGGGGCAGGCTGCGATTGCAATCGTCGTCGGCTATGTGACGACGCGCGTCGTCGAGTTCCCGTTCCTGATCCTGCGCAACAAGCTGTTCCCGGCGCGGCAGCAAGTGCTCGCCGTGGAAGCGGCGAAGGTGGAAAGTGCGCCGCAGGGCGAGGAAAAGGTGGAGGAGGTGCAGGCCGCTGTCGGTGGTGTCGGCAGACAGCCTTCGTGATGGGATGTTAGCGCTCGTTCTTTTGCCTGGGCTTTCGCGATAACTTTGAATTCGTGGTGGGTGCTGGGGTTGTGTCGTTTGCTTGGGTTTTCGTGAACACTTTGAATTCGCGGCGTTCCGTATAGTCCGTCCCTCCCCGGGACCGGGGTCACTTTGGTCCTTGCCCAA
>NZ_JBCHAA010000043.1:0-1232 GCF_053525655.1 Trinickia camelliae
TGAATCGCCCCGGCTATCCTAGACACTCACGAGCCGTTGGGAATGGCGTTGTTCGAACTCTACCGGTGATAGTCCGTTGGCGCTCGAATGACGCCGTGTGGGGTTGTAGAACATCTCGATGTAGTTGAAGACGTCGGACTTGGCCTCGTGCCGGGTGGCATAGATTTGCCGACGCACTCGCTCGCGCTTGAGCAACTGGAAGAAGCTCTCAGCCACGGCATTGTCGTGGCAGTTGCCACGCCGGCTCATGCTGCACAGCAGGTTGTGCTCGCGCAGGAAGCTTTGCCAGGTGTGGCCGGTGAATTGGCACCCCTGATCCGAGTGAATCAGCACTTGCTGGCGCGGGCGGCGTCGCCATAGCGCCATCAGCAAGGCATCCAGCGCCAACCGGGTATCGATGCGCTGCCCCATGGACCAGCCTACGACCATGCGCGACCATAGATCGATGACCACGCTCAGGTACAGCCAGCCTTCGTGCGTGCGTATATAGGTGATGTCGGTCACCCAGGACTGGTTCGGGCCGTCGACCGTGAACCGCCGTTGCAGGTGATTGGGCGCGACCACCGCCGGCTTGCCGGCCTGCGCAGCCGCACGCCTGCGATAGCCCGATTGCGAACGCAGTCCCTCGGCCTTGAGCAGCCTCGCCACACGGTGCTTGCCGCAGCGTTCGCCCAAATCGCGCATGTCCAGGGTGAGCTTGCGATAGCCATAGACGCCGCCGCTCTCCAGCCAGGCCTGCTTGAGCAAGCCCAGCAGGCGTTGATCGTCCTTCGCGCGTGGGCTCAATGGTTGTGCGTGCCACGCGTAGTAACCACTGGGATGCACCGACATCGCCTTGCACAGACGGCGCACGCTGTATTGACCCGCGTGCGCCTTGATGAAGGCGTACCTCACCCGGACTGCTTGGCAAAGTACGCTGCGGCCTTTTTTAGGATGTCGCGCTCCTCGGTCACCCGTTTGAGCTCGGCCTTGAGCCTTCGCACCTCTTCGGATTGCGATACTTGCCCTTGGTGCTCTGCCACGGGTTGGCGCCGTTGTTTGATCCACTGGTACAAGCTGTGTTGGCTCACGCCCAACCGCTGCGCGACCTCGGCAACGCTGTGGCCTCTGTCCAAGACTTGACTGACCGCTTCGACCTTGAATTCCTCGGGGTATCTCTGTGCGCTCATCGCACCTCCTGTCTAACCTCTAGTTTGAGGCTTGCAGGTGTCTACTGGGGCCGGGGCGATTCA
>NZ_JBCHAA010000044.1:0-1213 GCF_053525655.1 Trinickia camelliae
TTTTCTTCGAGTTCGATGTCGGACGCCATCTGCTCACCACGCAACTCGTTTTCCTTGCGCATCAACGTGGCCTTCGCTTCCATCTGCGTCTCGCGGATCTGCCGCTTCTTCTGCTCGACCGCGATGTCGGTATCGAGTTCGTTCTGCCGGATTGCGCGCTCGTTTTCCACTGCCGACATGCGCCGCAGATACACGGCGTCGTCAGCGGCCTTGAGGTTGGACTCGCGCGCTTCGGCTTCGAGCGCCCTGGCAATGTCCGGGGTGGGCTTGACGGCCATTACCGACACACCGAGTATCTCGAGCCCCAGCGCCTCAATTTCGGGCTGGCTGGCGAGTTCGGTCTGCGCCGTGCGGGCAATCGACGCCGACGCGCGCAGCGCCTCCTTCAATTCCAGCGCCTGCACGGCCTGCTGCACGATCACCTCGACCTGCATCGCGACGCGTTCCCCGAGCCGCTTCGGATCTTCGGAGACATACGACCGGCCGTCCTTACCCAGCGAGAAATCCATCATCGCTGCGGTACGGTGCGGGTCGCTGATGCGGTAGGTCACTTGACCCTGCACGGTCACGCTCTGGAAATCCGCTGTGACCAGTTCGAGGATGAAAGGACGATCCTGGCTTGCGACCGGAACGGACACCAGCGTCGTCGCCGGGGCGTAGTAGAAGAACGACAGCCCGGCGCCTTCGCGCACCACCCTTCCCGCTTGGAACTGCATCAGGTGAACGGTCGGCTGCGACTTGATGAATCGAATCCCGAACATGATGAAGGCCTCTCTTTTGAGTTGTACAGTACAACTTGTATGAGTTGCACAATACAACCTAGAATGAGGGTCGTCAAGTTTTTCGAGTTCGCCATGACACAAAAGACTTCTGCTTCCAGACGACGCGTCCGTCAGGGCCCCGAGTTTTCTCTGCCGTACACGACGGTCGACGTCGTGATCTTCACCGTGCTCGATAACGTGCTGCAGGTTCTGCTCGTGCAGCGACCAGCCGGCGCCGGCGAACCGTATCCGGGGTGCTGGGCGCTACCGGGCGGCTTTGTCGACGTGGAGACCGACGCGACGCTCGAGGACTGCGCGCGCCGCAAACTGTTCGAGAAGACAGTCATGAGGAGTCCGTATCTGGAGCAGCTTGGCAGCTGGGGCAGCGCGACGCGTGACCCGCGCGGATGGTCAGCCACACATGTCTGGTTCGCGCTGATTTCCGCCGAGGA
>NZ_JBCHAA010000045.1:0-1126 GCF_053525655.1 Trinickia camelliae
TGCCGTCCGCGCCGCCGATGTCCTTCACCGCGAACACGCCGGTCAGGATCGCGCCGACGATACCGCCGATGCCGTGCACGCCGAACGCGTCGAGCGAGTCGTCATAGCCGAGCTTGCCCTTGAGCCACGTCGCCGACCAGAAGCAGATCACACCGGCCGCGATGCCGATCACGAACGCGCCCGTCACGCCGACATAGCCCGACGCCGGCGTGATCGCCACGAGACCCGCCACCGCGCCCGACGCGATGCCCAGCGCCGACGGCTTGCCCTTCGCGATCCACTCCGCGAACATCCACGCAAGCGCGGCCAGCGCGGTCGCGACTTGCGTCGTCAGCATCGCGAAGCCCGCACGGCCGTCCGCCACCACGGCGGAACCGGCGTTGAAGCCGAACCAGCCCACCCACAGCATGGCCGCGCCCATCAGCGTCAGCACGAGGTTGTGCGGCGCCATCGCTTCCTTGCCGAAGCCCACGCGCTTGCCGAGCACCAGGCAGCACACGAGGCCTGCGACACCGGCGTTGATGTGCACGACCGTGCCGCCTGCGAAGTCGAGGATGCCAGCGGTCGCCAGCCAGCCCGTCGGTTCCCACACCATGTGCGCGATCGGCGAGTAGACGATGATCGACCACAGCGTCATGAACACCAGCATCGACGAGAACTTCATGCGATCGGCGAACGCACCGGTGATCAGCGCCGGCGTGATGATCGCGAACGTCATCTGGTAGACGAAGTAGACCGTCTCGGGGATGGTCGGCGCGAGGTGGCTCACGGTCAGCGTGGTCGCCTTGTCGCCGTGGATGTAGTTCATCCCGGCAAGGAAGATGCGCGAGAAGCCGCCGATGAACGAGTTGCCTGGCGTGAACGCGAGGCTGTAGCCGATGATCGTCCAGACCACCGTCACGACGCAGGTGATCGCGAAGCTCTGCATGATGGTGGCGAGCACGTTCTTCTTGCGGACCATGCCGCCGTAGAAGAGCGCGAGGCCCGGGATCGTCATGAACAGCACGAGTGCGGTGGAGGTCAGCATCCAGGCGGTGTCGCCCGAGTTGATCTTCGAGGAATCGACCGAGAACGGCGCGGTCGGCGCAGCGGGAGCGGCCGCAGCCGATGCCGCCGATGCGTCAGG
>NZ_JBCHAA010000046.1:0-1100 GCF_053525655.1 Trinickia camelliae
CCCGCCTCGTTCGCTTCGCTCGCGACCCAGCCCAACGCCACGAACGCGCTGCGCGGCCTGCTCGGCTACACCGGCGTGGACAACGCCGGCCTGCTGAACCTGTACGACGCGACACTGGCGTCGCTTGCCAACGGATCGAGCAGCACGGCCAACCAGATCGGCAAGCAGCTCGCACCTCTTCAAACCCAGTACGCAGGCTCGGTCTCGACGCTCGAAGCCCTCGGCGTGGTGAACGCGCACGTGGACGCGCTGCGCATCGCGCGGGCCGAAGGCGCCACGGGCGTGGCGACCGGCGACAGCGCGCCGCGCTGGACTACCTGGGGCCAGGCGTTCGGCGGCCACGCGAGCCAGGGCGAGCGCGACGGCGTGGACGGCTACAGCGCGAACTACGGCGGGCTGCTCGTCGGCGCGGACCGCGCGTTCGGCGAGCACTGGCAGGCCGGCGGCGCGTTCCAGTACTCGCACACCGCGATCGACGCCACCGGCGACACCGCGGGCGACAGCGCGGGCGTGAACGCCTACGGCCTGATCGGCTACGCCAGCTACCTGGGCTCGCCGTGGTACGTGAACCTGTCGGGCGCGGCGACGCTGCAGCACTACGACACGACGCGCGTGGTGAGCACGACGGGCTACAGCGGCGCGGCCTATGGCAGCTTCAGCGGCCAGCAGTACGTGGCGCACGCCGAAGCGGGCTGGCCGCTGGCGGTGGCTAGCGCCACGTTGACGCCGCTCGCGAGCCTGACCTACAGCCACCTGAACCAGGCGGGCTATACGGAGAGCGGCGGCAACGGCGCGGCGCTCACCGTGGGCGGCTCGCGCACGAACTCGGTCAGAAGCGCGCTGGGCGTGAAGCTCGACAAGGCCTTCCAAACCAAGTGCGGGGAGCTGGTGCCGGAGTTGCGCGTGCAGTGGATCCATGAGTACGACCAGGCACGGCAGACGACCGGCGCGGGCTTCGCGGCGGACGCGACGGGCGAGACCGCGTTCACGACAGTGGGCGCGACCCCGGTGTCGAACCTGGCGGACGTGTCGCTGGGCGTGACGCTGGTGCGCGCGAGCAACCTGAGCATCTCGGCGCGCTACGAGCTGCAGGCGGGCTC
>NZ_JBCHAA010000047.1:0-1084 GCF_053525655.1 Trinickia camelliae
CGGCAGGCACGCCCGGCTTCAAGCCGAAGAAATCGGTGGCGCTTTCGGGCGTGACGGCGGGCAACACGGCGCTGTGCACGGTCGGGCGCACCGGCAACGACTTGCACTACCGCGGCTACGACATCCTCGATGTCGCGACGACCTGCGAGTTCGAGGAGATCGCTTACCTGCTCGTGCACGAAAAACTGCCGACGCAGGCCGAACTCACCGCCTACAAGACCAAGCTCAAGGCGCTGCGCGGCTTGCCCGCGAACGTGAAGGCCGCACTCGAATGGATCCCGGCCTCGGCGCACCCGATGGACGTGATGCGCACCGGCGTGTCGATTCTCGGCACCGTGCTGCCCGAGAAAGACGACCACAACCTCGCCGGCGCACGCGACATCGCCGATCGCCTGATGGCCTCGCTCGGCTCGATGCTGCTCTACTGGTACCACTACTCGCACAACGGCAAGCGTATCGAAGTGGAGACCGACGACGATTCGATCGGCGGCCACTTCCTGCACCTGCTGCACGGCAAGGAGCCGTCGAAGGCGTGGGTCGAGGCGATGCACACCTCGCTGAACCTCTACGCCGAGCACGAATTCAACGCCTCGACGTTCACCGGCCGCGTGATCGCGGGCACGGGCTCGGACATCTACTCGGCCATCACCGGCGCGATCGGCGCGTTGCGCGGCCCGAAGCACGGCGGCGCCAATGAAGCCGCGTTCGACATCCAGACGCGCTACCAGACGCCCGACGAAGCCGAAGCGGACATCCGCCGCCGCGTCGAAGCGAAGGAAGTCGTGATCGGCTTCGGCCACCCGGTCTACACGATCTCCGACCCGCGCAACAAGGTCATCAAGGAAGTGGCGAAGAAGCTCTCGAAGGACGCGGGCAACCTGAAGCTCTTCAACATCGCCGAGCGCCTGGAAACGGTGATGTGGGACGTGAAAAAAATGTTCCCGAACCTCGACTGGTTCAGCGCCGTGTCGTATCACATGATGGGCGTGCCGACGGCCATGTTCACGCCGCTCTTCGTCATCTCGCGTACCTCGGGCTGGGCCGCCCACATCATCGAGCAGCGCATCGACAACAAGATCATCCG
>NZ_JBCHAA010000048.1:0-1043 GCF_053525655.1 Trinickia camelliae
ACCGAGCGAATCGACTCGCCGCTCTTCATCAAATCGAAGCCCTCGTTGATCTTCTCGAGCGGCAGTGTGTGCGTGATCAGATCATCGATGTTGAGCTTGCCTTCCATGTACCAGTCGACGATCTTCGGCACATCCGTGCGTCCGCGCGCGCCGCCGAATGCCGAGCCCTTCCACTCGCGGCCCGTCACGAGCTGGAAGGGCCGCGTGCTGATCTCCTCGCCCGCCGCCGCCACGCCGATGATGATCGACTGCCCCCAGCCCTTGTGACAGCATTCGAGCGCCTGGCGCATCGTCTTCACGTTGCCGATGCATTCGAACGAGTAATCGGCGCCGCCATCGGTGAGCTGCACGATGTGATCGACGACGTTCTCGACGTCCTTCGGATTGACGAAGTGCGTCATGCCAAATTTCTTCGCGAGTTCGACACGGCCCGGGTTGAGATCGACGCCGATGATCTTGTCCGCGCCGACCATCTTTGCGCCTTGGATCACGTTCAAGCCGATGCCGCCAAGACCGAACACGACCACGTTCGCGCCCACTTCGACCTTCGCCGTATAAACCACCGCGCCGACGCCCGTCGTCACGCCGCAGCCGATGTAGCAGACCTTGTCGAACGGCGCGTCTTCGCGGATCTTCGCGACCGCGATTTCCGGCACGACGATGTAGTTCGAGAAGGTAGACGTGCCCATGTAGTGAAAGATCGGCTTGCCGCCAACCGAGAAGCGCGAGGTCGCGTCAGGCATCAACCCTTTGCCTTGCGTCGCGCGGATCTTCTGGCACAGGTTGGTCTTGCGCGACAGGCAGAACTTGCACTCGCGGCATTCGGGCGTGTAAAGCGGAATCACGTGGTCGCCTTTTTTCAATGTGCCCACGCCCGGCCCGACGTCGACCACCACGCCCGCGCCTTCATGTCCGAGGATCGCCGGGAAGATCCCTTCCGGGTCCGCGCCCGAGAGCGTGTAGTAATCGGTATGGCAGATGCCCGTCGCTTTCACTTCGATCAGCACTTCGCCCGCGCGCGGCCCTTCGAGATCGACCTCTTC
>NZ_JBCHAA010000049.1:0-818 GCF_053525655.1 Trinickia camelliae
GTTCACGATGTTGCCCGCGATCACGCCCGAGTTGGTGATCGGGCCGATCGTGCCGGTCGTGTCGTTGTAGATCGCGTAGCTATTGCCCGTGATCGTGCCGCTGTTGACCAGCGAGCCGATCGTGCCGCCGTTGTAGAGGCCGATGCCAGTCGCGCGGATCGTGCCGCTGTTGCTCAACGTGCCGATCCCGGAGGGGCTGACGTTGTCGATGGCGGTGTTGCGGCCGCTGATCGTACCGCTGTTCGTCAGCGTGCCGATGGTGCCCGGGTTGTTGATGAGGCCAACGGACCACCCGCTGATCGTGCCGCTGTTGACCAGCGAGCCGATCGTGCCGCTGTTCTCGAATGCATCGGTGCCCGCGCTGACGATGGTGGCGGTGATGGTGCCGTTGTTGATCAGCGCGGCGATGTTGCCGGAAGTCTGAACGGTGTTGACGCCGTTGAGCGTGCCGTTATTGGTCAGCGTGCCCAGCGACGACCCGATCGCCGCCACCGCGGTGGCGCTGGTGGAGATCAACGCCCCCTTGTTGACCGTGAAATTGCCGCTGGTCCACCACTGCGTGCTGTTCACGTTGCCGGAGATGACCGTCTGGGACTTGGCCGCGTGCGGCGTCATTGCGGCGAGCGCCGCCGTCACCGCGAGGCTGAGCGCCGTCAGCCGTCTTGCCGCCGGTTGCGGTTGAGGTTCCGATTTATGCATGGTCTTCTACCCGATTCAGAAACGCTGCTGCAAACGCAGGATGCCGGTGTTCGACAGGAAGCCCGAGCCCGCCTGCAGCTCGTAGCGCGCCGAGATGCTCAGGTTGCTCGCGCGCACCA